>NZ_JBJGYQ010000018.1:0-112189 GCF_054050075.1 Geodermatophilus sp. SYSU D00965 | reverse complement strand
TAAATAATATAAATTATTAAATAATAAATAAAACAAAAACAACAAAAAATACACCCCAGCCCCCCCCCCCCCCCCCCCCCCCCCCCCCCCCCCCCCCCCCCCCCCCCCCCCCCCCCCCCCCCCACCCCGCGAGTGCGGAGCGAGCCGGTCCGTCCCGCCCGGCACCGCCGGTGCCGTGTCGCCGGAGCGGCGGCTGCCGATCGAGAGCTGCGACGACCCCCCGAGCCCCGGTGGCGTGGCCCTGTCCACCCGGATCACGCCACCGCCTTCACCCCACGACCGACCGCCGAGCCCTGCAGGAGCAGCGTGCACGAGGCCGCGGTCCGTCCCGTGGTCGTCGCGCCCGACCCGGCCGCCCGCCCGTGCGAGCCCCTCGGGCAGGCATGCCCCGCCCCGCCGGGAGACCCCTCGGCCTCCTGCCCGGGACGTGCGGCACGCCGGCTCTCCCGACACGACGAGGACGACGCGTGAGATGACCGCCCATCGATCCGAACCCATCGACGCCCGCCGGGCGACGGCCGAGGTCCGGGAACTGCTCGACCGGTGCAGCGAGGGTGCCGCCGTCCACGACCGGCAGGACCTGGTCGAGCGACTCGCCGGAGCCCGCTGGGCGCTGGAGTCGCCGGTCCCGACCGGTGGTGCCGTCGTTGACGCCGCGGCTGCCGTCCTGCGCTCGTGCGACTCGCTCGAGGTCGACCTCCGCGCCCGACGTGCGCACCTGACCGACCCCGGCCGCGCCCGCCGGCTGCAGGCCGAGCTCGCCGACGCCCGCACCCGCCGGGAGGCGTTCGAGTCGCGCGCCCAGGCGTGGTCGGCCGTGCTGGGGGAGGGCTTCGCCGCCCTCGGCTCCGACCTGGAGTTCGAGGTGCGGATGTCCACCCGCGCGCTGCAGGCCGAGGCCGACACCACGATCGTGTCGAGCGATCCCGGCCGGCACGGCGCGGAGCTGGAGAGCTGGCTGCGGGGGCGCCTGGTGTACGAGGCCGACCGGATCCTCGGCCGGCTGTACGACGACGCCCGCGCCGTCGCCACGCGGCTCTCCGGACAGCTGGGACTGGCTGCCCCGGAGGTCCCGACGCCGCCGGTGCTGCCGGGTGCGCAGCTGGTCGCCGACCTCCGTCCGCACACGCCGCCGGTCCTGGGCGGGCAGTCCCTCGCCTTCCGCCTGCTCAGGGTCGTGATGCCCAGCTACGGCGGCATCATGATGACCTTCGTCCTCTCCCGGCTGATGGGCGTGCAGCTGCCGGGCTGGGTGATCGCCGCGGCCGCCGTGCTCGGCGCGCTGGCGACCGGTGGCGCCGCGCTCCTCGGGGACCGCCGGCGTCAGCTCGAGCGGCGGCGCAGCGAAGCCCGCGCCATGGTCCGGGCCCTCCTCGACGACCACCAGCTCGTGCTGGCCAAGCAGGTGCGCGACACCCAGCGGGTGCTGCAGAGCCGGCTGAAGACCGCCACCTCCGCCGTGGTCAGCACCCACCTCCGCTCCCTGTCCGAGCGGCTCGACGCGGCGGGCACGGCCGCGAAGGGAGCCCGTCGCGCGGCGGACGAGATCGCCGGCGTCGATGCCGACCTCGGGTCGATCGCCACGCTGCGGGACCGGGCGCGGGCCCTCCTCGAGCCGCCGGCCGGTGAGGCCCCGGTGCGCCGGCTGGTGCCCGTCGCCTGATCCCCGCGACTCCCTCCGCCGTCGCAGCGGAATCAGGACGTTCTCGCCGGGAATGGCGACGGCCGGTGCGGGGAATGGCATCTCCGCCGTCTGGCGCGATTCTGGGTGATGGCGGTGAGTGCTTTCGCCCGCCATTCTCCCCGCGCGCGGCGGTGGCGCGAGGAAATGGCGTCCCACTCGGCGCAGAACGGCGCACCCGGCATTCTCGTGCTGTCTCGGACGAGGATGCCGGGTGTTCGGAGGATCGCCCGGAGCGCGCCGGCTCCCGACGGGGATCTGTGCGGTGTGCGGGACCTCCTCAGCCCACGGTCGTGCGGGCCGAGCGGTGGGGAGCCGTCACGCGGTGAGCGGAGGGCGTCGCGCCGGGGTCGGGCGGAGGGGCGCGGTGCGGCGCTGCAGCCGGGTGTGCGGCGACTGGTTGGCGTACCCGGAGGGCAGCGAGGTGCACGAGGTCGTGCTGTCGACGGGAGCCGAGCGGGCGTCGGCCGGTCCGGACAGGTGGACGTACAGGATGCGGTCCGACGGGTCGTAGGTGTTCATCGGGAGCCTCCTGGTCGTCGTTCTCTCGGGCACCAGGATCGGCCCGCGCGAGGTCGGGCGCGGTCGAGCCAGCCCCCGGACCACCGGCGCGGGCCCCCGTCCTGCGGCGGGGGACATCCCCCCACGAGCGCTCGGGACGGCCTCCGGCCCGCGCAGGCGGCACCGCCGTCCTCCCGGGACGCGGTGCCGCCGGCACCGGGGCTCAGAAGGGCGGCTCCTCGCTGCCGCCGCCGACGGGCGTCGCCCACGGATCCGGCGAGCCGCCCCGCCCGCCCTCGACGCGACCGTCCCCCGCGCCGGAGCCGCCGCCGGCTCCACCCCCGGACCGGGAGACCTTGGCGACCGACGCCGTCGCGTACCGCAGCGACGGGCCGATCTCGTCGACCTCCAGCTCGACGACGGTGCGCTTCTCGCCCTCCTTGGTCTCGAAGGACCGCTGCTTGAGGCGCCCCTGGGCCATGACCCGCGAGCCGCGGGTGAGGGACCCCGCGACGTTCTCGGCCATCTGCCGCCAGCAGCTGCAGCGCAGGAAGAGCGCCTCGCCGTCCTTCCACTCCTGGGTCTGGCGGTCCAGCGTGCGCGGCGTGGACGCGATGGTGAAGTCGGCGACCGCCGCTCCCGAGGGCGTGAAGCGCAGCTCGGGGTCGCTGGTCAGGTTGCCGATGATGGTGATGACTGTGTCTCCGGCCATGATCCGGTCCTCCGTGTCGTCGGTGCCTCGCTCGGGCGAGCGCCGCGAGGCTACGAGCACCTGCTGACACTTCCCGCGGCCCGACCGAGCGCCCTGGTCCCGGGCAGGACCCCGGAACTGTCCCCGGGCGGTGGCACCATCGCCCGCCGGACGGCGCGGCGGCGAGGGGACGGGGCGAGGGGACGGCAGGTGCAGGTGGGGGAGGTGCGGACCGGGGCGGTCCTGGAGGCGACGCTGGAGCGGATCACGTACGCCAACGCCCAGACCGGCTACACCGTGGCCCGGGTGGACACCGGGCGCGGTGGTGACCTGGTCACCGTGGTCGGCTCGCTGCTCGGCGCCCAGCCGGGGGAGACGCTGCGGCTGCGGGGCCGGTGGGGGGCGCACCCCCAGTACGGCCGGCAGTTCCAGGTCGAGGACTACACCACCGTGCTGCCCGCCACGGTGCAGGGCATCCGTCGCTACCTGGGCTCGGGGCTGGTCAAGGGGATCGGCCCCAAGCTGGCCGAGCGGATCGTCGACCACTTCGGCACCGACGCGCTCCAGGTCATCGAGGAGCAGCCGGAGCGGCTGGCCGAGGTGCCGAACCTGGGTCCCAAGCGGACCCGGCTGATCACCGCGGCCTGGGAGGAGCAGCGGGCCATCAAGGAGGTGATGGTCTTCCTGCAGGGCATCGGCGTCTCGACCTCGCTGGCCGTGCGCATCTACCGGCAGTACGGCGACGCCTCGATCGGCGTCGTCCGTGCCGAGCCCTACCGCCTGGCCGCCGAGGTGTGGGGCATCGGGTTCCGAACGGCGGACACGGTCGCCGCCGCGGTGGGCATCCCGCACGACAGCACCCAGCGGGTCGAGGCGGGGCTGCAGTTCGTCCTCTCGGAGGCGACCGGGCAGGGGCACTGCTTCCTCCCGGAGACCGAACTCGTCGCGCGGGCGGTGGAGATCCTGCAGGTCCCGGCCGACCTGGTGGGGCACTGCCTGGCCCTGCTGGTCGCCGAGGACGGCGTGATGCGCGAGGAGCTCCCCGGTGCGGACGGGGAGCCCGACACGGTCGCGTACTACCTCGTCCCCTTCCACCGGGCGGAGGTCTCCCTGGCCGCGGGGCTGCGGAGGCTGGCGGGCGCCGACACCGACCGGCTGCCGGCCTTCGCGACCGTGGACTGGGACGCCGCGCTGGCCTGGCTGCACCGGCGCACCGGCGTGGAGCTCGCTGGAGGCCAGCAGGAGGCGGTGCGCCTGGCTCTGACCGAGAAGGTCGCCGTCCTCACCGGTGGCCCCGGCTGCGGCAAGAGCTTCACCGTGCGCTCGATCGTCACCCTCGCGGCGGCCAAGGGCGCGCGGGTCGTGCTGGCCGCGCCGACCGGCCGGGCGGCGAAGCGGCTCACCGAGCTGACCGGCGTCGAGGCGGTCACGGTGCACCGGCTGCTGGAGCTGCGCCCCGGCGGGGACGCCGCCTTCGACCGGGAGCGGCCGCTGCAGGCCGACCTGGTGGTCGTCGACGAGTCCTCGATGCTTGACCTGCTGCTGGCCAACAAGCTGGTGCGGGCCGTTCCACCGGGCGCGCACCTGCTGCTGGTGGGCGACGTCGACCAGCTGCCCTCGGTCGGCGCCGGCGAGGTGCTGCGCGACCTGCTCGCCGAGGGCACGCCGATCCCGCACGTGCGCCTGACGCAGGTGTTCCGGCAGGCCAGCCGGTCGGGGGTGGTGACCAACGCGCACCGGATCAACACCGGCGCCCCTCCGCAGGTCCGCGGTCTCGACGACTTCTTCCTGTTCAGCACCGACGACGCCGAGGAGGCCGCGCGGCTCACCGTGGACGTCGTCACCCGCCGGATCCCGGCCCGGTTCGGCCTCGACCCGCGCCGCGACGTCCAGGTGCTGACCCCGGTGCACCGCGGGCCGGCCGGCGCCGCGGCGCTCAACGAGCTGCTGCAGGAGGCGCTCACCCCCGCGCGGCCGGACCGGGCCGAGAAGCGGTTCGGCGGCCGGGTGTTCCGGGTGGGGGACAAGGTCACCCAGATCCGCAACGACTACGACAAGGGCGCGCACGGGGTCTTCAACGGCACCCAGGGCGTCGTCACCGCCATCGACGCGGTCGCGCAGACCCTCACCGTCGTCACCGACGAGGACGAGGCCATCGACTACGACTTCGGCGAGCTCGACGAGCTGGTGCACGCCTACGCCGTCACCGTCCACCGCTCGCAGGGGAGTGAGTACCCCTGCGTCGTCGTCCCGCTGACCACCAGCGCGTGGATGATGCTGCAGCGCAACCTGCTCTACACCGCCGTCACCCGGGCCAAGCGGCTCGTCGTCCTCGTCGGCTCCCCGCGGGCGCTGGGCCAGGCGGTGCGGGCCACCGGCTCCGGCCGCCGGCACACCGCCCTGGCGCACCGCCTCCGCGGCGGACGGCCCCGCACCGACCCCGCGCGGGTCCCGCTGGCCGTCGGGCCGGGCGGCGACTAGCGCCGGCTCCGGCGTCCCCGGAGTGGTCCGCCCTGGGCGCCTCTTACGGTGGCGGTGCGGTGGGGGCCGTCGCCTGGCGCGGCCGGCCGCGGTGTCCGAGGAGAGGACGGCGATGGGCGAGGACAGCGGCACCCACGTCCCCGTGACCTACGACAACTGCGCGCGCATCGGGGGCCCCTTCTTCCACGGGACGAGGTCCGCGCTCGAGGTCGGCGACGAGCTGGTCCCCGGCTTCGGCTCGAACTTCCAGGCGGGCCGGGTGTCGAACCACATCTACTTCACCGCGCTCGTGGACACCGCCGCTTGGGGGGCGGAGCTGGCGACCGCGTTGGCCGGGAGTAGTGAGCGGGGACGCATCTACGTCGTGGAGCCCCTGGGGCCCTTCGAGGACGACCCGAACGTGACGAACAAGAGGTTCCCCGGCAACCCCACGCAGTCCTACCGGACCCGCCATCCGCTGCGTGTCGTCGGCGAGGTGGACGACTGGGCGGGCCACGACCCGGAGGTCGTGAAGGGGATGCTGGACCACCTGGCGCTGCTGCGGGAGCAGGGGCTCGACGTCATCGAGGACTAGGACGTGCGGCGCCCGTGGTCACCGGGTCTGTGCGCGTCGCGCTCGCCGGCGTCGGGCCAGGACCACCAGCAACTCGGCGACGATCGACCCGAGGACGATGACGGCTCCCCACAGCCACGCGTCCTGGGTCAGCGCGGTGACTGCGCCTACGGTGCCCACGACGCCCAGGAGGAGCAGGGGCCAGTCGACCGCTGCCTGCGGCCGGGTCACGCCGTTGCCACGGACGGCCGAGGGAGCGGAACCCGGACGGTGTGGCGGGCCATGCCGGCCATGATCCGTCGGCGCGATCACCCCGGCAATCCACCGCTGGTCGCCGGGAGCGAGTCGCGCCGTCCCTGAGGGCGGTCGCGGGGTCCGCCGACGCCTGCGGAGGAGCGGTCGGCCAGCCGGACGGCGGTGTCCCGCCCGCCGAGCTCCTGGGAGGAGGTCCGGACAGCCGGCCCGGCCGGTCAGTGGCCCTGGCGGTCGCGGTAGCGGGCGGCGCGCCTGGCGTTGGCGGCCCGGCGGCGCTCGCTGTCCCGCAGGTCCCGCTCGCGGGCGGCCCGCTCGCGGACGGCGGTGGCGGTTCCCGCCGGGTAGCCGGCCTTCACGACCCGGTTCTCGGTGGTCTCGGGCATGTAGGCCAGCGAGTAGATGAGCCCGAGGAAGATGCCGCCGCCGGCGACCGCCGCGCGCAGCCCCAGCGGAGCCGGCAGGAAGACCACGATCAGCGCGATCGGGATCGACATCTGCACCAGCATGCGGGCGACGTGCCGCAGCCCCCAGGTGCCGGTGGTGGTGTCGTGCAGCACCCAGCCGCGGTGGCGCTCGGGCAGGCCCCCGCCGAGGGCGTACCAGAGCCAGCGGTGCGGAGCCGGTCGGACGACGGGCTCGGCCGGCCGGCCGGGCTCCGCGGTGGGGGAGGTCATGGCGGCTGGGCGCTCCTGCTCGCTGACGGGCACACCTCGATGGTGCACCGGAATGGTAAGCCCGCAAAGGGTTGGGGCACTAACTGTTAGGCATCCAACAGCCGGCGGGGTGGTGGGGGAGCAGTCAGGCGACCGTGACGGCAGGGGAGTCCGCCGTGTCCTCGGTGGCGGGACTGCTCAGCGCCTGCTGCGCGGCCGCGATCACCTCGGTGAGCACGCCGTGCAGCTCCATCAGCTTCTCCACCGGCAGGCCCAGGCGCTCGACGATGCCGGCGGGGATCCGCTCCGCCTGCTCCCGCAGCGCCACGCCCTCGTCGGTCAGCGCCAGCGCCAGATTCCGCTGGTCCTTCGGATCCCGCTCCCGGCGCAGCAGCCCGGCCGCCTCCAGCCGCTTGAGCAGCGGGGACAGCGTGCCGGGATCCAGCTGCAGCAGGCCGGAGAGCGCCTTGACCGACAGTGACCCGTGCTGCCACAGCGCCAGCATCACGAGGTACTGCGGGTGGGTCAGGCCGAGCGGCTCGAGCACGGGCCGGTAGACGGCGATCACGTTGCGGGCGGCCACCGCCAGGGCGAAGCAGACCTGCCGGTCCAGGGCGAGCACGTCCTCGGAGGCGGGCAGTGGCTGGGGTGTCTGGCCGGTCGTCACCGGCCCAGCCTAGAGCCGTGGTGCACCAAGCGTTGGGCGTCCAACCGTTGCTGCACGTCGCCGACGTTGCTCGGGTGCGCCGCGACCCACAGCATCGGCGGCCCGCGTTCCGCCGTCGGGCGACACAGCGCCCGGCTGCACGAGGCCTCCGCCGCCTCCAGGGAGTGGTCACCCGCGAGATCCGCAGGCCAGGTCAGAAGGGTGGTGGATCGTCGTCCGGCGGGGGGCTCTCGGTCGACGGTGGTGGTGCCGGGGGTGGCACCGGTGGCTCGGGTGTCGGTGGTCGCAGGCCGGGTGGTCGGGTGGTGCGGGTGTCGCCGGTCGGGGTGGTGACCTGCAGGGTGCCGTCGTCGTCCAGGGCGCAGTGCCAGCCGCGGGCGAAGGTCTTGAGCCGGTGGTGGGAGCGGCACAGGCAGCACAGGTTGGCGCAGTCGGTTGGTCCGCCGCAGGCGTGCGGAACGACGTGGTCGAGGTCGGCCCAGCCCACCCGCCGGCCGCAGTTGGGGAAGCGGCAGGTGCAGTCGCGGACCTCGATGAACACCGACTGGGCGGCGGTGGGGGTGTAGGCGCCGGTGGCCGGCGGGCGGCCGAGCACCGGGCAGCCGCAGTCGCCGGCGGGATGCTCCGGGCAGCCGCGGCGGGCCAGGCGCCGGAGCTGGTCGGGGCCGGCGGTGGCCAGCAGCCGCCCGTGGTCGTCGGTGAGCGCGAAGGTCAGCGACCCGCCCTCGGGCGCGCGCAATCCCAGGGCGCCGATCCGGGCGAGCAGCTCGCGCACGTGCGCGGCGGTGATCGGCAGCCCGTCGACCGCGCCGGGGATGGCCGCACTGCCCTCCAGCGCGGCCAGGGCGGCCTCGTCGGCGGGCAGGCCGGCGGCCAGCGTGGCCATGCCCTCCAGGTGCGAGGGAGAACTCCGCACGTCGGCGGACCGCTGGGCGTCCCTGCGGCGGGCGTCGACGGCGTCGGCGTCCAGTTCCAGCAACAGCGCCAGCGCCCGGTTGCGCAGCCGCCCTGTCGACAGGCCGGCCGCCTCGGGCAGCAGCCGGGCCTCGATCACCCGGGCGATGTCGGCGCTGGTGTGCGCGAGCACGTCGGCGAGCACCTTCGCCCGCGCCTCGTCCAGCTCCCCGGCCGCGAGCGCCGCCCGCGTGCCCGGCAGGTTCTCCCGGTACACCCACGCCCGGTGCGCCAGGTGCGCGGCGGTGCCCCGGCCGCAGTTGAGCACCACCGCCAGCTCCGGCGCGAGGAACTCCGACACCCCCGGCAACTCGGTGTCCGGCGCCCACGACCGGCTGCGCGCACCCGGCGTCCCCGGCAGCGGATCCAACGTGTCGGGAGTGTCGTCGGCCAGGCCCATCACCAGCTCGGCCTCGTAGGCGGCATCCCGGGCGCGGCGGGCCTGTACCCGCTGCAACTCGGCGGCCTTCTGCTCCCGGCTGAGGAGGGCCACCGGCAGCGCGCGGTCGGGCAGCGGCACGGCGAGCGACCAGTCGAGGAGGAGCCCCTCCACCGACTGCCGTCCACCGATCCGCGTCATGGGCCGAACGTACGGGCGGGGTCTGACACTTTCCGGCGTCTGACCAGCAGATTCGCGCGAGACCGGCACGCGTGACCGCCGCGCCGACGGCCTGTGCCGGATTACGCCGACAGCGAACGGCCGACACGCCGGGCGGACCCGTGACCTGGCATTTCGTCACCGACGCCGCGATGTGCTTGCGCGGAGCCGCCGAGATGTGTCGGCACCCGTTTCTAGCGTTCGGGTCGACATCTTCCCCATGTCGACAAGGAGTCCACCATGGCCGTCTCCGGCCTCAAGACCCGTCAGCCCACCGGTCGCGTCCCGTGGCCGTGCATCCTCCTCGAGGGCGAGGAGAAGGCGGGCAAGAGCTGGGCCCTGGCCCAGTTCAGCAGCAGTGACAGGATCGGCGCCCTGTACTGGATCGACCTCAACGAGGGCGCCGGTGACGAGTACGGCGCGGTCCCCGGCGCGAAGTACCAGCTCGTCGAGCACGACGGCTCCTACGCCGCGGTGCTGTCCGCCGTCCAGGCGGTCAAGGCCGAGGCCCGCCGAGCCGCCGACGCCGGTGAGCCGCCGGTGGTGCTCGGCATCGACACCGGCTCGGCGATCTGGGACGGCCTGAAGGACTGGGCCAGCGACCGGGCCTCGAAGTCGACGCGCAACCGCGAGCTGCTCAAGCGCGATCCCAACGCCGAGATCACCATCAGCCAGAACCTCTGGAACGACGCCGGCTCCCGCTGGCGCAAGCTGCAGACCGAGCTGCTGACCTTCCCCGGCATCGTCGTCGTGACCGCGCGGGGCAAGGAGGTCACCGAGGTCGACGCCAACGGCCGGCCGGTCGAGGGGCAGAAGACCTGGTCGGTGCAGACCCACCGGGAGTTCCCGTACGCGGCGACGGTGTGGATGCGGCTGCGCCGGGGACGGCGGCCGCTGCTGGTCGGCGCCCGCAGCGTGCACGTCGGGATCAAGCCCAACACCGACCCGGCCAAGGAGGTCACCGACCCGGCGGCGACCGGCCGGCTGCTGGAGTGGCTGGTCTTCGACGCGCTCCGGTGCGACCCGGGCACCGCGCACGTCCGCGACCTCGTCGCCTTCCACGGCGGCGGGCTGCTCGACCACGAGCGGACCGAGGAGGCCGCGGCCGGCCGCCCGGCTCCCCGGGCCGGCGGACGGGACGAGCCCGACGTCGCCGACCTGGTCGCGCGGATCGGCGACGCCGCGGACGACGACGAGCTGCGCGAGGTCTGGGGTGCGGCCAACCGCGCCGGGCTGCTCCAGGTCGAGGTGCCGACCCCCGGCGGCTCGTACACCGTCGGCGAGCTGGTCCAGGCCCGGCACGAGGAGTTCATCGAGGCGTCGATGAAGGCCCACCCGGCGGGGCGCCGCCGGGCCCCGGCCGCTCCGCCCGCGCCCACGACGCCGGCCGCGGTGGTCGAGGCCGCCCGCGCTGCCGCCGCGGCCGCCCGCCCGGACGCCGGCCAGGAGGCCACCACGGCCAACCCGCTGCTGGAGGCCTCGCCGACCCCGGACGACCCGCGGGAGCGCCGGCTCAACGCCGCCCGCCGGGGCGTGCTGGCGAGCCTGGAGACCCTGGGCGTGACCGGGGAGGAGATCGGCGCCCGCTTCGGCCGGCCGGTCGAGCAGGTGGCGACCAAGCGGCTCACCGCCCTCGTGCGCGAGGTCATCGCCACGCAGCGGGCCGGCCTGGCCGGCCAGCAGGAGATCGCGTGACCGACACCGCCGGGGGGGGGGGGGGGGGGGGGGGGGCCCCCCCCCCCCCCCCCCCCGCCCCCCCCCCCCCCCCCCCCGCGCCCCCCCCCCCCCCCCCCCCCCCCCCCCCCCACCACCCCCGACCCGAGGACGCCGCGATGACCGCCGTCCTGCCCGCCCGTCCCAGCGCCGCCGACCGACGGGCGGCCCCCAGCCTGGCCGCCGCGGTCCGCGACCTCGACAGCCGGCGGGCCCGCTCCCGGCAGCGGATGATCGGCGCCTCCGAGCTCGGCGAGTGCCGGCGGCGGGCGGCCTACCGCATCGCCCGCCGCCGTCCGACCAACCCGCGCACCGGACTGCAGGCCTTCATCGGCACCGAACTGCACCGCGGCGTGCTGCGCGCGCTGCGCCGCCAGTACGGCGGCCTGACCGAGGTCCGCCTCCAGGGCGAGCAGGTCAAGGGGCGCTGCGACTGGTGGCACGCCCCGGTCGTCGAGGACCTCAAGACGACGTCCCGGTTCGGCTTCGAGCGGGTCCTCACCCGCGGGGTCCCGGTCCGGCACTGGTTCCAGGTCGCGGTCTACGCCTGGCTGCTGCGCACCGGGCAGACCGCGGACCGCCGACTGGAGGCCGGCACCGGGCAGGACGTCGACGGACTGCGTCTGCGCTACCTGTCCCGCGACTCGGGGGAGGACGTCGTCTTCGAGGCCGACGCCGACCCGTCGCTGACCGCCGAGGCGATCATGTGGCTGACCGACGTCTACGCCACCGTCGAGGACGACGGGGCCGAGGCCGTTCCGCGGGACGGGTTCGGGCCCGGGGTGGACGCCATGTGCGACTGGTGCCCGTTCCTCGACCTGTGCTGGGGCCCGCCGGTGGACCCGGAGACCGAGGGCGAGGTGTCCCGCCAGTCCCGCCTCACGGTGACCGACGCGGACTACGTCGGCGCGGTGCACGACTACGACGCCTGGCGGGCCGCGGAGAGCGAGGCCCGGCGCCACAAGGAGTACGCGCGGGAACGGCTGCGCGGCCGGTCCGGTCCGGCCGACGACCTGCACTGCGAGTGGTCCGGCGGCGGCCTGCGCACGCAGGTGGACAAGGACGCCGCGGTCGAGCGGCTGGTCGAGCTCGGCGAGGTGGTCCCCACGCGCCGGACCCGCAGCCCGCAGACGATCCGCGTGACCCGCAAGGGCACCCAGCCGGACTGAGTGCCGGGGACGCCCCGGACGGCCTAGGATCGAACACACGTTCGATCCGCTGGTCGACCACCCGGCCCCGATCCCGAGGAGGCCCCGAATGACCCCCGTCTCCACGTCCGCCCACCCGTTCAGCCGAGCCGCCGGCGAGGTCGCCTGGCGCTGCGTGTGCGGGAAGAGCCGCGGCGCCGCCGTCCACCGCGGCGTGGAGCCCCCGGCCCGGCCTGTGCCGCCGGTGCCCGCGGTCACCGTCTCCACGTCCTCCCTGCCCGCGGGGGAGCCCGTCCTCACCACCGACGTCGTCGGCAGCGACTTCGGCCTCCCGCTGGTCCGGCCGGCCAGGAGCCGGCAGGGCGGCCGGGTCCGCGTGGTGCGCGCGCACTGCCGGGCGCACGGGGGAGTGGTCGTGTGGTTCACCGACGGCACCAAGACCCCGCCGATCCACGGACGCACCGCGTGGATCGTCGCCGAGCCCGAGGCGGGGGAGGACCCGCCGGTCCGCGTGCCGGCGTGAGCCCCGAAGCCTGACCGTTCCCGGCCGCGGGGACCTGGTCGGTGCACCGGGCTCGGCGGCGGTCATCCGTCGGGGATGAGGCGCGGGCCGGGCGCACGGTCTTGAGTGCCTCGGAGCGGCACCTCCCGAGGAGTGCAGATGTCTCGTCCCACCTCTCCCACCGACGTCACCGTCGTTCTGGTGCACGGCGCCTTCGCCGACGCCGCCGGCTGGAGCGGCGTCATCGCGGCGCTGCAGCAGCGCGGCCACCCGGTGGTGGCACCGCCCAACCCGCTGCGCGGGCTGGCCGCCGACTCCGCGTACATCGCGTCCGTCCTCGGCCAGATCGACGGCCCCGTCCTGCTGGTCGGCCACTCCTACGGCGGAGCGGTGATCACCAACGCCGCGACCGGCGCCCCGAACGTCCTCGGCCTGGTCTACGTGGCCGCGTTCGCCCCCGACGAGGGCGAGGCCCTGGGCGCGGTGGCCAGCGGCTCCAAGGACAGCGTGCTCGACAGTGCGCTCGTGCCCCGCCGGTACCCGACCGGCCCGGACGGGCAGGCGGCGACGGAGTTCGGCGTCGACCCGGCGAGGTTCCACGAGGCCTTCGCGGCGGACCTGCCCGTGGAGCAGACGGCCGTGCTGGCCGCCACCCAGCGGCCCATCGCCGAGGCCGCCTTCACCGACCTCTCGGGGCCCCCGGCCTGGAAGCGGCTGCCGTCCTGGGCGGTGGTCACCACCGGCGACCTGACCGTGGGGACGGACGTCGTCCGCTCCATGGCCCAGCGGGCCGGCGCGCGGATCGTCGAGCTCGAGGGCTCGCACGCGATCCTCATCTCCCGGCCGGACGTCGTGACCGAGGTGATCGGCACGGCGCTCGAGGCCGTGGCAGAGGCCGCGGCGGGCCTCCCCACGCCTCGGCGCCCGCAGGCGACGGCGGAGCAGGCGGCGACCCGGAAGCCGTGACGGCGGCCGCGTCAGTGCGCCGGGAACCGCACCGGCGTCAGGTCCGCACGCCCGCCGACTGGCGCAGCCAGTCCTCGAACCGGGTGCTGCCGTGGAGCGCGCCGGTCTCCGGCAGGAGGGTCCGCTCGTCCACGGGGGCGCCGAAGTAGCGGGCGCCGGGATCGGCCACCACCTCGCGGGGGTCGCCGTGCGCGCGCAGCAGGCGGGCGACGAGTTCGTCGAGGCGGAACTCCTCCGGCCCGGCCACCTCGACGGTGGCCGTCATCGGGGCGCCGACAGCGGTCCGAGCGACGGTCGCCGCGACGTCCTCGGCGGCGATGGGCGCGACCAGCACGGGGGCCAGCCGGACCGTGCCGTCGAGGGTGGCCCCCTGCGCGATGCCGGAGAGGAACTCGAAGAACTGCGTCGCGTGCACGATCGACCAGGGGACCGGCCCGCTCTCGATGAGGTCCTCCTGGGCGATCTTCGCGCGCAGGTAGCCGCTCCCCGACAGGCGGCGGACCCCTACCACGGACAGCGCCACGTGGTGGGTGACCCCCGCGGCGGCCTCGGCGGCGAGGATGGTGCGGGTCGAGGTGGTGAAGAACGACAGGGCCGCCGCCTCGTCGAGGGACGGGGAGTTGGACACGTCGACCACGACCGGCCCGCCGTCGAGGACCTCGGCCAGCCCCCGGCCGGAGAGGGTGTCGACGCCCGTGGCGGGGGAGGCCGCGATCGCCTCGTGCCCCTGGGCGGTGAGCAGCGTGACGACCTTCGACCCGATGAGCCCGGTGCCGCCGATGACGACGATCCGCATGGTCTTCCTCCGTGGACGGGGACGGGGACCTCCGTTCCGGCCGCTCCACGGTGTCGCCCCGGCGCCCGAGGACGTCGACGGCCGCGCACCGCGGCGCCCGCCCGGCCAGCGTAGGAACGCCGTCCGGGGCCCGGTCAGAGCCGAACGTCACGCGCGGCCGACACCGGACACGCCGCACGGCCGCCCTCCACCCGTGGACCGGGGGTCTCCCGCGGGCGCGCGGGGTCGGTCCCGGCCGGTGGCGCCCTGAGCCGGGCGGCGTGGGTCAGCGGGTGGCGCGCTCCGTCGGGCCCGTGGTGGCCGGGTCGGCGTGCAGGTCGGTCCGCGCGGTCTCCGGCGCCAGGAGGACGCAGACCGCGGTGAGGACGAGGACCGCCACCACGTAGAGGGAGACCGCCAGCGAGGTGTCGTAGCGGTCGATGAGGGCCACCGAGATGATCGGGGCGAGGGCGCCGCCGAGGATCCCCGCCAGCTGGTAGCCCATGGAGGCGCCGGTGTAGCGGACCCTGGTCGGGAACAGCTCGGCGATGAACGAGGCCTGCGGGCCGTACATCGCGGCGTGGAAGAACAGCGCGACCACCGTGGCGAGGACGATCAGCGCGAAGCGGCCGGTGTCGAGCAGGGCGAAGAACGCGAAGACCCAGATCGCGGCGCCGACCGCGCCGAAGAGGTACACCGGTCGGCGTCCGAACCGGTCCGACAGCACGCCGAACCAGGGGATGAGGAACACCTGCACCGCGGCGGCGATGAGGACCGCGTTGAGCGCGTAGCTGCTCGGCAGCCCCAGGTACGTCGCGACGTACGTCGTGACGAACAGGATGAAGGTGTAGAAGGCCACGTCGACGCCGATCCGCGCGCCGATCGCGAGCAGCACCCGCTTCGGGTACCGGCGCAGGACGTCGACGATCGGGGCCTTGACCTCGGCGTCGTGCTCCTGCACCTCGCGGAACAGCGGGCTCTCGGCGATCGTCAGCCGGATCCACAGCCCGACGAGCACCAGCACGCCGCTGAGCAGGAACGGGATCCGCCACCCCCAGTCGATGAACGCCGAGTCCGAGGTCACCGCGCCCACCAGCGCCAGCACCCCGTTGGCCAGCAGCAGCCCGATGGGCACCCCGACCTGCGGCCAGCTGGCGTTGAGCCCGCGCCGGTGCGGGGCGCCGGACTCCAGCGTCATCAGGACCGCGCCGCCCCACTCGCCGCCGAGCCCGAGGCCCTGCAGGAAGCGCATCGCCACCAGCAGGACCGGGGCCCACACGCCGATGGACCCGTAGGTGGGCAGCACGCCGATCAGGAAGGTGGCGATGCCCATGATCAGCAGCGTGACCACGAGCACGTTCTTCCGGCCGAGCTTGTCGCCGTAGTGGCCGAAGACGATCCCGCCCAGCGGCCGGGCCACGAACCCGACCGCGTACGTCGTGAACGCGAGCAGCGTGCCGACCAGCGGGTCGAAGCTGGGGAAGAAGATCTGGTTGAAGACGAGCGCGGCGGCCGTGCCGTAGATGAAGAAGTCGTACCACTCGAGGGAGGTGCCCACGAGGCTGGCGACGATGACGCGACGGACGGACGAGACCTGGGCGGTGCCGGCGGTGCGGGACATCGGGACCTCCCTCGGGACGTGCTCCGGGCCGGAGTGGTTCCAGCACAGACCGGTGCGCGTCGCCGCGCAACAACAGGAGCGCAGCAGCCGGGGCGCGAGCCCGGGGCAGCGGCGTCAGCCTCCCGCCGTCGCAGAGGGGGGAGCGGTGGCGTGCGCGGGGGTCCGGGCCCCGGGCGCCGCGGCGCGGTCGTCCTCGCGTGCCGGGCGCGGCAGACCCAGGTCGTCCATGGCCTGCTCGTAGCAGGCGTGCAGCAGGTGCAGCCGGTCGACCAGCCGGTGCACGTACTCCTCGGACCGGCGGGGCAGCGCCGGCTCGCTCATCAGGTCCCAGAACAGCCAGGAGACCTCCTGGCCCCAGCTCGACCACACGTCGTCGATGCGTGCGGAGGGCACCCCCAGCGCCCGCGTGAAGCGGACGGCGACCGCGCGCCTGAGCCGTGCCGTGCGCGCGCGGTGGCGGAGGGCCGCCTCGCGGTGCCGCCGCCACTCCGTGGCCGAGACCCGCCACCTGCCCACTGCCGGGGGACGCTCCACCACCAGGCCGATCGCCCGGCCCAGCAGGGGCACGAGCACGTGCCGCTGGCCGTCGGAGAGCTGGTCGTTGGCGCCCCGCAGCACGGTGGCCAGCTCGTTGTCCACGCACCGGGGGCGGTCGGTGAAGGTCTCGCCGGCCAGCAGCGAGGTGTACTCCATGAAGCAGGCGCCCCGGGCCGGGCTGCGGTGCTTACCCCGGCCGAGGACCGGCATCCCGGTCGGAGCCGTCGTGCGGGCGTGATCGGACCTGGAGTGATCGGACATGGCGACCTCCTGCTCGTCCACCGTCGTGGGGAGATGGTTCCCCTCACCGGCGCGTTGCGGGGCGTGCGGCGACGCGCCTGTCGTCGTCGGTCCCGCCCGGGCAGCCGGGAGCCCGGTCGGCGGGCACGTCACACGTCGCGGCCCTGCGTCGTCCTCATGAGGTGAGCGATCCAGGGACGACCCGGTCGGTCGAGGACGCGGCCGCGGTGTCCGAGGAGCTGCGACCTCGGCTCCTCGGCGTCGCGGACGGCCTCCTCGGCACGCCCGCGGGAGTTCCACGGCCTGCGCTCCCTGACAGCAGGCGACCGAGGAAGGAGAACACCATGGACACGAGGTTCGACCTGCAGGGCTCCGCGCTCGTGATGCGGTTCGCCCGGAAGTTCAACGCCGCGGCCCAGGTCGCCGGCGAGGCGCCGCTGCCCGAGACGGTGCGGGAACTGGTGCGGATCCGCGCCAGCCAGATCAACGGCTGCGGCTTCTGCACCGACATGCACACGAAGGACGCCCTGGCCGCGGGGGAGACCCAGGTGCGGCTGAACCTGGTCGCCGCGTGGCGGGACGCCGCGGTCTTCACCGAGGCCGAGCGCGCCGCCCTCGCCCTCACCGAGGAGGGCACGCGGATCGCCGACGCCGCCACCGGTGTCAGCGAGGAGGCCTGGCAGGCCGCGCGCAAGCACTTCGACGACGAGCAGCTGGCGGCCCTGATCACCGAGATCGCCGTGATCAACGCCTACAACCGGCTGAACGTGATCGCGGGTACCCCCGGCGGCTCCTACCAGCCCGGCCAGTTCGCCTGACCCGGCGTCCCGGCCGGGCCGGCTACCGGGCCAGGCGCAGCGCGGGGACGGCGGGGGCAGGGCCGTCGGCCGGTGCCGACCCTCCGGGGAGGACGACGAGCGCCGGACGGGTCCCGGCCGCGCGGGGTCCGCCGAGCCGGGCGGCGAGGGAGGTGTTCGCGTAGCCGGCCGGCAGCCGGTGGCACTCGTCGCGGGCTGCCGGCGGCGCCGGGGGAGCGGCGGGGTCCTGCGCCAGGTGGACGTACACGATGCGGTCGGCGGGGTCGTAGGTCCTCATCTCGTCCTCGCCTCCTCCCTGGGGCCGCCGGTGCGGTGGCCGCGGTCTGCGATCGCGATCCCGGCGGTGCGATCCGGACACGCTCAGGGTGGCCCCCGGGTACGACAGGAATGAGCCCTCGATGCGGGGTCGCCGGCGCCCACGAGTGGGGGAAGCAACGGGGCCCGCCAGGAGTTGAGTGGAGGACACTCAACCTCAGGAAGTGACATCCCCATGGCAGAAGCCCTTCGTCTGCCCGTCCTGCCCCTCGACGACGCCGTCCTCCTCCCCGGCATGGTCCTGCCGGTTCCGCTCGACGGCGAGGAGCAGGCGGCGGTCGACGCCTCGGTCGCCTCGGCCGGCAGGCGCCTGCTCGTCGTCCCGCGCCTCGACGGCGTCTACAGCGGCTCCGGCGTGCTGGCCACGCTCGAGCAGGTCGGCCGGCTGCCCACCGGCGAGCCGGCCGCGATCGTCCGGGCCACCGCCCGGGTGCGGATCGGCACCGGCGTCCCCGGCCCCGGGGCGGCGCTGTGGGTCGAGGCCACGCCCGTCGACGACGGCGCGCCCACCGACCGCACCGCCGAGCTGGCCGGTGAGTACCGCACGCTCGTCGTCTCGGTGCTCCGGACCCGCGGCAACTGGCAGACCATCGACACCGTCTCGCGGGTGACCGACCCCGGCGCGCTGGCCGACCTGGCCGGCTACGCCCCGTACCTCGACGCCCGTCGCAAGCTCGAGCTGCTCGAGACCACCGACGTCGACGCGCGGCTGGAACGGCTGGTCGCGTGGACCCGCGCGCACCTGGCCGAGATGCAGGTCTCGGAGCAGATCCGCGACGACGTCCGCGAGGGGATGGAGAGGTCCCAGCGCGAGTTCCTGCTGCGCCAGCAGCTGGCCGCGATCCGCAAGGAGCTCGGCGAGGACGGCGACGGCGGCTCGGACCTGCGCGCCCGCGCCGAGGCCGCGGACCTGCCCGAGCAGGTGCGCACCGCCGTGTTCCGCGAGATCGACCGGTTGGAGGCGACCAGCGAGCAGAGTCCCGAGGGCGGCTGGATCCGCACCTGGCTGGACACCGTCCTCGACCTGCCCTGGAACGTCCGGACGCCGGACGACGACGACGTCGCCGCCGCCCGCGCGGTCCTGGACGCCGACCACCACGGCCTCGACGACGTCAAGGACCGGATCGTCGAGCACCTCGCTGTGCGGGCCCGCCGCGCGCAGCGCGGGCTGCAGCTGGTCGGCGGCCGCGGCTCCGGCGCGGTGCTGGCGCTGGTCGGCCCGCCCGGGGTCGGCAAGACCAGCCTCGGCGAGTCCGTCGCCCGGGCGCTCGGCCGCCGGTTCGTCCGGGTCGCGCTGGGCGGCGTGCGGGACGAGGCCGAGATCCGCGGCCACCGGCGCACCTACGTCGGCGCGCTGCCCGGCCGGATCGTCCGCGCGCTGCGCGAGGCCGGCTCGATGAACCCGGTCGTACTGCTCGACGAGATCGACAAGGTCGGCAGCGACCACCGCGGCGACCCCGCGGCGGCGCTGCTGGAGGTGCTCGACCCCGAGCAGAACCACACCTTCCGCGACCACTACCTCGACCTGGACCTCGACCTGTCCGACGTGCTGTTCCTGGCGACGGCCAACGTCGTCGACACGATCCCGCAGCCGCTGCTGGACCGGATGGAGTTCCTCCAGCTCGACGGCTACACCGAGGACGAGAAGGTGGCCATCGCCCGCGGCCACCTGCTGCCGCGGGAGATGGAGCGGGCCGCGCTGACGGCGGAGGAGGTGACGGTCGGCGACGACGCGCTGCGGGCGATCGCGGCCGAGCACACCCGGGAGGCCGGCGTGCGCCAGCTGGACCGGGCGCTGGCGCGGGTCCTGCGCAAGGCGGCGGCGACCCTGGCCCGGGACCCGTCGGCGGCCCCGCTGCACGTCACCGCGGCCGACCTGCGCGGCTACCTGGGCCGGCCGCGGTTCACGCCGGAGACGGCCGAGCGCACCGCCGTCCCCGGCGTGGCGACCGGCCTGGCGGTCACCGGCACCGGCGGCGACGTCCTCTTCATCGAGGTGACCGCCGTCGACGGGGAGCCGGGGCTGACCGTCACCGGTCAGCTGGGCGACGTGATGAAGGAGTCGGCGCAGATCGCGCTGTCCTACGCGCGCGGCCACGCCGCCGAGCTCGGGATCGATCCGGCGGTGCTGCAGGAGCGGCTGCACCTGCACGTGCCGGCCGGTGCCGTGCCGAAGGACGGGCCCAGCGCCGGGGTCACCATGGTCACGGCGCTGGCGTCGCTGGCCGCCGGCCGGCCGGTGCGGGCCGACGTCGGGATGACCGGCGAGGTCACCCTGTCCGGCCGGGTGCTGCCGATCGGCGGGGTGAAGCAGAAGCTGCTCGCCGCCGACCGCGCCGGCCTGACCACCGTGTTCCTGCCGGCCCGCAACGAGCCCGACCTGGACGACGTCCCCGCCGAGGTCCGCGACCGGCTGGAGGTCCGACTGGTCGGCGACGTCGCCGGGCTCGTCGCCGCCGCGCTGGAGCCGGCCGGCCTCGGGGCGGTCGAGCGCGCCGCCGCCTGACGGCGCACCGGCCGGCCCGTGCGTGCCCGTCCCCGGTGCGCGCGGGCCGGCCGGTGGTCAGCCGACGTCGAGGACCTCCCAGGGCTCGCCGGTCCACGGCCGCCGGCTGTGCTCCAGGTGCAGACGTCCCGGTGCGGCCTCGATGAGCTGGCCGAAGACGGTCGCGTAGACCAGCCCGTCCTGCTCGTGCCGCACCACCAGCGCGCCGGGGTCGTCGCGCGGGGGCTCCTTCGCCGTGAGCCGCCGCCAGCCGTCGGGGAACCCCGCCGCGCGGAAGTCGGGGAGGAAGCGGTCGGCCTTGCGGTCCTCCGGGCCCCCGGACGTCACCATCCACGTGCCCGCGGGGTGCTGCGCGGACGACAGCCCGGCCCCGTCGAAGTCCCAGGTGAGCAGGCGGTCCGGCGCGGCCAGCACGAGCAGGAAGCTGGCCATGCCGTCGAGCCGGACCTGCCCGAGCCAGTCCTCCTCGTGCACGGCGGCGAGCAGCGGCAGGACGCCGCGGCTGGGCGCGCCCGGGTCGGCCTGGCGCTTCTGCGGCCGGTTGAGCACCAGCGCGGTGACGCCGGTGGCGACCCGGGTGGCGCACCACGTCCCCCCGGCGGTGCGGTCCCGGCCGCCGACGACGTCCGGGGACCCCGGCCACCAGGCGCCGGGGTCGTCGAACGCGCGGCTGGTCAGCTCGTCGCGCAGGGCGAGGACCGCCACGGGCGCGCCCTCGGCCCACCGGACCACCACCGTGCACACCCCGCCGATGCTCCCAGCCGCGGGAGGACCCCACCTCTCCGGCGGTCCGGGCAGACTGGCGCTGCACGTACCCCGAGGGAGGGGGACCCGATGCGACACGGGAGCCCCGGCGACTCCGGCGACGACGCCCGCGAGGCGTCGCTGCGCCTGGAACCGGAGGACGTCCTCGAGGACGTCAGCACCGACGACGTGCTGCAGCTCGGGTACGTCCCGCAGGACCGCCCGTGGGCGGTGGACGACTGGGGGACGACGGCGTTCGAGGCCGAGCAGGGCGAGAGCCTGGACGGGCGGCTCGCCCGGGAGCTGCCCGACGCCACCGGCGACGAGGAGCCGGCCGACGACGTGGGCGACCTCCCCGGGGGCGAGGGGGAGCTCCGCGACGACGAGGTCGGTGACCAGCGGGCCGGCCGGCTGTCCGAGACCGACGCCGGCACCGGCTCGGCCCCGGACCCCGCGCCGGACCTGGAGGCCTTCGACGAGGGGATCGACGGGGGAGCGGCCTCCGCCGAGGAGGCCGCCGTGCACGTCGTCCCGGACCGGGCGGTGGAGGAGCCCGCACCGGGGCGCCGCTGAGGCCTCGGTCGCCCGCCGTCCCTCTGCTTTGGGGGTTGGGCGCGGTCAGTGCCGTTCCGCACCATTGCGGTTCCGCAGCACGGCTGTCGCGGCGCATGGGGGGTCGGCGTGCTGGAGCAGGAACGGGCGGTGCGGGCCACGCGCCGGCGCCGGCTCGCGCTGTTGGGTCCGGCGTTCGTCGCCGCGATCGCCTACGTCGACCCCGGCAACTTCGCGACCAACGTCTCCGCCGGCGCCGAGTACGGCTACCTCCTGCTGTGGGTGATCGTCCTGGCCAACGTCATGGCGATGTTCGTGCAGAGCCTGTCGGCCAAGCTCGGGCTGGCCACCGGGATGTCCCTGCCGCAGCACTGCCGGAGGCAGTACCCCCGCCCCGTCGTCCTGGGGCTGTGGGGGCAGGCCGAGTTGGTGGCGATGGCGACCGACCTGGCCGAGATCGTCGGCGGCGCGATCGCGCTGAACCTGCTCTTCGGGCTGGACCTGTTCACCGGCGGGCTGATCACCGGCGCCTGGGCCTTCCTGCTGCTCGCCGTCCAGGCGCCGGGGGACCGGCGCTTCGCCCGCCTCGTGACCGCCTACTTCGGCCTGATCGTCCTCGCCTTCCTGCTGCTCGTGCCGCGCGCGGAGATCGACGCGGGGGCGGCGGCCGGCGGGCTGGTGCCCCGCCTCGACGACGTCGGCAGCCTGGTGCTGGCCGCGGGCATCCTCGGCGCCACCGTGATGCCGCACGCCATCTACCTGCACTCGGCGCTGGTCTCCGAGACCGTCGAGGCCACGACGGTCCGGCAGCGGCTGGCGGCGCTGCGGGCGCAGCGGCTCGACGTCACCGTGGCGATGGGCCTGGCCGGGCTGGTCAACGTGGCGATGCTGCTGGTCGCGGCCGCCCTGTTCGCCGGGTCGTCGCTCGGCCGCAACACCCTCGAGGGGGCCTACGAGGGGTTCGGCATCGACAGCACGGCCGCGCTGCTGTTCGCCGTGGCGCTGCTGGCGTCGGGCTTCGCCTCGTCCAGCGTCGGCACCTACGCCGGCCAGGTGATCATGGACGGCTTCCTGCGGCGCCGGATCCCGCTGTTCCTCCGCCGGGCGCTGACCATGGCCCCCGCATTGGCGGTCCTGGCGCTCGGGGTCGACCCGACCCGGGCGCTGGTGGTGTCCCAGGTGGTGCTGTCCTTCGGGATCCCGTTCGCGCTCGTGCCGCTGCTGCTGCTGACCCGGCGCCGCGACGTCATGGGCGAGCTGGTCAACCGGCGCGGGACCACCGCGGTCGCCGTCGTCGTGACCGCGGTGATCCTCGCCCTGAACGCGGTGCTGCTGGTCCTCCTGCTCTCCTGAGGCGTGCGACGGGCGGTCACCGGGTGGGTGTCAGCCGCCCGCGGACGGCGATCCGCGCGGTCACGCCGACGTGGTCGGAGGCCCACACCGGGGGCGGGGAGGAGCGGAACGGCTGGTCGCCGGTGCGCGCCACCCCGGTCACCGTCAGGTCCCCGGAGGTGAGCACGAGGTCGATCCGGACCCCCTCGCGCCCGACCGGATCGGCGAGCAGCTCCCCCTGGCAGCACGTCGGCCCGGGGTCGCCCGGCCGCACCGCGGTCCACGCGTCGTCGAGCACCGCGGTCAGGTCGCGGTAGGTGTCCGTGGCGGAGCCGTCGGCCGGTGCGTTGAAGTCGCCGAGCGCGATCACCGGGTGGGGGCTCGCGGCGACGATCGCCAGGAGCTCGTCGCCCTGCCGCTCCTGGACCGGGCCCGATCCCGGGCCGCCGACCTCGAGGTGGGTGTTCACGATCCGCACCGACGTCCTCGGGCCGACCCGGTAGTCGATCGAGGTCCAGCCGCGGGTGTTCCTGACCGGACCGGTCAGGAAGGGCAGGCGGCGTTCGGCGGCGTAGTGGCCGTGCCTCGGGTCGCTGACCCGCGCCGCCACGTCGGCCCGCACCAGGAGCACGTCACGGTCGGTGACCCGCAGGTCGACCAGGCCGGTGCCGGGCTCGAGTCGCGGCGCCTCGACGTCGGCGTTCGTCGACGTGGCCACGGCGACGTACGGGAGGCCACGAGCGCGCAGCCGGTCCAGGAGGAGCGCCAGGTGGTCGAAGGCCACACGGGTCGCGTTCGGCGCGGGGTGCGTGCGGACGTCGCTGGGCGTCTGGTCGCGCCAGAGCGTGACCTCCTGCAGGCCGACGACCTCCGGACGGACCCGCGCGATCTCGTCGGCGAGCGCCCCGGCCCGCGTGGGGACGTCGTTGGCGAGCACGTTGGCCCAGTCCTGGCTCACCGCCGCCACGAGCTCCGGCCACGACGACACCGCGAAGGTGTCGGTCAGGCCCGTGCCGACGTAGGTGTTCTGCGTCATCACCGTGAGCTGCGGGCCCCCGGGCGCCACCGCGACCGCGGCCGGCAGGGTCGCGGCGAGCACGGCGACCACGGCGAGCAGCGACCGGTAGCGCAGCGGACGTGCCGGGACGGAGCGCGTAGCGGCGGACACGGTCGGAGAGCTCGACGCCGGATCAGTCGTCCGCGGGCCGCGGCCACCGGCTGAACTGCTCGGCCGCCGCCTCGGCGAACCCGGCGGGCTCGCCGGTCCCGGCGAGGGTGCGCGCGATCTGACGCATCTCCTCCTCCCAGCGCCAGCCCTTCCGCTCCGCGGCGTGCAGCGCGGCGGCGTGCCGGTCGGCCAGGTCCGGCTGCGAGCGGGCCCACTCGGCCACCAGCGCCTCCTCGACACCGAGGTCCCCGGCGGCGCGGCGCACGCTGACCAGCAGCGCCGCGGTGATCTTCGTCCAGGCCGCATAGGTCATCTTCAGCGCCGACGCCGCCGTGTTCCCGCCGTCGAGCACGACGGCCTCGACCGGCGTCCCCCGGAAGGCCTCGGCGACCGCGGCCGCGTGCTGCCCGGACAGGTACAGGCGCGTGGACCCGGCCCGCGCCGGGGGCGGCCCGACGATGCCACCGTCGACGTAGGTGGCGCCGCCGTCCCGGACCACCGCGGCGACCTCGCCGGCCGTGGCGGGGCTGATCGCGTTGGCGTCCACGTACACCCCGCGGAACCCGGCGACCGCCCGGGCGGTGTCGAGGGCCGCCGCCGGCGGGCAGACGGAGAGGACCACCTCCCGGTCCCCGAGGTCGGGCAGCTCCCGCAGACCCGCCTCGAGGGCGCGCCGGCGGGTGCCGGCACCCCGGTCCGCGGGCAGCCAGCCGACGTCGTGCCCGGCGCCGACCAAGGCGCGGCCCACGGCCGCGCCCATCTGTCCCGGGTGGAGGATCGCGATGCGGGTCATGCCGGCATCATCCGTCCGCGCCGCCGGACGCCCCGGGCGTGTCCGGGGGTGCCGAGCGGGGGCGGGTCGGGAATCATGGGCCTGCACACGCGTTGACAGGGGCGAGGCACCGACCACCGGACCGGGGCCGTTCGTCCGACGACGACGTCCCCCGCCGTGGTCACCACCCGACCCGCCGGCGGCTCCGGGTCCCCGTGAGAGGCCCACCGGGCTGGCGGCGTCCGTTCCCGGAGAGCCGCGAGCCGGCTGGGCGTCCGGCGGACCGGGCGCTCCGGTCGGGGCCTCGACCGCCCGTCCGGGGACGGTGCGGCATGCTGCCGCGGCGATCGCGCCCGGCGACCAGAGGAGGAGTCTGTGGCTCGACCAGGCCAGCGCCACACGGGCGCTCGCCGTAGCACCCCGCGGAACCAGCGACGGGTCCGCTCGCGCGGCGACGTCGTCTCGGTGCTCGCCCGCACCGTCCGTGAGGTCGAGGCGGCCGCCCAGCGCGGCCGTGTGACGCCTGCCGTGCGCACGAAGTTCCAGGCCGTCGCCCTGCTGCTGCGGGACGAGCGCGCCCGCGTCCTGGCCGGGACCGGCGGCAGCGACGGGCACCGCACCGAGCAGCTCAAGCGCCTGGACGGCATCGCCACCATCCTCGCCACGACCGCCGTCCGGGACGCCGGCCTGCTGGCGCTGCTCGCCGAGGACGCGGTCGTCTCCGACGCGGCCCGGTCGCTCAAGCGCGACCTGCTCGAGGCCGCCGGCATCGAGCCGGCCGCCGAGGAGGCCCCGCCGGCGGAGGCTCCGCCGGCGCCCGCTGCCCCCGAGCGCCGTGCCGTGCCCCAGTCGGTGATCTCCCGGCAGCTCGCCAACCCGTTCCTGGCGCCCGACTACTCCGCGGTGGTGCAGCGCCCCTCCCGTCCGCGCCGCCTGGCCGGCTGGGAGCTCATCGCCCCGCTGCTGAGCGCCTTCGAGCGCGCCGGCAGCGGGGACTCGGCGTGCATGGCGCTGCCCGTGCCCACCTCGCTGCGGGCGCCGAAGGGCCAGGAGCTGATGCGCCACCAGGCCGAGCTCGTCGCCGCGGCCGCGGCCGGCCACCGGACGTTCCTGCTCGCCGACGAGCCCGGTCTGGGCAAGACGGCCCAGGCGCTGCTCGCCGCGGAGGCGGCCGACGCCTATCCGCTGCTCGTCGTCGTCCCGAACGTCGTCAAGACCAACTGGGCGCGCGAGGCCGACCTCTGGACGCCGCACCGCCCGGCGACCGTCGTCCAGGGCAACGGCGACACGGTCGACGGGTTCGCCGACATCGTCGTCGTCAACTACGAGGTGCTCGACCGCCACGTGGGCTGGCTCGGCGACTTCGGCTTCCGCGGGATGGTCGTCGACGAGGCGCACTTCATCAAGAACAAGAGCAGCCAGCGCTCCCAGCACGTGCTCGAGCTCTCCGACCGCATCCGCGCCCGCACCGCGCGGCCCCTGCTGATGGCCCTCACCGGCACCCCGCTGATCAACGACATCGAGGACTTCCGCGCCATCTGGCAGTTCCTCGGCTGGATCGACGACAGCAAGCCGCTCGGGGACCTCATGGACGCGCTGGAGGAGACCGGGCTGACGCCCGCCGACCCCGGGTTCTACGCCGCCGCCCGCCGGTGCGTCATCGACCGCGGCATCGTCCGGCGCCGCAAGGTCGACGTGGCCGCCGACATCCCCGCCCGCCGCATCGCCGACCTCCCCGTCGAGCTGGACGGGCCGGCCGGCCGGTCGATCAGGGCGGCCGAGCGCGACCTCGCCCGCCGGATGGTGGCGCGCTACGAGAGCGTGCTCGCCGGCCGCCCGTCCGACGCCGTCGTCGAGGGCATCGACGCCGACCTCGTGCGCCGGGTGGCCAAGGCCGAGCTGAAGGACGCGACGACGACCACCGGCGAGAACGTCTTCAGCATGATGCGGCGCATCGGCCAGGCGAAGGCCGGTCTGGCCGCCGACTACGCGGCGCAGCTGGCCCGCAGCGCGGGCAAGGTGGTGTTCTTCGCCAAGCACGTGGACGTGATGGACGCCGCCGAGGAGGCCTTCGCCCGGCAGGGGGTGCGCTTCTCGTCGATCCGCGGCGACCAGACCCCGTCGGTGCGGCAGAGGAACATCGACGCGTTCGTGGAGGACTCCGACGTCGCCGTCGCGGTCTGCTCCCTGACCGCCGCCGGGGTGGGCCTGAACCTGCAGGTCGCCTCGAACATCGTGCTCGCCGAGCTGTCCTGGACCGACGCGGAGCAGACCCAGGCCATCGACCGCAGCCACCGCATCGGCCAGACCGAGCCGGTCACCGCGTGGCGGATCATCGCCGCGCAGACCCTCGACGCGCGGATCGCCGGGCTCATCGACAGCAAGGCCGGACTCGCCGCCCGGGCGCTGGACGGGTCGGACGAGGAGGTCGCCTCCTCGGCCGACGTGCAGCTCGAGGCGCTCGTCGCCCTGCTGACCGACGCGCTGGGGGAGGGCGCGGCCGCCGTCGCCGACTGACCGACACCGGCCACCCGCTCGCCCGGGGCCGAGGGGGCACGAGACCTCGGGCCCCGGACCGCCGGCTCTTGCCGCTGCGCCGCCGCGCAGAACGCTGGTGCCGGCGACGGCCCCGACCGGGTCCAGGGGCGTTCGTGGCCAGGTCCAGGGCGTCGGCACCGACCCAGGAGGCGCAGCCATGTCGCAGGAGATCCGCACGCCCCGACCCGTGGCCACAGACACCGAGGCCCGGGGTGGCGAGCCGCCGGCCGGGGCGGCGCCGGTCGGCAGTGTCGCGACCACGGGCAGCAGCGCCGTCGTCGGCAGCGCCGGCACCGCGCACAGCGCGGCCGTCGTCGGCAGTGCCGGCAGCGCCGCATCGGCCGGCGTCGTCGGCAGCGCGGCCACCGTGGCGAGCGCCGGCGTCGCGATGAGCTCGGGCGTCGTCGCCAGCGCCGGGGTGGTCGGCAGCGCCGGTGTCGCTCTCAGCGCCGGCGTCGTCGGCAGCGCCGGCATCCTCGCCGGCCTGGCCAACGTCGGCTGTGCCGCGTGCGTGGCCTGCATCGCCTGCGTCGACTGTGTCGGCTGCGTGGGGTGCATCGGCTGCGTCGGCCTCCGCGGCGCCGTCGGTGCCGTGGGGGTGCACCGCGGGTAGAGCTCCTGTGGAGGGTCGGCTCCTGGTCGAACGTCGCGGGACGCAGTGGTCCGGGGACCGGTACGTCCCGCACGTGGGGGCTCAGCCCTGCGGGGGCACCTCGCCGAGGCCGACCTCGTTGCCGTCGCCGTCGTGGAAGACCGCCTTGCGCGCGCCGCCGGGGTGCCCGAGACCGGTCTCCGGCACCTCACCGACGACCTCGTAGGCGAGCGCCGTGTAGAAGGCCAGCGACCGCTCGCGGTCGGCCACCCGGAGGCCGAAGTGCAAGGTCCTCATCGCTTCTCTGCGGTCGGCTGCTCGGCCCACCTGTTCCGACCGAGGTGGGCGGGAGGAGTCATCGCCGAAACCGGCTCGGGTCGTCGCGGACAGTTGTCCGCCCGGGATGGCACACTCGCCGGACCGACGACCAGGAGTGAGGTAGACCACATGACGATCCCGACCTTCGGACTGTTCGACCACATCGAGGGCATCCCGGGCACGCCCACGCACCGTCTGCTCCGCGACCGCCTCGAGCTCGTCCGGACGGCCGACCAGGCCGGGTTCGCCAGCGTGCACTTCGCCGAGCACCACGGGACCGACCTGTCCCTGGCGCCGAACCAGGACCTCGTGGTCGCGGCGGCCTCACAGGTCACCACCGACATCCGCATGGGGCCGATGGTGAAGCTGCTGCCGATGCACCACCCGGTCTCGCTGATCGAGGACATGTGCGTGGTGGACCAGCTCACCGAGGGGCGGCTGGAGTACGGGGTCGGGCGGGGTGCCGTGCCGGCCGAGCACGCCTGGCACGGCAGCAGTCACCGCGACGCCCGGGAGCGGTTCGTCGACACGCTCGGGATCATCGCCGATGCGCTCCGGACCGGTGAGATCTCCAGCGAGCACAGCCGGTACCACGACTTCCCGACGATGCCGATGTCCACCCGGCCGTTCCAGGAGCACATCCCGTTCTGGTACCCGGGCAGCCCCGAGACGGCCGGTCGGTACGGCATGAGCCTGATGTGGCCCGGCCCCATCGACCCGGAGTCGTACGAGAAGTACGTGACGAGCTGGGACGCGCACCGGGGTGAGCGCATCCGCCTGGACGGTCCCGGCTCGAAGCCGCAGGTGGCCTGCTCGATGCTGCTCGCCCTGGCCGACCGGGAGGAGGAGGCCGTCGCGATCGCCCGCCGCGGAGCCGACGGCCTGGGCCGGCGCACGGTGTCGGCCCACCGGTTCGACTCCGTGGTGATCACCGACGACGAGCGGGACGCGGTGATGGCCCCCCTGAAGGCGATCCTCGCCGGGCTGGAGATGTCGATCGGCCTGGGTGCCGGGACCCCGCAGCAGATCACCGAGCGGTTCGCCGGCTTCCTGGCGTCGGGGATGGTGGACCGGGTCGTCCTGATGCTGCCGACCGGGGACATGACCTTCGACGAGGCGCGGCGCTCGCTGGACCTGTTCGTCAGCGAGGTCAAGCCGCAGCTGGAGTCGGTCTCCGTGGCCTGACCGCGGCCACCCGGAGCGGTCCCGGTCCGCGACCGCAGGGGCCGGAGCCCGGGCCGTGCGGCGCCACCGCCGCACGGCCCGGGCACGGAGCGGTCAGACGGCGGGCTCGAGGACGAAGTCGTAGGTGACCGCCCGGGTGCCGTCGCCGGCGTCGTGCGGGTCGAGGACCAGCTCGGGCTTGGTCGCCTCGGCCACGTCGCTGTCGACCCACTCGCCGCCGGCGAAGTACAGCTGCGTGGTGATCGTGCGGTGCCCGGGCGCCCGCACCAGCAGGTGCAGGTGCGCGGGACGCCACGGGTGCCAGCCGGCGGCCTCGATCAGCTTGCCGGTGGGCCCGTCGGTGGGAATCTGGTAGGGCGCGGGCTGGACGGTGCGGATCTCGAAGCGGCCCGCGTCGTCGGTGACGACGACCCCGCGCAGGTTGCCCTCGGGCAGGTGCGGGGCGAAGCCGGAGTAGTAGCCCTGGTCGTCGGCCTGCCAGATGTCGACCTCGGCGCCGGCCAGCGGGGTGCCGTCGACGTCGCGGACCTGCCCGCTGAACACCAGCGGCGTGCCGGCCTCGTCCTCCCGCATGGGCAGGGTGGCCTGCGCCGGCAGACGCTGCTGGCCGGGCAGGTAGTAGGGGCCGAGGATGCTGCCCTTGGTGCCGGTCTGGGTGCGGGCGGCGACCTCCTCGACGACGTGCTCGACGAACACGTCGAGGAACAGCGGCCACTCGCCGCCCTCGCCGACCTCGATCAGCCAGGCCTTGGCGGCCTGGAACTCCGGATAGGTCACGTCGTGCTCGCGGATGGCGGCGTGCACGCCCTGCAGGACGGCCTCGGCCACGGTGCTGACCCGCTCCGGCGAGACCGCGGCGGAGCCCGCGTGGTACTGCGCGGTGGTCCGGAAGGACGCCGTGGCGTTGGCGCCCGAGCCGGCCGCGGTGGGGCTGACGTGCTCGACGATGGTCACGGGGTTCTCCTCAGGAGGCGGGGGGAGTGGCGGCGGCCCGCGCCGGGCCGTCGTCGGGAGGGGCGGGGGGCTCCGCGGCCCCCGTGGCCAGCGCGTCGGCCGGGGTGAACTTCTCGCGGTGGATCTGTCGGGGTGCCATGCGCCGGCGCTTGAAGGCCTTGACCCCGGCCTCGACCATCGCCGGCGGGCCGCACAGCCAGCCCGACCAGCCGCGGGCGCTCGCCACGTCGTCGACGAAGGCGTCGGTCGGGAAGCCGGCCCGGTGGCCCGCCGCGCCGTCCGCCGGCCCCTCGGACAGCACGGGCACGAACCGGAAGCCGGGGTGCCTGCTCGCCAGCTCGGCGAGGCGGTCGAGGTCGTAGAGGTCCTCGGGACGGCGGACCCCGTGGTACAGCACGACCTCGCGGTCGGGACGGCGCTGGAGGGCGGTCCGGACGATGCCGACGAACGGGGCGAGGCCGGTCCCGCCGGCGACGCAGGCCATGGGCTCGCCCGCGTCGTCGGCCTCGTCGGGCAGGCAGAAGTCCCCGAGCGGGCCGGTGAGCTCCACGCGGTCGCCCACGGCGACCGACCCGAACAGCCACCGGTCGCTGGCGGCGCCCCCCGGGACCCGGCGCACGTGCAGCTCGAGGACCTTGTCCTCCTCGGGCGTGTTCGCCAGGGAGTACTGCCGCCGCACGCCGCTGCCCGGGACGACGAGCTCGACGTACTGCCCGGCGGAGAACGCCAGCGGCTCGTCGAGACCCAGCAGCAGCCGGCGGGTGTCGCGGGCGACGTCCTCCACGTCGAGGACGGTGGCCACCAGGTCGCGCAGCGCGTGCGTGCCGCGCACGGGACCGTCGGCCGTCGGAGGGCTGACGACGGTGTCGCCGCGGGGGGTGGCCTGGCAGGCCAGCGCCAGGCCGGCCGCCCGCTCCTCGGCGGTGAGCGTGTCGGCCGGTGATCCGCGGTGGTCGACCTCACCGTCGAGGACGCGCAGCTTGCAGGTGCCGCAGGTCCCCTGGTTGCAGGAGTTGGGCATCCACACGCCGGCCCGCAGGCACGCGTCGAGCAGGGACTGGTCGGGACCGCACTCGACGCGCCGGTCGCCGACGGTGACGGCGTGGGTCTGCTCAGGGGCGGCGGTCCCAGGAGCGAGGGTCATCTCAGACCTCCCAGGTGACGTGCAGGCTCGTCGGGCCGCGGAAGCCCCAGCCCCAGAACTCCACGCCCTCGCCGGTGTCGCGCTCCATGACGGGGATGGACTCGAAGAGCTCCTCCAGGCCGATGCGCATGACGTGGTTGGCGAAGTAGATGCCGGCGCAGGCGTGGCTGCCGGCGCCGAAGGCCAGGTGCGGCAGCGGCGGGCGGTGCAGGTCGTAGACGGTCGGCGCCTCGTAGCGGTCGGTGTCGTGGTTGGCCGACCCGTAGGACAGGATCACCGGGGTCCCGGCGGGGAGGTCGACGCCGGCGACGGTGACCGGCTTCGTGGAGATGCGGGCGGTGGCCGACCAGATCGGCGACGTCCACCGCATGCCCTCGGAGATGGCCCGGGGGATCAGCGTCGGGTCGTCGACGACCTCCTCCATCTGCTCGGGCCGGCTGAACAGCCCGACCAGGGTGGAGGCCATGCCGTGGCCCGGCTCCTGCATCGCGCCGAGCAGGTAGACGTAGATCGTCGGGTAGATGTACTCGCGGTCGCGGGTCTGCCCGGGCGGCATGCCGTCGTGCAGCCAGTGCGAGATCGCGCTGTCGTCGGGCTCGACGATCCAGCGGTCGATCAGCGGGTCGACGGTCGCGCGGATCTCGGCCTTGGCGGCGTCGCCCTCGGCGAAGCCCTCCGGGTTGGCGAACTCGCCGTTCTCGTCCATCGCCGCGTTGGTGAACGACCGGTTGAGCTTGTGGAACCAGTCGCGCAGCTGGTCGGAGGAGACGTCCTGGAGGCCGAGCAGGTCGCCGAGGGCCCGCACGCTGACCGGCTCGCAGTACTGGGAGACCAGCTCCGCGCGGCCGGCGTCCTCGAACTGCTCCAGGAACCCGCGGGCGATCGGGCGCACCAGGTCGTCGATCCACCGGTCGACCTCCACCGGCTGCAGCGCCGGCTCGACCATCGAGCGGAGGTCGGCGTGGATGTCGCCGTTCACCCCGATGATCGCCGGGTGGCCGAACGTCCGGCCGCCGGCCGGGGTGATCACGGCCTCGAAGTCGGGGCTCGTCGCGACCTCCCGGCACACCTCGGCGGTGGAGGCGACGTAGGAGCCGAGGACCGGGACGAAGGCCAGCGGCGCCTCGCGGCGGAGCCGCTCGTAGGTCGGGTACGGGTTGCGCTCCAGCTCGGTCATCGTGACGTCGTCGAGCCAGGACAGGTCGCGCTGCCCCGTTGCGGCGCCGGGCTGTTCGGTGATCGTCATGAGGTCTCCTCCGGACTGCGGTCAGCTCCACGGCGGACCGTGGCTGGCCGGAAAGCTAGATCGGCCGCTGGTGAGCCACGACACACATCGCGCGACGGTGGCACCGATCGCGCGGCGGCCTTGTGATCGCCGTCTCAGGGCCCGCGGTGGCCCGGGTAACCTCGGAGCGTGTCCGGACAGCGTCGTCGCGGGCCCTCGGACTGGGGTCAGGCCTCCCGCGTGGTCGCGGAGGCGTACTTCCCGCACGAGCTGCGCCGGCTGGGCGGCGGCTCAGAGCCGCGGCTGACGCTGCGCACCCTCGACCTGGGGACGGTCCTGGTCGGGCACGTGGGGTGGGGGGCCGACGTCGCGATCGAGTGCGACTACCCCCGCGCCTACGAGGTGAACGCCCCGCTGACCGGGCACATCGAGAGCCGGGGCCGGCACGGACGGGTGACCTCGCTGCCCGGTCAGGCCACGGTGTTCCGAGCGGACACGCCGTCGCTGATCAGCCACTGGGACGCCACCTGCACGGTCGTCGGCGTCAAGTTCGACAGCGCCTTCCTCGAGCGCGAGGCCGAGCGTGTCCTCGCCGGCGACCGGGTGAGCCCCCGCGTCCCGCTCCCGGAGCAGCTGGACCTCAGCTCCGGCCAGGGGCTCGTGTGGCGACAGCTCGTGGCCGGCCTGTCGGCGCACCTGCGCGCGCCGGACCCGTTCGCGGACACGCCGGTGGTCCGCGACCAGCTCGCCGGCGCCCTGGCGGCGGGTCTGCTGCTCATCAGCTGTCCTGACGGCGGCCGGGCCGCGGTCGCGCAGCCGCGCACGGTCAAGCGGGTCGTCGACCGCCTGCACGACGACCCGGCCCGACCGTGGACCGCCGGCGAGATGGCGGCCGTGGCCGGCACCAGCGTGCGCCGGCTGCAGGAGGGGTTCCGCCAGTGGCTGGGCTGCACGCCGACCGAGTACCTGGTCGGCGTCCGACTCCAGCGGGCGCACGCGGACCTGGTGGCCGACCCCACGCGCACCGTCAGCGAGGTGGCCGCCACGTGGGGGTTCTCGAGCGCCAGCCGCCTGGCCGCCGCCTACCGCCGTCGGTACGGGCACTCGCCGGCGGAGGCCCGGCGCCGGACGTAGGCGCCGCACCCCGGGAGGGGACGCCCGTGAACACGACCCCGTCCCGCCTCGTCGGGCTGCCGCCGCACCGCTCCCGGGTCTGGGACGACGACCCCCGTCGACGAGCCGGCCGGGAGTGGGCCCAGTCGTGGCGGCCCCGGGCACGGTCCTCTGCTCGACCGCGGCCACCGAGGACCCGGCCACGGCGAGGGCGATCCTGCGAGACGCCTTCGGATCCGGCCTCGCCTGGCAGGGGCAGGTCCGACTCGGCCGCGGGACGCCGTGACCGGGCCCCCGGGAGGCGCGGACGCCCCGGACCGCGGAGAGCGGTCCGGGGCGTCCGAACAGGGGGTGCTTACCGCAGGTCGAAGCGGTCGAGCTCCATGACCTTGACCCACGCGGCGACGAAGTCCTGGACGAACTTCTCCTGTGCGTCGTCGGCCGAGTACACCTCGACGATCCCGCGCAGGATCGAGTTCGAGTTGAACACCAGGTCGGCCGCGGTGGCGGTGCGGACGACGGTGCCACCGGCGTCCCGGCCCTCGTAGACGCCCTCGGCCTCGGCCGACGTGGACCACGAGATGCCCAGGTCGAGCAGGTTCCGGAAGAAGTCCTGCGACAGGACGCCGGGCCGGTCGGTGAGCACGCCGTGCGGCACGCCGCCGGTGTTGGCACCCAGGACCCGCAGGCCGCCGACGAGCAGCGTCATCTCCTTCGGAGTCAACGAGAGCATGTAGGCCTTGTCGACCAGCAGCGTCTCCGGGGAGATCTTGCTGCCCGGGGCGATCCAGTTGCGGAAGCCGTCGGCCCGCGTCTCCAGCCAGCGGAAGTTGTCGACGTCGGTCTGCTCCTGCGAGGCGTCGGTGCGCCCCGGGTGGAACGGCACGGTGACCTGGACGCCGGCGTCCGCGGCGGCCTTCTCGACCGCGGCGCTGCCGCCGAGCACGATGAGGTCGGCCAGCGAGACCTTCTTCCCGGTCTGCTCGAACTCGGCCTTGACGCGCTCCAGCACCGGCAGCACGTCGCGGACGCCCTCGTTGGCCGCCCAGCCGATCTGCGGCTCGAGGCGGATCCGGGCGCCGTTGGCGCCACCGCGGTTGTCGGTGCTGCGGAACGACGCCGCAGCCGACCAGGCGGTGTGCACGAGCTGCGACACGGTGAGGCCCGAGGACAGCAGGCGCTGCTTGAGGTCGGCGATCTCGGCCTCACCCACGAGCTCGTGGTCGACGGCCGGGACCGGGTCCTGCCAGATCAGGTCCTCGGCCGGCACGTCCGGTCCCAGGTAGCGGACCTTCGGGCCCATGTCGCGGTGCAGCAGCTTGAACCAGGCGCGGGCGTACTGGTCGGCGAAGTACTCCGGGTCGTCGCGGAAGCGCTCGGCGTACGCGCGCAGTTCCGGGTCGACCCGCAGCGCCATGTCGGCGGTCGACATCATCGGCGGGTTCTTCTTGCCCTCGATGTGCGCGTCGGGGACCAGCTCCTGCGCCTCGGGGTTCTTCGGCTGCCACTGCTTGGCGCCCGCCGGGCTCGTGACGAGCTCCCAGTCCCAGCCGAACAGGGTCTCCCAGTAGGAGTTGTCCCACTGGGTCGGCGTCGGGGTCCAGGCGCCCTCGAGGCCGCTGGTGATGGTGTCGGCGCCCTTGCCGGTGCCCTGCGGGTTCTGCCACCCGAGGCCGTTGCCGTGCACCGGGCAGCCCTCGGGCTCGGGGCCGAGCAGGGAGGGGTCGCCGTTGCCGTGGGTCTTGCCGAACGTGTGGCCACCGGCGATCAGCGCGACGGTCTCCTCGTCGGTCATGCCCATCCGGCGGAACGTCTGCTTGATGTCGTGCCCGGAACCCATCGGGTCGGGGTTGCCCTTCGGGCCTTCGGGGTTGACGTAGATCAGGCCCATGGTGACGTTGGCCAGCGGGCCCTCGTCCAGGTTGAGCGGCTCGTCGCCCGCGTAGCGCTCGTCGCCGAGCCAGGTGTCCTCCGGACCCCAGAAGACCTCCTCGGGCTGCCAGGTGTCCTCGCGGCCGAAGGCGAAGCCGAACGTCGGCAGGCCCATGTCGTCGTGCGCCACGTTGCCGGCGAGCACGAGCAGATCGGCCCAGGAGAGCTTGCGGCCGTACTTCTGCTTGATCGGGAGCAGCAGGCGCCGTGCCTTGTCGAGGCTGGCGTTGTCCGGCCAGCTGTTGAGCGGGGCGAAGCGCTGGGCGCCCTGGCCGCCGCCACCGCGGCCGTCGGCGATGCGGTAGGTGCCGGCCGCGTGCCAGGACATGCGGATGAACAGCGGGCCGTAGTGGCCCCAGTCGGCCGGCCACCAGTCCTGGGAGGTGCGCATGAGCGTGCGCAGGTCGGCCTTGAGCTCCTCGACGTCCAGCTTGGCGAACTCGGCCTCGTAGTCGAAGTCCTCACCGAGCGGGTCGGAGTCCTTCGAGGGCTTGTTCAGCACCGACAGGTCGACCTGGTTGGGCCACCAGTCGCGGTTGGTGCGCGGCCGGCGGTCGGTCTTCGCCTCCGGCGACGGGATCGCCGGGTTCTCGCTCTCGCTGGTGCTCTCGCTCTGGATCTTGTCGACTTCGTTGGTCACGACGTGCCTCTCTGTGTGGTGCGGGGGGCGGGGGGACGGCTGGCCGCGCAGGACGGGCAGCGTCCCCAGAACACGACCTCGGCCTCGTCGATGACGAAGCCGGCGTCGGCAGACGGGGTGAGGCAGGGGGTGGCGCCGATGGCGCAGTCGACGTCGGCGATGGCGCCGCAGTCGCGGCAGACCAGGTGGTGGTGGTTGTCGCCGACCCGCGCCTCGTAGCGGGCGTCGGAGCCCTCCGGCTGGATGCGCCGAACCAGGCCGGTGTCCACGAGCGCGTGCAGCACGTCGTACACCGCCTGGTGCGACACCGCACCGAGACGGGCACGCGCCGCGCTGATCAGCGACTTGGTGTCGAGGTGCGGCTGCGCACGGACGGCCTCCAGCACCGCGAGGCGCGGTCGGGTGACCCGCAGACCCGCCGCGCGCAGTGTGCGCTCCAGGTCTGCGGTGTCGGGCACCCCGGCATCTTCACCCCCGTTCCTTGAGCTGGTCAAGAAACCGGGCCGGGATGGCGGGTCGGGTCGGCGGCCCTCGGCGTCCACGGTGTGCGCCCGGACGGCGGGCGCGCCGGGGTGGCGGGCCTGCCGCGCGATGCGGCCGGCCTCTCGACCGGCACGACGCCCCGCTCGCTCCCGTTTCCACCCGGGTGCTGGTGGTCGACGACCACCAGCGCCTTCGCCGAGATGCCGGCCATCGCCCTGCAGGCGGGCGGATGGACGTGGTGGGCACGGCGACCTCCGCCGCCCAGGCCGTCTCCCTGGCGGAGCGGACGCAGCCGGACGTGGTCGTCATGGACATCCAGATGCCGCGCGAGGACGGGCTGTCGCCGCCCGGCGGCTCCGTCAGGTCGCCCCTGGCGCCGTCATCGCCGTGGTCACCGCCCACCGGGACCCGCAGTGGGTGGTGCGCGCCACCCAGGCCGGCGCGTCGGCCCTCTTCCCGGAGGACGGCTCGCTCGCCGAGATGATCGACGTCCTCACCCGGATCCGCTCCCAGCTCGAGGCGGTCGTCGAGGCCCAGGAGCTGGGGCCCTTGTCCGCGGCCGCACGAGCGACCAGCTGCGGGCGGCTCGCCCGGGTGTCCGCACCGGGCGCCGCCGCCTTCCCGTCCGGCGCTCCGCCGCGGCAGGCCCCGAACCGGCGCCCTTCGCGGAGTGAGCAGGGGTGGGACCAGGCCGACGAGCCGACCGGGTGGATCACGGTGCAGGTCGAGGCCGGTGGCCACGTGCTGCACCTGACCGGTGAGGTGGACGCCCCGTGCTGCAGCGGTTCGCCTGTGAGCACGCGGTGGACCGGCTGCGGGTCCTCGCCGTCGTCGTGGACGGGCTGGCCCCCATCGGCTCCGCCGGGCTGACCTTCCTGGCGCGGTGGGCGCAGAGCGCCCGTGCCGAGGGCCGCGCGGCGCAGATCCGGCGTGCCACGCGCCGGTTCTCGCGGGTGCTCGAGCTCTCCGGACTCACCCCGCTGTTCGACCTGGCCGCGCCGCCGCCCCTTCGCCCCAGGTGCCGCCTGCGGGCCGGTGAGGCGCGCCCGTGGCCGCGGCCGAGGACGAGCGGCGTCAGCGCGCCACGGCGGGCTCGTTCCCTCCGCCGCGCCGGCGCTCGTCGTCACGACGGGTGACGACCTCGCCGCTGGGAGCCTCCGCGACCGGCAGATGCGACGGGACGGGGGGTGGGCGACTGTCGTCACCCCACGCGGCAGGGGAGCCTTCGCGGTGCGCTCTGGCCCGCCCCGCGGCTGGAGCGGGGCCGGGCCGCTCCGGCGCCATCGCCGGCCGCCATCGCCAGCCGGGGGTCGACAGTCAGGAGGAACTCATGCCGCGAGCGCTCGCCATCCCCCTCGTCTCCGCGTGTGCGATCACCCTCGTCGCGGGCTGCGGAGGTGCCGAGACGCAGGGCGCGGACTCCGCGGCCGGCGCCGAGGAGACCCAGGCCGGCAGCGAGGGGCTCACCGCGACGCTGGTCGACCCCGCGGGCACGGAGGTCGGGACCGTGGACGTGGCGGAGGTGGAGGGAGGCACGCGGGTGTCGGTACGGGTGTCCGGCCTTCCACCCGGCTTCCACGGGTTCCACCTGCACGCCATCGGCGTGTGCGAGCCGGACAGCGCGAACCCGTCCGACCCGTCGATGATGGGGGACTTCCTCTCGGCAGGCGGCCACATCGGTGCCGGGGAGTCCGACCACGGCGAGCACCCCGGCGACCTCCCCGCCCTGTACGTCACCGAGTCGGGCGCCGGATCACTCACGGTCGTCACCGATGCCGTGACCCTCGCCGACCTCGCCGACGACGACGGCACCGCGGCGATGGTGCACGCCCTCAGCGACAACCACGCGAACATCCCCGAGCGTTACGCGCCCGACGGGCCGGACGAGATGACCCGGAACACCGGCGACGCGGGCGGCCGCATCGCGTGCGCCCCGGTCGAGGGTTGACGTCCCTGCGGCTCTCGTGTGGCCGCGTGCTCCCGAGCTGTGTTGGAGGGGCGACTCCGCGTCGGCTCAGCGCGGGGCCACCCGGAAGACGGGCCAGCCGATCTCGGTGCGCCAGGCGCCCGGTTCGGCCGTGTCCCGGGGGCCGACCAGGTAGCTCTCCCGCACCGGCCCGGCCACGGCGAGCGCGTTGGCCACCACCCAGGTGCCGAGCTCGCCGTAGGTGACGTCGATGTCGTCGTGCTCGCCGACGTGGGTGGCGACGGCCAGCTCGACGGGCGGCAGGGTCACCGGGTGCACCCGGCCGCTCCGCGGGGGGTGCGCCGTCGGCCGGTACACGAGCACGTGCCCGTGGCCGGTCTCGAACAGCGCGTTGTCGTACAGCCCGCCGGGGGGACCGGTCGGCTCCCTCACCACGGCGTCGAGCTCGGCCATGGCGCCGGCATACCAGTCGAGGACGTGGTCGTGCTCCACGTCGTCCTCCACCCCGGCCACCGTGGTCGCCGCCACGGCACGCAGTTCGACGGCCAAGGGGGCCGGCTCGGGCCGCAGCAGCCGCCGCAGCGAGGCGACCGCCGCGCGGGTGCGGTCGAGCTCGGACTCCAGTCGCTGCAGGTGGTCGGCGACGAGGGCGCCACGGGTCCCCGGGTCGGGGGAGCGCAGGATGCGCTGGACGTCGGGCAACGGGACGTCGAGCTCGCGGAGGCGGTGGATGACCTGGGCGGTCGGGATCTGGTCCGCGGTGTAGTACCGGTAGCCGCTGGCGGGGTCCACCGCCGCGGGCTCGAGCAGGCCGGCGTCGTGGTAGCGGCGCAGGGTGCGCACGCTCAGGTGGGTCAGCCGGGAGAACTCGCCGATCGCCAGCACCGGAGCACTGTGCACCCCCCCCCCCCGGGGGGAGGGTCCAGTGCTTGACCCTCCCGGCACGGGAGGCCGCACCGTCGGGGCATGACCACACCGACCAGCACCCACCCCGGCGAACTCCCCGCCACGATCCGCGGCTTCCTCACGGCCCACGTGGCCCGCGACGTCGACACCGCCATCCGCGCCTTCACCCCCACCGCCGTGGTCGTCGACCAGGGACAGGCCTTCCGGGGGACCGACGAGATCCGCGGGTTCCTGCGGAACGCCGGAGCCGAGTTCTCGTACACGACCGAGCTCATCGGCGCGCAGCACGTCGACGACGCGCGCTGGGTGGCCACCAACCGCCTGGAGGGCGACTTCCCCGGCGGCGTCGCCGAGCTGCACTACCGCTTCACGATGGACGGCGGGCTCATCGCGGAGCTCGTCATCGCCCCCTGACGGCCGCTGACCGAGAGGGAGAGCCGATGACCAGCAGCACGCAAGAGCCCCGCACGGACGCGAAGCCCACGGTGGTGCTCGTGCACGGGGCCTTCGCCGACTCGTCGAGCTGGAACGGCGTGATCGCCCGGCTCCGGCGGGACGGCTATCCGGTGATCGGGGTGGCCAACCCGCTGCGCGCTCTGCACGGCGACGCCGATCTCCTGCGGGACGTCCTGGACGGCGTCGACGGGCCGATCGTCGTCGCCGGCCACTCCTACGGCGGCAGCGTGATGAGCGAGGCGGCCGACGGGCACCCGCGCGTGGCGGCGCTGGTGTACGTGGCCAGCTTCCTGCTCGAGGCAGGGGAGAGCACCGCCGAGCTGGCCGGGAAGTACCCCGGCAACGAGCTCGGGCCGGCGCTGCGCCCGGTACCCGTCCGCGGTCCCGGCGGGCAGACCGTCGACGACCTCTACATCGACCAGCAGCAGTTCCCGGCGGTCTTCGCCGCGGACGTGCCGACGGACGTCGCCGAGCTGATGGCCGTCACACAGCGGCCGATCACCGGCGACGCGCTGGCGGACGAGGCGAGGACGGCGGCCTGGACGACCATCCCGTCCTGGACCCTCGTCACGCTGCGGGACCTGGCCGTCCCGGCCCGGGCCCAGCGGTTCATGGCCGAGCGGGCGTCGTCGCACGTCGTCGAGGTGGACGCCTCCCACGCCGTGACCGTGTCCCGTCCCGACGTCGTCGCGCAGCTGATCGACGAGGCCGCCCGCGCGACGGCCGCCTGATCCCCAGCGGCCCGGCACCTCCCTGACGCGACGAGCGGAGCTCCGGGGAGGAGCGCCGTGCACTCCGTCCGCACCCCCCGCAGGGGCGCGGACGGAGTGACGGTCAGGAGACGGTCGCCTCCGCCGCGACCGGTTCGACGCGGTCGCCGACGCCGACCGGTCCCGGGTCCTCCACGGTGGCGTACACGCCGAAGATCACCGCGCCGTTGTCCGGGAGGTGTGCGACCGGAGTGGTGAGGTCCGTCGCCAGCTCGCCGCGGTAGCGCGCGATGGCCTTGAGGGTGCTGAAGTCGACCGCTCCGCTGTCGGGGTCCTCGTTGGTGACCACGCAGCGGGGGACCGGGCCGACCACCCGGACCGTCGCCCCGCCCAGCCGGACCCGCCGGCCCACCCAGGTGTCCTCCTCGTGCACCCCGCACCCGTCCACCTCGACGAGCATCCGGAAGCGCCGGTGGTCCAACCGCTCGCCACCGGGCGTGACGCTGCGCAGGTGCTCGATGGTGGCCGAGGAGACCAGCGTCACCGGGTGCACGTCGACCGCGTCGCCGGGGGTGTCGGCGGCGACCAGGTGGACCGGCTCGCCGACGAACTCGGTGAGGGCCGCCGACCAGGGGCCGGTCACCAGGTGACCGGCCACCTCGCGGCCGTAGAAGTCGGTGACGACCGGATCGCCGAGATCGGTCGTCGTCCCCCGTAAAGGCTCGCGACCGGGGACCTGCAGGGACAGGTGTCCCCGCTGCTGGTCGTACTGCGCGGTGAGCCGCACCAGTGGCCCGTGCTGCTTGCCGTTGACCAGCCGGTGCCGGGCATCGACGAGGTAGAACCGCCGGTTGTCCTCGACGCCGTTCCGGGTGAGCGTCAGGCCGGTCGGGTGGTGGAGGGCGGTGCCCTTGACGGGGGTCGTCGAGAAGCGCGAAACGACGGGCATGGGTCTCCATCCGGTCAGGCGTGGCAGGGTCGAGCGTAGGGAGCAGCGGCGCGCGCCACGCGGGCCACCGGGAGCTGCCGTGGCGGAACCGGCGGGGACCCGCGGCCGGCGGCGGACCGGATCGGGTCAGCGCACGTGGGCGAGCACGTTGACCACGGTGCCGCCGGGGTCCTCCACGAAGAAGCGGCGCACGCCCCACGGCTCGGTGCGGAGCGGGTACACGACGCGCAGTCCGCGGCGCACCGCCTCGGCGTGCGCGGCGTCCACCGCCGCGGGGTCGCCGACGTCCACCCCGAAGCGCGGCGGAGGGTCCTCCATGCCCCGCGGGGGGACGAGGACCTGAGCGGAGGGGTTCGTCGGCGAGGACAGGCCGAGGACGGGGTCTTCCATCGCGACCCTGAAGCCCAGGACCTCGACGTAGAAGTCCCGGGACGCAGCGGGGTCGTCTCCGTCCGCGTAGGCAACGACTCGATCGACCACGGGGACACGATCGCAGCGACCTGCCCCGGTCGGCTTGGACGAATGGGAACCCCAGGGGCCGCCGGTCAGTCGCCGTGGGAGGCGGCCCGGTAGGCGCCGGCCGTGCCGCGCTCGCCGGGCGGGCGGTGCGCCCGGGCTCGTTGCAGCTTCTCCTGGCGCCGCGCGAAGAGCACCGTCCCGATCAGGAAGAGCCCGGAGAGGATGAGCACGACGGCGGTGAACGCGTTCACGAACGGCAGGTCCACCCCGATGAGGGCGAGCACGCCCATCGCGACGAGCACCAGCGCGGCCAGCACCGCCCCGGCCGCCCGCCACGGGCTCTTCGCGACCTCCTCGACACCCTGCTGCGCCTTGTCCTTGGCGTAGTCCAACGGCTTCTGCGCCCAGGAGAACCGGGTGGCCAGCACGGCCAGGCCGGCGGCGACCAGCACGAAGCCGGGACCGGGGAGGACGAGCAGAGCGATGCCGGCGAGGGTCAGCACGCCGCCGAGGACGGCGACCACAGCGGTCTTCACCCCCGGGTGATGCCCGACCGGCCCGGTCGGCATGCGACACGCCCGCCTCGGTGCACACGCACACGGCCGGCACCGCCCCTCCTTGCCGGGGCACGGGTCCGCTGAGAGGTTGGCCCCATGCCGCCCGACGCCGTGGGTCCACCGCTCGACCAGCCGCCCGCAGCCGCCGGGGCAGTCGCGCGTCCGCGGGCCGAGGCGTCCCCGGACCCAGCGCGCCGGTTGCTCGACCGGGTCACGCACGCCCTCCCGCACGAGCGACTGCGCGAGGTGCGCATGTTCGGCGTCACCGCGGTCATGGCGGACGACGCGATGGCGGTTGCCGTGCACCGCGACGGCAGCCTGCTCGTCCGGGTCGACCCGGCGGAGGACGCCACACTGCTCGAGCGTCCCCATGCCTCCCGTGCCGAGATGGGAACGGGGCGCTCCATGGGTGAGGGGTGGATCCGGGTGGGGGCGAGCGCAGTGGAGACCGACCAGGGGCTCAGCGACTGGCTGCAGCCGGTGATCCGCTTCCTCGGGTCACCCGGCCGCTGAGCCCTCCGTCGGGTCCGCGACCGGCAGCGGGTCGGACGTTCCCCGCTGCGCTGGTGCAGCCCGGGACCGTACCCGCCGGCGCGGAGGCCGGCGCTCAGGCAGCGGTGGCTTGGCCCGCCAGGCCTCCACCAGCGGGGTCAGGCCGTCGAGCGGGCCGGTCAGCTCGACGTCCAGCGGCAGGACGGCGAGCAGTTGCAGGTCACGGCCCCGCTCGGCGACGGCGGTGAGCGCCTCGTCCAGCGGCGGCAGCCCCAGCCGCTCCGCCTCGGTGACGTACCCCGTGCGCACGGCCGGGGGCGCCCCGGTGAGGTCCCACTCGCGCAGCCCGAGGTGCACGTGCTGGAGGTCGGCGGCCACCGGTCCGCCGGCCGTGGGCAGGAGGACCACCTCCACGAACTGCCACGCGGTCATCGCCTGCCCCTGGTGCACCCACGGCCGGGCGCACCACCGGGAAGCCCCGCTCGGCCAGCCAACCGGCGACGGCCGAGCTCGGTGGCCATCTGCGTCACCTGACCGGCAGGGTCGGCGCGGACGGTGCGGGGCAGCACGGTGGGCACCCGCACCACCACGGGCGCCGGTGCCAGGTGCACGACGACGGAGAAGACGTCGTGGAGGACGCCGCGGCTCGATGACGTCGAGGCCTGCCTGGCGCCCCGCAGCGACCGCGGCCGCGACCGCCTGCGCCCGGCGGGTGGCCACGTCTGCGGAGCTCACGTCCCGACCCTGGCACGGCGGGCCCGCCGGCGTCCCGACACCCCTCACGGATCGCGCCGCGGCGTCCCGACCGGTAGGACGGGGGAGCGGGACGCCGCGGGCGGCCTGACCCATCTGCGACGAAGGGAGGGCCTCGGTGACCGCCCCGAGACTGGACACCGCTCCGTGGCTGGTCCGCGAGCCGCACGTGGATCCCGGGACGCTCGCCGTCACCGAGTCCCTCTTCAGCCTCTGCAACGGCTACCTCGGGATCCGGGGGACGCTCGACGAGGTCGAGCCCTCCGGCATGCGCGGCACCTACCTGTCCGGGGTGCACGAGACCCATCCGCTGTCCTATCCCGAGGGCGGCTACGGGCACCCCCAGGAGGGGCAGGCGCTGCTCACCGTCGCCGACGGCACGCCGCTGCGCCTGCTGGTCGACGGTCTGCCGCTCGACGTGCGCGAGGTCCGGCCGCAGGTCCACGAGCGCACGCTCGACCTGCGCGCCGGCACGCTCGACCGCCGCGTGCGCTGGACCGCGCTGTCGGGCACGACGATGGAGGTGTCCTCGCAGCGGCTCGTCTCCCTCGTCGAGCGGTCGGTGTGCGCGGTGCGGTACGAGGTCCGCGCGGTGGACGGGCCCGCGCACGTCGTCGTGCGGTCCGAGCTCGCCGCGGGGGAGGTCACCCCCACGGGCGTGGAGAACGACGACCCGCGCGTCGCGGAGTGCCTGGACGACGCCTTCGAGCCGCGCGCCCAGATCCGCTCCGAGCACGGTGGCGCCCTGGTGGAACGGACGCGCCGATCAGGCATCACGATCGCCGCCGCGGTCGGCCACGAGGTCGACGGCGGGCGGGTCACCTCCTCCGTCGACGAACAGCACGTCGTCGTCACGGCCGCGGCCGACCTGCTCCCCGGGCAGAGCCTCACGATCGTCAAGGCCCTCGGGTACAGCTGGTCCTACGACGCCGGGTCCGACTCCGTCCTCGCGGAGGCCTCGGCAGCCGTGAGCTCCGCCCTCGACCTGGGGTGGGACGGACTGCTCGCCGCCCAGCGTGCCGCGCTCGACGAGCTGTGGACGACGGCGGACGTGGAGGTCGACGACGATCCCGAGCTCCAGCAGGCGCTGCGCTACGCCGTCTTCCAGCTGTTCTGCTCCGCCGCGTGCATCTCGCAGGCCCCCATCGGCGCCAAGGGCCTGACCGGCATGGGCTACAGCGGCCACACCTTCTGGGACGTCGAGGGGTTCGTCCTGCCCGCCCTGACGCTGCTGCGCCCGGACGCGGCGGCCCGCCTCCTGCGGTGGCGCTCCGGCACGCTCGACTCCGCCCGGGAGCGCGCCGCGACGCTGGGACTGGCGGGGGCCGCCTTCGCGTGGCGCACGATCAGCGGGCCCGAGGTCTCCGCGTACTGGCCGGCGAGCACGGCGGCGATGCACGTCAACGCCGACATCTCCCGCGCCTTCTGGCTCTACCAGAACGTCACGGGCCGGGACCTCGCCTCCGTGGGAGGTCTGGCGGTGCTCGTCGAGACGGCCCGGTTGTGGATGTCGATCGGCCACGAGGACGCGGCCGGCGGCTGGCACCTGTTCGGCATGACCGGGCCGGACGAGTACACCGGGGTGGTCGACGACAACGTCTTCACCAACCTCATGGCCCGGGCCAACCTCCGGCGCGCCGCCGACGCGTGCCGGCGACACCAGGAGCGCGCCGCGGAGCTCGGGGTGGACTCCACCGAGACCTCCGCCTGGCGGGCCGCGGCGGACGCCGTGCACGTGCCGTGGGACGAGGGCCTGCGAGTGCACCCGTCGAACGCGAACTTCACCACCTACCGGGAGTGGCCGTTCGAGGACCAGCGCGACGCCTACCCGGTCCAGGAGCACCAGCACTACGCCACGTTCTACCGGCGGCAGGTGCTCAAGCAGGCCGACCTCGTGCAGGCGCTGTGGTGGTGCCGGGACGAGTTCACCGCCGAGGAGGTGGCCCGCGACCTCGAGTACTACGAGGCCCGCACCGTCCGGGACTCCTCACTCTCGGCCGCCGTCCAGGCGGTCGTGTGCGCCCAGGCGCAGCACCCCGACCTCGCCCTGCGCTACCTGCGCGAGGCCGCCCTCGTGGACCTGCGCAACGTCACCGGCGGGACCGCCGACGGGCTGCACATGGCCTCCGTGGCCGGCGGCTGGCTGGCGTTCGTCGCCGGTCTGGGCGGACTGCGCGAGGACCACGAGGACCTGGAGCTGGCGCCGCTGCTGCCGGCCTCGCTCTCGCGCACCGCCTACCGGGTCACCTGGCGCGGGAGGCTGCTGCGCGTCGAGACGACGCAGGAGGGCACCACGGTCACGATGCTCCGCGGCGAGGATCCGGTGACCGTCGTCGTGGACGGCGCCCGGCTGTCGGTCACGGCCACCGCACCCGTCTGCGTGCCGCTGCGCGCGCCCACCCCGTTGCTCGACGAGCCGAGGCAGCCGGTCGGGCGTGAGCCGCGCACGTGAGGGGGCCTCCCGTCCGTCAGCAACGACGCGGCGCCGAGTGCGAGGACCGCGGCACCTGCCAGCACGGGCAGTCGCGCCCCGGGCAGCAGGGGAGCGCTCAGCAGCGGTCCGACCACCCCTCCGACGCCCGTGGCCGCGGCCAGGCGCCCCAGCGCGCGGCCGAGCTGCTGCGGAGGGCACGTGGCGGCCAGCACCGCCGGTCCGAGGGACAGCCAGGCGCCGTAGCCCGCGCCGAACAGCACGGCGAAGCCGAGCAGCATCGGGAAGGTCCCGACCCCATCGGTGACGGCCCAGACGGCCAACCCGGCGGCCATCAGGAGGTGGCTGCCGCGGTACAGCGCGGGCAGCCGCCGCGGCGTGGCCCACCAGCCACCGCCCAGTCGTGCCAGCGCGCTGGTGGTGCTGATGACGGCCAGCACGGCCGCACCCCGGCCGGCGGAGAGCCCGAGGTCCACGGCGCTGCCGACGACGTGCACCACGGGGAGGAAGACCACCAGGCTCATCACCAGGGCGGCTGCGTAGAAGCGGCGCAGGCCCGGCGCGGCGGATCGCGACCTGCGGCCGGAGGACGAGGCGGTCCGTGCCCCCCGCCCCGGCGGGCGGTCGGGCAGGAGCACGGCCGCGACCGCGCAGACCCCTGCCCCGAGGGCGGCGAGGACCGCGCACGTCACCCGCGGTCCCTGGGCCTGGACCAGTGCGGTCAGCGCCGGAGCGAGCAGGGTGCCACCCGCTGCGGGTCCCGCCAGGAGGAGCCCGAGCGCGGCGGATCGGCGTCGGTCGAACGCCGCGCTGACGCTGACCGTGGTGGCGACCCAGGTGGCGGCCGCGGCCAGACCCAGTCCGAGCCCGTAGCCGACGACCGCGACCTCCAGCTCCGAGGCGATGGCCGGCGCCAGGAGCCCGATCGCCGTGCCCAGCCCGGCCACGGCCAGCAGGGGCCGTGGTCCCCAGCGGTCCACCGCGGCACCGGCCACCGGTGCGGTGACCGCGTGCACGAGCAGTGCCAGGGGGAAGAGCAGGACCAGGTGGGCGCGGGGCGCGCCGAACTCGTCGGCCAGCGGGTCGATGAGCACGCCGACCGTGCCGAAGACACCGAGCACGACGGCCAGGGCGGTGGTGGCGGCCACGGCGACCAGCCACGGCGCCGCGCCGGCCCCGGGAGGGGCGTGGTCGGGCGAGGTCGCCGGGTGCGCCGGATCGGTGTCTGCCGGCGGGCGGACGGCGGTCATCGGGAGTTCCTCTCCAGGCCCGGGATGCGGCCCGTGGATGCGGTCGAGCCCGAGCCTGGACCCCGGCTGCCGCACCGCGCTGTCAGGCTCCTGCTCGACCGCCGGCAGGCGTGCCCGTGCCGTGACAGCGCGGTGGCAAGGCCGGTTAGGAGTCTCCGAACCCTCCCGCTGAACAGGAGACGACGATGACCGACCCGACCCTGCGCAACCGGCGTCCCCGAGGCGCCGACGGCCCGTCCGTCGAACCCCGGCCGGCCACCTCTCCCGCGATCCGCCGACCCGCCGACGTCTCCGGGCTGGGGACGGTGCTCGGGGTGTGGGCCCACCCGGACGACGAGGCATACCTCTCCGGGGGGTTGATGGCCCTCGCCGCCGGGTTCGGGCAGCGCGTGGTGTGCGTGACCGCGACCCGCGGAGAGCTCGGTACCCCCGACCCGGAGACGTGGCCGCCGGACCGGCTGGCCGCCGAGCGCACCGCCGAGCTGGCGCGCTGCCTGGCGTTGCTCGGCGTCACAGAGCACCACTGGCTCGGCTACCGGGACGGGGAGTGCGCGGCCGTACCCGGAACGGACGCGGTCGGGCGGCTGTGCGACGTCATCGACGCCGTCCGCCCGGACACGGTCCTGACGTTCGGCCCGGACGGCATCACCGGTCACCCCGACCACCGAACGGTGTCGGCCTGGACCACCGCCGCCTTCGACCGGGCGGCCCCGGAGGGGGCCCGGCTGCTGTACTCCGCGGTCCCCGAGTGGCGGGTGCCCCGGTGGAAGGACCTGGACGACAGCCTCGGCGTGTACCTCCCCGGCTACCCGGTCACCACGCCTCCCGAGTGCCTGGCGGTCGAGCTGGAGCTGCCCCCGGACGTGCTCGCGCGGAAGGTCCGCGCGCTGAGCGCCCAGACGACCCAGACCGCCGGGCTCATCGCCGCCATGGGCATCGACCGCTACACCGCGTGGGTCGCGGACGAGTCGTTCGTGGCGGGTGGGCGGTCGGCGCCCGTGGTCGAGCGGCCGGCCGCGGTGGTCACGCGCGGTTGAGGTGGCGCTCGATGGCCCGCCGGGCCAGGTCGAGGACGGCGGCCCGGCCGGGGACCTCCTCGGGGGACGGCCTCGGCGGGGAACCCCGGGCGGGGGCGTCCGGGGCCCGGTCGGCGGCGGCGTCGAGCACGTCGGCGGTCTGCTCGTCGCCGAGTCGTCGGAGGAGGTCGGCGAGGTTGCGCAGCGTCGTCCACTCGTGGGTCCAGTTGCCGGTCCGCGCGAAGTAGTCCACGACCTCCCGGTAGCCGAGGAACGCCTCACGCACCCGGCCGGCGTCGGCGCGCGCCGCGAGCAGCCCCACCGACGCGACGCCGACGAGGAACGTCGCCCCCGCCGTCCGGGCCAGCTCGACGGCCCGGACGTAGTGCGGCTCGGCGAGGTCCCGGCGGCCGACGGCGGTCTCGATCTCCCCCGTGACGTAGGCGTGCCAGGCGCGCATCGAGGGTGAGACCGCGCCGGCGGATCCTCGCTCGTCGAGCGCCCGCGCCCGGTCCGGGTCGCCCGAGTAGGCCAGTGCCAGCGCGGCGATCCCGAGGTTCTCGCGGGCCCCGGGAGCCACCGCGGCTGCGGCCAGGGAGTGCTCCACGCACTCGGCGTACGCGCCGCGGGCCAGCGCGACCACCGACAGCGGCGACAGGCACAGCCAGGTCCCGGCCGTGTCGGTCGCGCGGGCGAGCCCGGCGCGCGCGAGCTGCTCGGACCGGTCGAGGTCGCCGCGGTGGTAGGCGGCCTCGGCGGCGGTGCCGAGCACCCGCGCCTCGTGCGGGTGGCCGGCCAGGGCGGGGTCGGCGGCCAGCTCCTCGGCCCAGGTGCGGATCTCGACGAGGTCGCGGTAGGTCATCGCGTCGTAGAGCGCCGTGACCATCGCGGCGGCCTCGTCGAGGGCTCCCCGGCTCCGGGCCGACCGCCAGGCGGCCCGGAGGTTGGCGCGCTCCCGGCGGAGCTTCGCGTCCGCCTCCGGCTCCCGCTCGGTGGTCAGGACGGCGGCGATCTCCGCGGTCACCTCCACCGCCCAGCGCAGCATGCGCTCGGTGGCAGCCGCCTGCTCGCCGGCCGCGGCCAGCCGGTCGAGCCCGTAGGCCCGCAGCGTCTCCAGCATGCGGTACCGGGTGCCGTGTCCGAGGTCGGCCTCGACCATCGAGGCGTCGACCAGGCGGGCGAGGACGCTCCCGGGGTCGCCGGCCAGGCCCAGGTCGGCGGCGAGCCGCTCGGCGTCCTCCAGGTCGACGCCGTCGACGAAGACCGACAGGTGCCGGAAGAGGCGTTGCTCGTCGTCGGCGAGCAGCCGGTAGGACCACTCGACCGTCGCCCGCAGCGTCCGGTGCCGGGCGTCCCCGCTGGGCCGGCCGCCGCCCAGCAGGTCCAGCGAGCGGGCCAACCGGCTGCGCAGGTCGGTCAGGGAGAAGGTCGACAGCCGCCCGGCGGCGAGCTCGATGGCCAGCGGCATCCCGTCGAGCCGGTGCACGATGTCGGCGATCGTGCGCAGCTCCCCGGCGTTCGGCGCGCACCCGGGGCGGACCCGGCCGGCCCGGTCGAGGAAGACCGCCACGGAGGGGACCCGGGCGAGGTCCCGCTCGCCGGCCGGCAGCGGCAGGGGAGGCAGCCGGACGACGCACTCGGCGGCCACGCCGAGCGGTTCGCGGCTCGTGGCGAGGACGGTCAGCCGCGGGCAGGCGGAGAGGACGGCGTCCACCAGTTCCCGGGCCGCGTCGAGCAGGTGCTCGCAGTTGTCGACCACCAGCAGGCCCGGGCGGTCGCCCAGGACGGCGAGGCAGGCCGCGAGGACGTCGCCCTGGACCGCCTCCAGGTCGAGGGCCGCCGCGAGCGCGTGCGGGACCGCGGTGGGGTCGGTGACCGGGGCCAGCAGCAGCACCGCCGCCGTCTCGGCGCGCTGCGCGACCTCCAGGGCGACCCGGGTCTTGCCGATCCCCCCGGGTCCGGCGAGCGTGACCAGACGCTCGCGCTCCAGCTGCCGGTGCAGCGCCACGACCTCCGCTTCCCGGCCGATCAACCGGGTGGTGGGCCGCGTGGTTCCCCGGGAGCCGCGCCCGGGACGAGGGGCCGGGCCGGCGACGCCCCCGGCGATGTCCCGTTCGAGCCGGCCCAGCTCGGGGGACGGGTCGAGGCCGGTCTCCTCGGCCAGCCGGTGCCGGTACTCGCGCGCCGTGCGCAGCGCCTCGGGTGCCTGCCCGGTGGCCGCCAGCGCGCCCATCAGCTGCAGGACCGCGGGCTCGCGCAGCGGGTCGTCAGCCAGGGACGCCGCGGCCAGGCCGAGGACCTGGTCCGCCTCTCCCGCGGCGATCGCGGCGCCGATCAACGCGTCGGTCACCTCACGGTGCAGGCGGACGCACCCCTCGGCCGCGGTCGCGATCGGCGCGACGTCGGCGAGGTCGGCCAGCACCGGCCCCCGCCAGAGCGACCGGGCCTCGCGCAGCAGCCCGAGAGCACCGGCCGGGTCCTGCGGCAGGCGGGTCCGCGCCGCCGCCAGCAGCGTCCGCGCCCGCGCCACGTCCAGACCGCCGTCCCCGAGCAGGAGGCGGTAGCCGTCCGGGACGGTCTCCAGCCGGGCCGCGGCCGGGCCGAGGTGTCCGCGCAGCCGGGACACGTGGCTGTGCAGGGCCTGGCGGCCCGACTCCGGGACCTCCGCCGGCCACAGCGCGCCGACCAGCGAGTCCACCGGCACGGTCCGCCCCTCGGCCAGCGCCAGGAGGGCGAGCACCGCCCGCCGCTTGGGGCCCCGGACGTCGACCGCCGCGCCGTCGACGAGCAGCCGCAGGGGGCCGAGCACCTCCACCCGCACCGGCACCTGTCCGACCGCCATCGCCACCTCCCGCGGCCAGCGTGCTCGCGTCCGTGCCGGGACGGGAAGCCCCGCTGCCCTGCCAGCGCGCTGCTCGGGCGCGCCAGCGCCGTGACAGCGGCCCCGTCGACAGTCCGTCGTGACCGGCAGGAGCCGGGAGGACAGCGGAGGAGAGCAGAGATGGACCAGAGCAAGGTGGAGGCGTTCCTGGGGCAGTTCGTCACGGATGCCGGGGCCACCGGCGCGGCCGGACTGGTGGTGATCGGCCACCGGCTCGGCCTCTATCGCGCCCTGGCCGAGGGGCCGGCGACCGACGAGCAGTTCGCCGAGCGCACCGGGTACGCCCGCAGGTACCTCGCCGAGTGGCTGCGCGGTCAGGCCGCCGGGGGCTACGTGAGCTACGACGCTGCGACGGGGGAGTTCTCGCTCACCGAGGAGCAGGCGTTCTGCCTGGCCGACCCGAACGGGCCGAACCTCCCGGCCGCGTTCCTCACCGTGCTCGGGTACCTGCGGGCCGAGCGGCAGATCACCGAGGCCTTCCGCACCGGTGAGGGCTTCGGCTGGCATCGACACGACGACGACGTCTTCGTGGGGGTCGACGCGTTCTTCCGCCCCGGCTATGTCGCCGCCCTGGTGCCGGAGTGGATCCCGGCGCTGGAGGGGGTGGAGGCGAAGCTGACCGCCGGGGCGCGGGTCGCCGACCTGGGCTGTGGGCTGGGCTCGACGTCGGTGCTGATGGCCCAGGCCTTTCCGCGTACCAGCGTCGTCGGCTCGGACTACCACGCCCAGTCGATCGAGCTGGCGCGCAAGAACGCTGCCGAGGCCGGGGTCGGCGACCGGGTCACCTTCGAGGTGGCGACCGCGCAGACCTTCGGCGGCACGGACTACGACCTGGTGACGATGTTCGACGCCCTGCACGACATGGGCGACCCGGTGGGGGCCGCCCGGCGGATCCACGAGGCGCTCGCGCCCGACGGCACGTGGCTGCTCGTCGAGCCCTTCGCCTCCGACCGGGTCGAGGACAACCTCAACCCGGTGGGCCGGCTCTACTACGCCGGCTCGACGTTCCTCTGCGTGCCGAACGGGCTGTCGCAGTCGGGTGGGCACGCGCTTGGTGCGCAGGCCGGTGAGGCCGCGGTCCGGGAGGTCGTGGCCGAGGCGGGCTTCACCCACCTCCGCCGGGCCGCGCAGACCCCCTTCAACCTCGTCTACGAGATCAAGCCGTAGCCGTCCAGGGGGCCACGCCTCCGGCCGCTGCCGGCGGACACGCAGGCACAGGACCGAGGCCCCGCGGTCGACGACCGCGGGGCCTCGGTCACGGGTGCCGGGGAGCCGCCTCGCTGCCGGGCGGGTCAGGACCGTTCCCAGTAGACCTCCACCCGCCAGCCGTCGGGGTCCAGGCACTTGAAGGAGACCAGGTCCGGTTCGTCGTCCTCCTCGACCACCGGGACCCCGTTCGACTCCATCCGGCGGCGCAGCTCCCGGACCGCCTCTCCGTCGGCCATCCGGAAGCCGAAGTGGAAGAAGCGGGGTGCCGCGGAGGGGGCCGCGACGGGGTGGAGAGCCAGGTCGAACCCGTCCGGATCGCGCACGATGGTCGTGCCGTCCGAGTAGGACCTGGCCGAGGCCTGGTCGAACGCGAAGTAGGTCGCGTAGAAGTGCAAGCTGCGGTCGCGGTCGCGCACCGGCAGCCCGAGGTGGCAGAAGTGCATCGTTGCGATCCGTCCTCTCGCTGACCCGTCGTGCAGGGGGTGGGTCCGCCACGGCCAGGCGACTCCGCCGACACGGTCCTGCGCGCGGAGATCCGCAGGTCCGAGGTGGGGGAGTGGGTCGAGGCTCGATGGTGGACGCCTGGATGCGCGGGCTGGAGGCATCCGGGCGGCGGGGATGCGTCCGAGGGTGATTCGACACCCACGCACACGGCTTCGCGGGAGCCGACGAGCCCGTCGGTCGGTGCCCACGAGATGTGGACACCGAGATGTCCACGGGGACGGCACGTCGCTGAGGAGGCGGGCAGCGCTCGCCGACGGGGTGGTCCGCGGTCACACCCGCCCGCGGAGGATGCGGCGCCAGTAGACCTGCGGGAGCGCGTAGCGGTCGAACCACCACGTCACCCGCCGGGGCTTGATCGGGTCGACGAAGGGCACGGACGGGGCCGGCCGGCCGTCGCGGGTGAACTCGGCGAGCACCAGCGCCCGGCGGCCCACCGTGATCGGGGCGACCGTGTACCCGTCGTACCGCTGCATCGGTTCCCCGTTCCGGTCGGCCGCCAGGTTGTGGGCCAGGACCGCGATCTGGCGGCGCAGCGCTCCGCCGGAGGGGCGCGTCGCCACGGCGGCGGCATCGCCGAGCCCCCAGATCGACGCGTGCGAGCGGTGCCGCAGGGTGTACGGGTCGACGGCGGCCAGGCCGGGTGCCGGGTCGGCCGCGAGGCCGCTGTCGGCGATCCAGCGTGGCGCTCGGTAGTGGGGGACGGCGTGGGCGACGTCGACGTCGTCGATCACCCGCCGTCCGGTGGGGGTCGCGACCGTGACGGCGTGGGCATCCGGGTCCACGCGCTCGATGCGGGCCTCGCGCAGCACCTCGACGCCGTAGGTGGCCAGAGCCCGGTCCACGACCTCGTCGGCCTCAGGGACGCCCACGGCGGACCGCTCGGGGAGGACGAGCCGGACCTCGAGGTCGGGCAGGACACCGGTGCGCCGCCAGTGGTCGCAGGCCAGGAAGAGCGGCTTGAGCGCGGTCGGACCGCAGGACGCCGGCTCCGGCGGCACGGTGAAGAGCGCGGAGCCGGCGCGCAGCGGCGCCAGCCTCGGCCAGACCTGCGGCGCGCTGCCCGGGACGTAGGTGGAGGCGGCCCACCCGTCGTGGTACGCCCCCTGCAGCCCCGGAGTGGCCTCCCAGTCCTCCACCAGGCCGGGGCACAGGACGAGCGTCGAGTACCGCAGGGTGCGCCCCGCCCGCGTGCGCACGGTCCGGGCTACCGGGTCGACCCCCTCGACGGCGTCGCGGATCCACGCGCACCCGCCGGGGACGACGTCGGCCATCGGCCGTTCCAGGTCCGCCATCGTCGCCTGCCCACCGCCGACGTAGTTGAGCAGGGGCTTGTAGCGGTGCACCGGCTGGGGGGCCACCACGGTGACGCCCGGGGTGCCGTCGCGGACCAGTCGTGCCGCCAGGGAGATGCCGGCGTTGCCGCCTCCGACGACGAGCACCTCGTGTCGTTCCACGTCCCCTCCGGTCACGGGCTCGGGGTGAGGTCGCCGGCGTCCTCGGTGGACACGACCATCCGGTCGATCGATCGGAGCCGTGCCGACCGGACGTCCACCGCCGTACCCGGGACCGGGGAGCCGACGCCGGTCACGGCGCGGTACCCGTCCGCGACGACGGTGTCGACGGCGAGCCAAGACACCAGGGTCCCGATCTGCTTCCCACCGAGGCCGGCGTCGAGCAGCGGCTGGACGACCCGACGTTGCTGGGGCGAGAACTTCGCACGCAGCGTCCTTCCGGGAGACCGGCGCCGCCGGATGCACGGCAGGAGCTCCCGCGAGCGGATGGCCGGACGAGTGGGATCACCCGTGCACCGCACGCCTCCCGCGGACGACGCGCCCGGGGCCGGGTCCTGCTCCGGACGATGGCGCATCCCGCGTCCGTCCGGGATCTCAGTCTCCGACGGTGGGGAGGAACTCCGGAGCCCGGCGTGCCCCGACCTCGGACTCGAAGTCGAGGGCCAGGTCCAGCACGGCGGCGTCCTCCCATCGGCTGCCGATGAAGGAGATCCCGATCGGCAGCGCCTCCTGTGGGCCGGCGAAGCCGGCCGGGACGGTGACGCTGGGGTAGCCGGCAACCGCCGCGGGGGTGGAGGACTCGTAGCCGAACGCGTCACCGATGCCGTCGATGTGCTCGTACCTGGTGACCCAGCCGGGCGTGTTCGTCAGGGCCACGATCGCCTCGAGGTCGTCCTCGGGCCCGGGCCCCTGGGCCAGAGCGTCGTCGATGGAAGCCCGGGCTGACGTGCGGATGGTGTCGCGCAGCTCGCGCACTGTCGGGTCATCAGCCGGGACGGCCGCCGCCTGCGCCTGCTCGAAGGTCTCCTGGTCGAAGGGGACCAGTTCGAGCGAGTCCTGCCGGTTGAAGGCGATGAGGCCGGCGAGATCGGCCGGGTGATCGCCGGGGGTGGCCGCGAGATAGGCGTTGATGTCGCGGTGGAACTCGGCCAACAGCGCCGGGAACTCGCCCTCGTCGATCTCGGCCTGGCTTGCCAGCCGCACCGGGATCGGCGTGGCCCCCGCGGCCTCGATCGACTTGATCGCGGTCCCGAAGACCGCCTCGGTGGCGTCGTCGACGGCCACGGACTCCTCGGGCGTCAGCGTCAGCACGCCGATCCGCGCGCCTTCCAGCGCGTCGACCTCCGGCTCCGCACCGCTGAGTTCTCGCCCAGGAGCCGCCAGGGTTGCTGGATCAGCGGGGTCCGGCCCGGAGATGACCTGCACGAGCAGCGCCGCATCGACGACGTGCCGGGCGATGGGTCCAGCAGTGTCCTGCTCGGCGGAGATGGGGACGACTCCGGTGCGGCTGACCAACCCGAGGGTGGGTTTGAGGCCGACGACGCCGGTGGCGCCGGCCGGGCTGACGATGGATCCATCGGTTTCGGTCCCGATGGCCACCTGGGTGAGGGAGGCGGCGACGGCCACGGCCGAGCCGGAGGAGGAACCGTTGGGGTTGCGGTCGAGGACGTGGGGGCTGTTCGTCTGCCCGCCCACAGCGCTCCAACCGCTGGTGGCATCGTCCCCGCGGAAGTTCGCCCATTCCGACAGGTTCGCCTTGCCCAGGAGGACCGCGCCGGCCTCGCGGAGCTCACGGGTGATCGTCGCGTCGTCGGGCCGGCTCCCGAGCAGGGCGCGGGAGCCGGCCGTGGTCGGCATGTCCGCGGTGTCCACGTTGTCCTTCAGCAGCACGGGGATCCCTTCGAGGGGGCTGCGCGCGCCGCTCTCCCGGCGGACCTGGTCACTGGCAGCGGCCTCGGCCACGGCGTTCGGGTTCACGAAGAGCACCGAGCCGAGCACGTCGTCGAGCTCGGCGATCCGGGCCAGGTAGGCCTGGGTGAGCTCGACCGCGGTGAAGTCCCCGGCGTCGATCCGGGACTGGATCTCGGGGATGGTGGCGGCGTCGAGGTCGAGGCCGCCCAGCGACGGTGCGACGACGGCGGGACCTGTCGTCCCGGGCACCGGGTCGGCGCCGGACGACGGGACCGCCACGGCGCCGGAGAGGACCAGCAGCACTCCGGCCATGGCAGCGGTCACCGTGGCACTTCTGCTCCAGGGACAGGGGTCGAGGGCCACACGCATGGTTCCTCCCAGGCGTTCCGCGGGATCCCGGAGCGCACGTGCCTGGTGCCTCAGTCGGGCATACAGGACCGTCCAGCAGACGCACAGGAGACGCAGACACGGACCTCGACGGCGTCGCTTTGCGGTTCGGGAGCCGTCACGCTGCGTGGTTCGCCGGGCACAACGCAGGCAGCGGCTACTCCGGCGGCGATGAACAGGTGGCTCACCGGCGAGGCGGGACCGCGCGGCCCGTGCGATGCCTGCTCCGGCGATGCGATCCCAGGAGGTGTGGGGAAGGGTGCGGACCCTCGCACGGGAGGGCCTGGAGCCTCGCGGATGACACGATGCAGGCCATGGCATCGCCAGGGACGCCGGCCGGCACGGGCGGCACGGCCTTCGTCCTCGGTGGTGGGGGAGTGCTCGGCGCGGCCGAGGTCGGGATGCTGCAGGCTCTGGTCGAGCACGGCGTCCGGCCCGACCTGGTCGTGGGCACGTCGGTGGGAGCGATCAACGGCGCGCTCGTCGCCGCCGACCCCGCGCCGGGCACCGTGGACCGCTTGCGAGGCGTGTGGCAGGAGCTGGCCTCCCAGCGGATCTTCGCCGGGTCAGTGCTGGGCCGGGCGCGCACGTTGGTGCGGACCCGCACGCACCTGCACCCGCGGGAGCCGCTGCGGGACCTGCTCACCGAGCATCTCCCGGTGCGCACCTTCGCCGAGCTGCGCGTGCCGTTCCAGTGCGTCGCGGCGAGCATCGAGCGGGCCGCCGAGCACTGGTTCACCGAGGGAGCGCTGGTCGAGGCGGTGCTCGCCTCGTGCGCGGTGCCCGGCTTGCTGCCGCCCGTGGAGCTCGACGGCGAGCACTACCTCGACGGCGGGCTGGTGCACAGCATCCCGGTCGGCCGGGCGGTCGCGCTCGGTGCCGACACGATCTACGTGCTGCACGTCGGGCGGATCGACCGACCGCTCCGCCCACCGACCGGGCCGTGGGAGGTCGCGCAGGTCGCCTTCGAGATCGCGCGGCGGCACCGGTTCGCCGCCGACCTGGCCGCCCTGCCGCCCGGCGTCACGGTGCACGTGCTGCCCTCGGGTGACCCGGCTCCGCCCGGGGCCGCCAACCTGCGCTACCGCGACTTCTCCGGGGTGCAGGCCCGGATCGACCAGGCGTACCGCGCAGCCCGTGCCCACCTGGACCGGATCGGCGCGTCGCGGGACGGGGGAGCCTGAGTTGCTGCCGCCACGCCGCGTCCGCCGGGTCGCCGGGCCGCTCCTCGTGGCCGCGCTGGTGGCCGCGGTCGTCCTGCTGCCCGCGCTCGTGGTCGTGGCGGTGGTCACTTCGATCTTCCTGCCCGGACGGCTGCGCGCGCTGCGGCTGCTGGCCTTCGCGCTGGTCTACCTCGCGCTGGAGGTGGCCGGGCTCGCGGTCGCCGCGGTCCTGTGGGTGCTGAGCGGCTTCGGCCGCCGGTTGCACACACCGCGGGCCCGGGCGGCGCACTACACCGTGCTGCGCCTGCTGCTCGGCGTCCTGATGCGGGTGGCGCAGCGGCTGTTCGCGCTGCGGCTGGTCACCGACGGCACGTCCTGGTCGCCGCTGGACGACGGGGTGCCCGGCTCGACCAACGCCATGGTCGTGCTCTCCCGGCACGCCGGACCGGGCGACTCGTTCCTGCTCGTGCACACGCTGATGAACCGCGATCACCTGCGCCAGCCGCGCATCGTGCTCAAGGACCTGCTGCAGCTGGACCCGCTGATCGACGTCTACCTCAACCGGCTGCCCAACCACTTCGTCCCGGCCGATCCGCCGGCGGGTTCCAGCTCCGAGGAGGCCATCGCCGATCTGGCCCGCGACCTGGGTGAGGAGGACGCGCTGCTGATCTTCCCCGAGGGGGCGAACTTCACCAAGCAGCGCCGGATCCGGGCCATCCAGCGACTGCGCGACCGGGGGCTGCTGGCCGCGGTGAGCCGGGCCGAGGCGATGACGAACCTGCTGCCGCCGCGTCCGGGCGGGGTCGTCGCGGCGCTGCACGCCGCCCCGCACGCCGATGTCGTGTTCGTCGCGCACACCGGGCTGGAACACCTGAGCTCGGTGCGCGACCTGTGGCGGAGCCTGCCCATGGACAAGACCCTGCACCTGCGCTGGTGGTTCGTCCCGGCCGCCGAGGTGCCGCGGGACGAGACGCGACTGACCGACTGGCTCTATCACTGGTGGGAGACGATCGACGCGTGGATCACCACCACCTCGGCGGCTCAGTCGGTGCAGGACGTGCATCGACGCAGGAGCCAGTGCGCACCCAGGGCGCTGCGGTGGCGTCGCGGGAGCCGAGAGCGCCCATCAGGTCACTGACCTGCTCGGCGCCCGGGCCGAGGGGACCCGGCCCTGGTGAGGGCTCGTGCCGTCGGATCGTCCTGCACCCGTGCGTCAGTGCGTGTCCGGCGGCGCCGGGAGGAGCCAGAGGGCGCTCGTCAGCGCCCCGTACAGCAGCGCGGGACCCGTGTGCGGCAGCCGCTTGCCGGAGGCTGCCCGAGCCTGTCCGCGGCGGAAGGCCCACCGCTCGGCGGCGATCACCCCGCGGACTGCGAGGGCCAGCGCGGCGGCCCCGGCTCCGACGGCGACGGCCTCGCCCCCCGGGGGGCAGCGAGCCGAACGTGACCGGGGGGACGGCCTCCCCGTCGAGCTGCTGCGGCTCCTTCGCGGCCGCCCATGCCGCCCGGATGTCGGGCACCGCCACGGCGAGCGAGACTGCTACCAGCCCTGCCTTCGTCAAGCCGCGAGCCGTGCGGGAGGAGACGAAGTCCGGCGAGGCGTAGTAGAGCACGGTTGCCGCTCCGGAGATCAGCACCGAAGCTGCGCGCGGGGACGTCGGCCTGGTGGTCATGCCGTCATTCTGTCGCGCCCGACGGGTGGGCAGTCCGCGATCGGCGCACACCCGTGACCGGTGACGGGCGAGACGAGCGTGCGCTGGGACCACGCGCCCACGAACCACGGCGGGCTGCCGTTCGGGCGGTGGCGGCCGGCTCGACACCGCCCGCGACGCCAACCAGGCGCACCCGGTCTGGCGGGACCCTGAGGCCGGCTTCGGCACGGACGTCCAGGCGGAGCACCGGCACGCACACCACGGCGGCTGGGCAGCCCGGCGCTCGTCGCCGCGGAGGCCTGTCCGGTCCACCAGCACCGGCTCCGTCGACACCTCGAGTGGGGACGTCCGAGCCCGTTGACAGCGGATGGCCGCTCGTGGAGGGTCGTGGCCCGCACGTGATCCAGGTCACTCTCACGACGCGGGCCGCAGGTGGGCCGCGTCGTATCCGGAGCCGACAGCCGTCGCGCCCGCCGTCGCCACGAGACGGGTGGCGGCGGACGACGTCCGGCGCGCTGGCACCCGGCCGGGACGCCGTCCGCCCGCACCTCTCGGAGACAGCGATGAAACCTGCACCGTTCCGCTACCTCGCCGCGAGGACGACGGACGAGGTGGTCGAGCAGTTCGCGGAGCACGGGGCGGATGCCCGGGTCCTCGCCGGCGGCCAGAGCCTCGTCCGCCTGATGAACACCCGGCTCGCCGAGCCCTCGCTGCTCGTCGACATCAACGGGGTCGAGGAGCTGGACCGCATCGACCGCCGCGACGGCACCGTCGTGATCGGCGCCCTGACGCGGCAGCGGACCTCGGAGCTGTCGGACACGGTCCGCGCCGCAGTGCCCCTCCTCGCCGAGGCCGGAGCGCTGGTGGCCCACCCCTCCGTGCGCTCGCGCGGCACCGTGGTGGGGAGTGTGTGCTTCGCCGACCCGGCCGCGGAGCTGCCCACGGCGCTGCTGGCGCTCGACGGGGAGGTCGTCGCCCGGAGCGCCCGCGGTGAGCGCGTCATCGCGGCGGAGGACTTCTTCGTCGCCGCTCACGAGACCAGCCTGGAACCGGACGAGTTCGCCGTCGAGGTCCGCGTCCCGGTGTCGGCCGGGACCCGCACCGGATCGGCCTTCCTCGAGCTGTCCCGCCGCCACGGCGAGCTGCCCGTGTGCGGCGTCGCCGTCACGGTGGCGCTCGACCCGTCCGGCCACCTGTCCGACGTCCGCATCGCGCTGGGCTCGGTCGCCGGGCGGCCGGTCCGCGCCCGCCGGGCCGAGGCCGCGCTGAGCGACGCCCAGCCCTCGGCGGACGCCATCGCGGAGGCCGCGGACCTCGCCGCCGCCGACCTCTCCCCGGTGAGCGACTGCCACGGTTCGGCCGCGTTCCGCAGGCACCTCGCGGTCACGCTCACGAAACGCGCCCTGACCCGAGCCATCGCCCGAGCCGACGGAGGACAGACGGATGCCTGAGAAGGTCCACCTCACGCTCACGGTCAACGGGGCCGAGCACGAGGCCCTGGTGGAGCCGCGCACCCTGCTGACCGACTTCCTCCGCGACACGCTGGGGCTGAAGGGCACCCACGTCGGGTGCGAGCAGGGCGTCTGCGGCTCGTGCACGGTCCTGGTCGACGGGCAGAGCACCCGGGCCTGCCTGTTCTTCGCCGTGCAGGCGAACGGCCGCAGCGTGCAGACCGTCGAATCACTCGCGCGGGCCGACGGCACGCTGCACCCCCTCCAGCAGGCGTTCAACGAGCGCCACGGGCTGCAGTGCGGCTTCTGCACACCCGGGATGCTCATGGCCGCCACCGAACTGCTCGCCGGCAACCCGACGCCCGGGCCCGAGGACGTGCGCCTCGCGATGTCGGGCAACCTGTGCCGCTGCACCGGCTACCAGAACATCGTCGAGTCGGTGTGCCGCGCCGGAGAGCTCATCAGCCAGGCCCGCACGTACGCGGTGCCGCAGCAGGAGGTCCGGGCATGACCGCCACCGAGGACGTCACCGACCCCGCCACCGGCGACGGGAACCACCGGTGGGTCGGGCGCAGCGTTCCCCGCAAGGAGGACCGGAAGCTGCTCACCGGGCGCGCGACGTACGTCGCCGACGTCGTCGTCCCCGGGATGCTGCACGCCGCGGTGCTGCGCAGCCCGCACGCCCACGCGCGGATCGTCTCCATCGACACCTCCCGCGCCCGCGCCCTCCCCGGCGTGTTCGCCGTGCTGACCGGCGAGGAGGCCCAGCAGCACGTCGGCCCGATGACGGCGTTCTGCGCCGAGCCGGTCCCCCAGCACGCGATCGCCGTGGAGAAGGTGCGCTTCCCGGGCGAGGCCGTCGCGGCCGTCGCGGCCGAGAGCCGCTACATCGCCGAGGACGCCCTCGCGCTGATCGACGTCCGGTACGAGCCGCTCGATCCCGTCGTGGATCCCGTGGCCGCCATGGCCCCCGGGGCCCCCCGGGTGCACGACACGCTCGACAGCAACGTCGTCTTCCACCGGGCGATCGACTTCGGCGACGTGGACGGTGCCTTCGCCGGCGCGCACCGGGTGATCCGCCGGCGCGCGCGGTGGCACCGCATGGGCGCCCAGCCGATCGAGACCGCCGGTGCCGTGTGCTCCTTCGAGCCCTACACCGGCGAGATGACGGTGTGGTCCAACACCAACTTCCACAACTTCCTGCCGTGGGCGTTCGCCGGCATGCTCGGGGTGCCGACCAGCCGGCTCCGGCTCATCCCGTGCACCGTCGGTGGCAGCTTCGGCAGCAAGCACCTGCTGACCAAGGTCATCTCCATCGCCGGGAGCCTCAGCAAGGCGACCGGACGACCGGTCCAGTTCCTCGAGGACCGCATCGACTGCCTGGCCGCCAACGACAACGTCGGCTGCGACCGCATCTACGACGGCGAGCTGGCGGTCGCCGAGGACGGCACCTTCCTCGGCCTGCGGCTGACGATCGTCGACGACTACGGCGCGTACTTCCAGTTCGCCCACGGCCAGCACGGCAACGCCATGGCCCAGCCCACCGGCCCCTACACGATCCCGGCCCTGGGCTACGAGGTCTCCTGCGTGCTGACCAACAAGGTCCAGCAGGGCTTCTTCCGCGGCGCAGGGGCGGACCCGGGCAACTTCGTCCTCGAGCGGCTCGTGGACGCGGCCGCTCTCGAACTGGGCATCGACCGGGTGCAGATCCGGCGGCAGAACTTCATCCGGCCCGAGGACTTCCCGTACAAGATCCCGACCGGCAACGAGTACGACTCGGGCAACTACGACCGGGTGCTCACGCGCGCGCTCGAGGTCTCCGATTACGACTTCTGGATGCGCGAGAAGGAGCGGCTGCGGAAGGAGGAGGGCCGCTACATCGGCGTGGGTCTGGCCAGCTGCCAGGAGCGCAGTGGGTACAACGCCAGCGAGTGGTGGTTCCTCTACGACCAGCCCCCGCTCGGCGCGACGAGCACCCCGGAGTCGGTGAAGCTCGACGTCGACGCCACGGGCGGCATCCGGGTCGAGGTCGGCTGCCCGCTGTGGGGCAACAGCCCGGAGACGGTCGTCGGCCAGGTCGTCGCCGAGGAGTTCGGCGTGCAGCCGGACGACGTGACGGTCGTCTACGCCGACTCCACCTCCGGGAGGTTGTCGGCGGGCCCCGGCGGCAGCCGGCTGACCATCATGCTGTCCGGGGCCTCCCGCACGGCCGCGCGGCGGATCAAGGAGAAGATGACGCGGATCGCGGCGCACATGATGGAGTCCGACCCGGACGACGTCGAGTGCATCGACGGCACCTTCCGGGTCCGCGGCGTGCCCGGCAGCGAGGTCGGCATGGCGGCGGTCGCGATGCGGGCCCACCTGTTCAAGCACGACAACCCGGAGGGCGAGTCCAGCGGCCTGGTCGAGAGCTGCACCTACGACCACCCGCACTCGACGCCGCCGGCGAGCGACCGGAGCGACATGGGGATCTTCTACCCGATGGTCAGCCACGGCTGTCACATCCCGATCGTCGAGGTCGACCCCGAGACGGGCTCCGTGGAGGTCCTGCAGTACTACGCGGCCAACGACTGCGGCACCGTGATGAACCCCAAGCTCGTCGAGGGTCAGGTCATGGGCGGCATCGTCCAGGGCATCGGTGCGGCGACGATGGAGGAGTACGTCTACGACGCGGACGGGCGCCTGGGCACGCCGACCTTCCGGGAGTACCTCATCCCGTCGATGAACGAGGCGCCGCCCATGCACGTGGTGCACGAGCAGACCCCGTCACCCTGGACCGAGTACGGCGTCAAGGGCGCCGGCGAGGGGGGCCGGCTGATCGCGCCGACGGCGATGGCCAGCGCGATCAACGACGCCCTGTCCCCGTTCGAGGTGTGGGTCGACGAGCTCCCGATGACCCCCGAGCGGGTCGTCGGCCTGCTCGCGGCGGCCGGCCGGACGGGGCCGGCGGACCGCACCGGGTGAGCGCCGGAGGCTGCTCCTCCCCGCCGCCGGGGCTCTGGCGTGCCGGCGCTTGAGTGCCCCCGGTAGCCTGCGCACGACCCCCAGTCCGAGGTGAGCCGACCTGCCCCGACTCGCAGGGCTAGACCGACCTTCACGAGTCGCCGGCCGGCCACGAGGCCGTGATGCGGCCGGGCACGGTGGCCGACCGACGAAGGGCGTCCGCAGCGGCGGGTGAGCTGTTCGCGCGCCAGTCGGTCTCCTTGTCGTACTGGAACCAGATGACGACGGAGACGCCCTCGGCGACCGCGAGATCGAACAGCGCCTCCGTCCAGGCGGCCTTGTCCCCGCCTTCCTCCGCCGATGCCGTCTCGGTGATGGCGAGAGGGCGGTCCGACAGCCGCCGGAGGTCTGCCAGCGACTCCCCGAAGACCTCCTCCGGGCTGCGCCAGCCGCCCCAGGGCAGAGCCGTCCCGCCGTTGTAGCCGTCGACGGCCACCCAGTCGACCGCGTGGTCACCCGGGTAGAGGGGTTCGTAGGACGTCGTGCCGGGCGCGTGGACGTTGACCGTCCACACCCAGACGACGTTGTCCGCCTCCTGCTCGTCGAAGAGCTGCCGCACGTGGTGCCAGGCCGCCGCGGCATCGCGCGGGACGTTGCCGTTGACACCGACCGACCACGGGTAGTGCGGCGCGTTCACCTCGTGCAGGAAGCGGAGCCCGAGCTGCCCGCCGTAGGCGCGCACCTGCCGGGCGAAGGCCCGGACGTAGTCGTCATGGGCGCCGTCGACGATGCTCGACAGCGAGAAGTCGGGCTGTCCGACCCCCGCTCCCGGGATCCAGGGTTCCCAGGTCAGCAGCGGCAGGGCACCCCGCGTCGCGACGGCGGCGGCACGTGCGGTGTCGAGCGGTGGTCGCCCCGCCCACGCCTGGTACCACTGGTACACCCCCACGGGCGTGCCGGCGATGTCCGAGAACGAGTCCAGCGCCGTCACGTCGTCGGCCGCGACACCGAGCGTCATCGGTTCGGCCCGCCCACAGCCGGCCAGTACGAGGACCGGCAGGAGTGTCAGCACGCCGACGGTCGTCCACAGCCGGGTCGGGTGCACCGCACGTTGGTACCACCCCTGCCGTGAACGGGCGAACGAGCCGAGCGGCCGCCCAGACCGCATCATCGGTGGGCGTGTCGCCAGAACTCGGCGTGCCGGGGTCCACGGGGAGGCAGGAGTGGGATCGATCGGCGTGGGTGCGGTACCGGTTGCTCCCGGACCGGCCGTGGAGGACGCCCGGGTCCGGGCGCTGGAGGACCTCGGGGTCCTCCACACCGGGCCGGAGGAACGGTTCGACCGGATCACCCGGCTGGCCCGGCGGGTCTTCGGGGTCACGTCTGCCGCGGTGACCCTCGTCGACCGGGACGTGCAGCACGTGAAGTCCCAGGAGGGCCGGCACCTCGACGCGATACCCCGTTCCGACTCGTTCTGCCACCACACGCTGGGCACGGAGAGGACGCTGGTGGTGGAGGACGCCGCCGGGGACGAACGCTTCGCCGCCAACCCCCTGGTGCTCGGTGGGCCGACCATCCGCTTCTACGCCGGCCACCCTCTCGAGGCGCCGGGAGGTCACCGGGTGGGCGCCCTGTGTCTCGTCGATGACCGTCCACGCCGGTTCACCGAGGAGGAACGTCTCCTGCTCGAGGAGCTGGCCGGCTGGGTCCAGGAGGAGATGACCCGGTCCAGGGAGTTGCAGCAGGCCGCTGACGTCCAGCGGTCCCTCCTGCCGTCCCGCTGGCCGGACCTCCAGGGCTACGACGTGGCCGGGGCGTGCATGCCCGCACGAAGCGTCGGCGGCGACTTCATCGACTGGTACCGCACGCCGGACGGGGACCTCGCCTTCACGTTGGGGGACGTGATGGGGAAGGGCCTCGCGGCGGCGATGGTCATGGCCACCGTCCGCGGCGCGATGCGGCTGGCCGGCCGGGGAGCGGAGCCGGGCGACGCCGTCCGGGAGGCGGCGGCGACCCTGTACGAGGACCTCGACGGGACGACCAGCATGGTCACCCTCTGTCATGCGCGGCTGTCTCCCGGGGCGGGGGTCCTCCGCTACACCGACGCGGGCCACGGCCTGATGCTCCTGGTGCGCGCGGACGGTTCGGTCCTGCGTCCGCAGCGCGGAGGTCTCCCACTGGGCGTCCTGCCCGACCAGGACTGGCGGGAGGAGCGGGTCGTCCTGGGTGAGGGGGACACGGTCGTGGCGTTCAGCGACGGGCTGCTCGATCTGTGCGGCGGGTCGCCCCAGGGGGCACTGGAGGACGTGGCCCGCGCCGTCGGGGAGTCCTCGTCGTCCGCGGACGTCGTCCGGCGGTTCATGGCCCTGGCGCGCACCCGGCCGGTGCTCGACGACGACGTGACGGTCCTCGTCGTCCGGAGGGACCGATGAGCCGGCACCGGCCTCCGGACAGCGTGCGCGCCCGCACTCGGCGGGGCCTGATCCGGGTCCTCGTCGTCCTGGCGCTCGTGTCCGGGGTCAACTACGTGGCCTGGCGCTGGCTGTACTCGGTCAACTGGGACAACTGGTGGATCGCGGTCCCGCTCGTGCTCGCCGAGACCTACAGCCTCGTCGACGCCTTCCTGTTCGGCGCCACCATGTGGCGGGTCCGCGAGCGCGGCGAGCCGCTGTCCCCGCCGGACGTGACCGTGGACGTGTTCATCACCACCTACAACGAACCCGTCGACATGGTCATGGCCACCGCTCGCGCGGCCGTCGCCATCCGGTACCCGCACCGGACCTGGGTGCTCGACGACGGGGACCGAGCCGAGATGCGCGCTGCCGCCGCCGCAGCCGGCATCGGGTACATCACCCGCAGCGCCGACTGGGTGGACCGGCCGCGCCACGCCAAGGCCGGCAACCTCAACAACGCTCTCTTCGCCACCGAGGGGGAGTTCCTGCTCATCCTCGACGCCGACCAGGTCCCCGACCCGGCGATCCTGGACCGCACGCTCGGCTACTTCCGGGACCCTCGGGTGGCGCTCGTGCAGACCCCGCAGTGGTTCGTCAACGTGGACGACTCGGACCCCCTGGGGAGCCAGGCCCCGCTCTTCTACGGACCCATCCAGCAGGGCAAGGACGGCTGGAACGCGGCGTTCTTCTGCGGGTCCAACGCGGTGCTGCGGCGGGAGGCCCTCATGCAGCTCGGGGTCGTGGGCTACGTGCGGGGCGTGGAGGTCGCCGTGCGGGAGGCCCTCGGCGCCGCGGGCGCGATGATCGCGCGGGCGCGCCGGGAGGCGCGGCACCACCCCGCGGCCGTCGCGGCCCTGGAACAGGTGGCCGCGGCCGTCCGGGACGCACGGTCGGAGCTCAAGGCCGGGCAGCCCGTCTCCGAGGTCACCTACCGGTTCCAGCAGCGCGTCGACGCCGCCGGCCGGGACGTCGTGGCCGCCGACCTCGAGGCGCTCAGGGCGGATCTCCGGGCGATCGAGACGTTGCCGATCGAGACCGACGGGCAGCTCAACGCCGTGGTCGTCGACGTGGCGGCGCTCGAGCAGCTCGCCGTCCGGGAGTGGTCGCCGCTCGGGGCCCTGGAGTCGGTCCGGGCGCTGGTGCGCGCGGTCGACGTGGACCTCGTCGACGAGGCCCAGCCGGTGATGCCGATGGCGACCATCTCGGTGACCGAGGACATGGCCACCGCCATGCGGTTGCACGCGCTGGGCTGGCGGACCGTGTACCACCACGAGGTGCTCGCCCGGGGTCTGGCGCCGGAGGACCTCGGCACCATGCTGCACCAGAGACTGCGCTGGTCGCAGGGGACGCTCCAGGTGATGCTCAAGGAGAACCCGCTGGTGCAGCGGGGGCTCAGCCTCGGGCAGCGGCTCATGTACTTCGCCACCATGTGGAGCTACCTCTCCGGCTTCGCTGCCGTCGTGTACATCGCGGCCCCGGTGCTCTACCTCTTCTTCGGCATCCGGCCGGTGCAGAGTTTCGGTGGCGACTTCGCCGTCCGGCTCGTCCCCTACCTGCTCGCGACCCAGCTGCTGTTCCTGGTCGTGGGCTACGGCATCCGGACCTGGCGCGGGCAGCAGTACAGCCTCGCGCTCTTCCCACTGTGGATCCGGGCGTGCACGACGGCCGTCGGCAACGTGCTCTTCGGACGCAGCCTCGGCTTCGTGGTCACACCGAAGACCCGTCAGGGCAGTGGGGGGTTCCCATGGCGGCTGATCCGGGCGCAGCTCGTGGCGATCGTGCTCCTGGTGGCCGCGCTGGTCGTCGGGCTGGTCCGACTGTGGCTGGGGCTGGCGCCGACGGCGCAGGGCACCTGGATCAACGTGGTGTGGGTGCTCTACGACCTCGTCGTGCTCAGCGTGATCATCCAGGCGGGCCGCTATCGAGGGCCGGTGCGACAGGAGGAGGCAGTGTGATCGAGGTGGACGTGCAGGGAGCCGGGAACTCGGCCGTGCTCAGGCCCCGGGGCCGGCTGACGATGGTGACGGCGCCCCAGCTGCGCGCCGCGGTCGCCGAGGCGGTCGAGGCTCGGCGGGTGCGGGTCGTCATCGACCTCAGCGCCTGCGAGTTCATCGACTCCTCCGGCCTGGGGGCGATCATCGGCGGCCTGAAACAGGCACGTCAGGCCGGTGGTGACCTCCGGATCGCGTGTGTGGGCCCCCAGGTGGCCACCGTCCTCCAGCTCACCAACCTCGACCGGGTCCTCCGCCCGCACGACAGCGTCGAGGGAGCCCTGCGTGACGGTTGAGGGGGGCATCCGCCTCACCGCGTCGACTGAGCCGGCGTCCCTCGAGAGCGTGCACGCGCTGCTCGAGCGCCTGTGGCTCGAGCACGGCGACGTCCTGCCGGAGGACCGCACGCGGTTCGAGATCGCCGTCACCGAGATCGCCGGCAACATCATCCGACACGCCACGGATGGCGAGCCCATCAGCTTCGAGCTGGAGGTGTTCGCGCAGCCCGGCCGTCTCCAAGCCGAGTTCCGCGACGGCGGGAAGCAGGTCGACGTGGACCTGGACAGTGCGGAGCTGCCTGTTGGCCTCGCAGAGTCGGGGCGCGGGCTGGCTCTGGCACTGGCCGCGGTGCACGAGCTCAACTACCGGCGTGAGGGCTCGATGAACCACTGGCGGATCGTGCGGTGGCGCACTGGCTCCTGAGCGGTGGCGTGCAGCGTCGGAAGTCTCGGCGCGACACTCCTCCACGTGGGCCCGCGCTGCACCGTGCTGTCGGAGGAACGTCTCACGTGGTGATGGGGGATGCTCGTGGGCGGAGCGACCCACGGGTTCCCTTCAGCTGGTGTCCGAGGGGCGACTCGCTACACACGCACACGGCTGCGGCCGGGATGTGTGTCCGGTCAAGGGCTTCAGGCAACGCCGACCGACCGATGAGGTGTCGCAGGTCGAGGAGGCCGAGGCGAACGTCGCCTCGTAGCCAGCGACGTCACCCAGGACCGGGGAGCGACCGGTCCCGCGTGTGACCGTGGTATCGCGGTCGTCGAGGCTCCGCTCGAGACGGGCGAACGGTCTTCCCGGCGTCACGCTCTCGTCGGTCGGGATCCAGTCGGGTGACTTCCTGTTCGAGCGTCGTTGTCCGCCGGCGCCGGTCAGCGCGGGAGTCGTGCGGACTTCCCGGACCAGGGACAGCCGTTCTACCGTGGACCACCCACCGTTCGCGCTGTCCCGTAGGCGGGGCTCGGCGACCCGGGTTCGCAGGGTGGTGGCTGATGGGAGCAGAGGCGGCCCCCGGGGACCTGCTGCGAGCGGCTCGTCGCGATGCGGAGTCGACTCAGGTGAATGGCGCCGAGCGCCCCATTTCGAGCGCCCGACCGGTCAGGGACCTCGAACCGAGAACCGATGTCGCGCTCGTCCACGACCGGGCGGCCTCCGGTGCGTACGCCGTCCTCGAGGCGGTGGGACGAGCCTCGTGCCGCCAGGACGCCGACAGCGCGGACGAGACGCGCGTTCGAGGTGAGCGTCTCCTGCGAAGGCGACCGTCGAGGCACGGGAGGAAGTTGACGGTCGGCTGCCCCAGGTTGGTGTTCGGTGAGGTGTACCCGGTCGCAGGCACGAAGATCGAGGAGGCGAGTTACTCGTTCCCCGAGAGGTGTCGACCAGATCCGGGACCCTCGGGATGACGAGCGCCTCGGTCCCGCCCGGAACCGAGGTGGGGCCCTACGTGGTGGACGCGCTCATCGGCCGAGGCGGGATGGGAGAGGTCTACCGCGCGACCCATCACCGCCTCGGTCGCCCGGTGGCCCTGAAGCTGCTCCGACCGGCCCTGGCGCTGCAGGACGCGTTCGTGGCTCGGTTCGTCCGGGAGGCACGGGTGCTGCGGAGTCTCGAGCACCCCGGTATCGCCACGGTCTACGACGCGGGGGAGTGCGACGGACACCTGTACCTCGCCATGCGTCTGGTCACGGGCGCGACCTTGAAGGAGCACCTGGCCCAGGGGCCGTACCCGCCCCAGCGAGCGCTCGCGCTGCTGGCACCCCTGGCGGAGGCGTTGGATTACGCCCACAGTCGCGGTGTCATCCACCGGGATCTCAAGCCGTCCAACATCCTCGTCGACGAGCAGGATCGTCCGGTCCTCGCCGACTTCGGGCTCGCCAAGGCGCTGGACGACACGTCCGTCACCGCCAGCAGCCAGTACCTGGGCACCCCGAGGTACATGGCCCCGGAGCAGGCCACCGGGCAGCCGGTCGGTCACCGCGCCGACCTCTACGCCTTCGCCTGCCTGGCCTTCGAGGTGCTCACCGGCACACCGCCGTACACCCAGGACACCCCCATGGCGCTGTTCCTGGCGCACGGGCACGGCGAGATCCCGCGCGCCAGGGACCGGAACCCCTCGTTGCCACTGTCCGTGGAGGCCGTCTTCGAGCGGGGACTCGCCAAGGCCCCGACACAGCGCCATCCTTCCGCCGGCGCGTTCGTGGAGGCACTCACCGATGCACTGGAGAAGGGGGACGGTCGAGGTCGTGCCACTCGCCGGCGCATCCAGGTCCTCGTTGCCGCGGCGGTGGCCGTGGTCGCCATCGCGGGTGGCGTCGCGGCCGCGTGGGGGTCAGACCCTCCGGAGGGGACCCCAGAGCCCGAACGAACCTCCGCGCCTGCGGACGTGGCCCGGGGGCAACTGGTCTACCGGGCAGATCTCGACGAGGACGGGGCGAGCTTCGTCGACCTGGTGGGACGCGGCACTGATCCCGCGGCCGGAGTGGTACGGCACCTGCCGGGTCGGCTCGAGCTGGCCGCGCTGGCACCTCGGACCACCGTCGGTACGGACCTGAAACTGGCGGAGGGCGTCACCACGTTCGTCGGGGACATCGACCTGTCGGTCACCCCCGGGTCCGACGCGTTGTTCTGCTGGGGTCTGCGGTGGGCGGTGCAGGGCCGCCTGGCGTACGAGATGTGCATGGACACCGCTGCCGAGTTCGCGCAGCTGAACGTGTGGAACGGCGAGCACCACGTGCCCCTCGCTCCGCGGGTCGACCTGCCGGGGCTCGACACCGGCCGGACGGTGAGCCTCACGGTCGTCGTCCTCGAGGATCGGCTGGGGCTGTGGGTCGATGGAGAGGCCGCCGTGGACGTCGAGGACCACCAGGTGCCGCCGGCGCCGACATACCCCGGGCTCGACGTCTACAGCCGCCAGGCGGGTGGGACCGTGGTGATCCACGAGCTGAGTCTCTATGAGGTCGCCTAGCCTCATCGCACGACACGGCCGTGGAGCCGGTGCAGCGCCGCCGTGCGTCTTCCGTCAGTCACGAGCCCGAGCGCGTGAACGGCTGGGCGGTCAGGACGTCGACGAGGCATCGTGGTCGGGAGGCTGTGGTGGGGTCAGGCGGCCTGCAGGTGCCGCGGTCGCGTGTCGGGCGCGGTCTCCACGACGCGGGTGCCGGCACGGCGGGCCATCTGCCGGGACAGGTGCCAGTCGGTGCAGATCTCACAATTCGCGATCCAGGCTCGCCGGGAGTGGCGGTAGCAAGGCTCGGCCATGGCACTGCTCCTGCAATTGGTGATGAAGAGGATCTCGATGGGTCGGATGACTTCTTGCCTTCCGCCCGAGTTCCTCAGGGACGTCCACCAAACTCCTCCTCCCGTCCATTCATTCGCATACATGTCGAAGGGGCAGTTGCTTCTCCCCGAGGTGAGAGTTTGCTTTCCCTTCCGTAAGGCGCCGCGTCGCCGTTGAAGGGGCATCGCGGAGACCCGGCTCAGGGAGAGCGAACGCCGCGCGTGGCCGCCCTCCGACGGCGGTTGTGTGCGCTGCCGGCCGCCAAGGACCGTGACGGTCACTCAGGCCGTCCGCCGGACTCCTGAGATGCAGTGTGGGAACCCAGCCGGCTCATCGACCCTTGACCGGCAGGTCCGACGGCACCACCGTGGACGCGGGCAGGGCGCCCCCATCCGTCGGCCAGGTCACCCGAGGGGGATGCAGCGTGTGATGCCGGCCTATCTGGAGATCTGGAGACCTTCCGGCCCCGAACTGGTTGCGTTGACCGGTCCGCGGATCACCATCGGCAAGGCCGATTCGAACACGGTCGTCTTGACCCACGACCGGACGGTGTCCCGGCTGCACGCGATCCTCGAGGACTACGGGGCAGGCTGGTCGGTACGGGATCTGGGCAGCCGGAACGGCACGTTCGTCAACGGCGAGCAGATCCACACCGAGCGCGCCCTGCACTCGGCGGACGAGGTGCGAGTCGGGCACTCACGCATGGTCTTCCGAGGCGAGCAGCTCACCGGGGATGCGCTGAGCGTGACCGCGGCCCCCGAACCCGCCCCGGAACTCACTCGGCGCGAGCGTGATGTGCTCGACGCACTGTGCCGACCGCTGTTCTGCGGCGAGGCGTTCCCCCAGCCGGCGTCCACTCGGCGGATCGCCTCAGAGCTGGTGATCACGGACGCTGCGGTCAAGCAGCACCTGCTGAACCTCTATGACAAGTTCGGGATCCTCGCGCCGGAGGAGCGGCGGGTCGCCCTGGCGAAGGAGGCCATCCAGCGGGGCGCCGTCAATCCGGCCAACCTCAGGCGGCAGTCGGCCGCACGTTGACAGGGCGTGCACGCGGAGCGTCGCGGTGGGGATGGTGTCGGTGCAGCGGGCAGGCGACCGCCTTTCGGCAACAAGGCGTCGGCCAGGGCTATCCGGCGTCCGCCAGGAGGGTCCTGGTGCGAGGCCCGGCCGGTGTCCCCGGGGAGGCTGCGGCGCGTCCGGCCGGCGGATGCCCGCGATGCCACGCCGGCAGGCCCGGGATCTCTCCCCGGCGGGCCGCCCGGTGCCAGCGGTGCACCGTGGTGGTGCCGGCGTGCAGGCGCCGCAGTACCGGCGACTGCAGGAGCCGGGGATGGTCCCGCGGAGGCCGGGACGAGCAGCGGCCGACCATGGCGGAGGCCGCCTCGATCGGATGCGAGCCGTTGAGGTGTTCGTCGGCGTGCTCGTACCAGTCCATGCTCCTGCGCGCCATGGCCTGGATCCGCTGCAGGTTCGGCCGGGCCCGGTCGTCGAAGTCCTGCAGTGCCGCGGTGAGGTCTCCCGAGAAGTCGTCGAGGCTGCGGACCAGCTCCGCGGCGTCGATGACCGCCAGCCTGGTGCCCGATCCCAGGGTGTAGTGCGTGGTGTGGGCGGCATCGCCGATGAGCACCACGTTCTGGTGCCACCACGTCCGGTTGCTGATCTCCTTGAACCGCAGCCAGCGGGCCAAGTCCCCGCGAGCGCGGCTGATCAGCGAGTGGCCCTCGAGCGGCCCGGCGAAGATCTTCTCCAGCAGCCGGAGGCCGTCGCCCTCGTCGCACCGGTCCAGGCCGAGGCCATGCCAAGTCACCTCTGAGCACTCGACGACGCAGGTGCTCACGATGTCGCTCGATGGATAGGCGTAGAGCCAGATCCAGCCGGCGGGGGTCTTCTCGAAAGCGAAGACGAAGCTGTCGAAGACCTTGTCCGTCCCCAGCCAGATGTAGGGATTCGCGCCGGTGCGCACGTGCGTGCCGAAGCGGTCCTCGAACAGCTGCCGGACGCTGCTGCCCGCGCCGTCGGCCGCGACGACCAGATCGGCGTCGGCGATCTCGGCCAGGTCCTCGATCGGATGGTCGTACGACACCTGCACGCCCAGGTCCGCCGCCCGTTCGGCGAGCACCTCAAGGAACGCCGCGCGCTGGACGGCGAAGCCATAGCGGCTGAGGTAGACCGCGGTGCTGCCGATCCGGATCTGCTGGTCCCTCCACAGTGTCGAGGCCTGACGCACCGCCCGCGCGCTCACCGGGTCGGTGAGGTGGAGAAGGTCCAGCATGTCGTCCCAGTAGCCGACGCCCCAGCCGTACGTAGCACCCTGCGGAGCCCGCTCGACGACGGTGATCTCGCGGCCGGGGTCGCGCAGCTTGGCCGCGATGGCGAAGTACAAGCCGGCGGGACCACCACCGACGCAGGTGATCTTCATCGACGTCCTCCGGGGACGAACGTGCGCGTTTCGGTCGCGGATGCCCTGCGGGGCATCGACAGAACAAGGTCCGGGCGCAGCCGCGCTGCGACCTTGACCTGCGGCGGACACCTGCCCGGCAGGGCGCCCGAGGCCTCGTGGCAGGGACACAGCCGCGCCAGGTGGGTCACCGGATGTCTGCGGGCGGTCCCGGGCCACGGGTCAACGGCCGGTCCAGTCGCCGCTCGCAGCGACTGCGGGTCGTGGGACAGGTCGGGAGGGGGCACTGCGGCGCCCCCTCCCGACCGCCTGCTCGATGCAGGTGTCCTGCGGACAGGTAGGTCAATGCCTTCGGCTGGGCGGCGTGGGAACTGGACCGCACTCCCGTCCGCCCAGCGCTGCGCCGCTGTCCCGTTCCTGTCCTAGAGGGTCAGTCACCAGCAGTTGTAGGTGTACCCGTAGTCCCACCACCCGCAGCTGTCGGACGGCTGCAGGGAGGACGCCGACCCGGTGGTACCGGGAGACGCCAGCGCCGACGCGGTGGTGCCGTGGCTTGCTGCGGTGACGCTGTCCGCGGGCGCGGTGGCCGCCATCGCGCCCCCGCCCGGCAGCAACACGCCACCGAGACCCAGGGCGCTGGCGACGGTGGCCAGAGCGATACGTCGCTTGGAAAGGCCCATGACATTCTCCTGATCGTCCGTGGCATGGCCGGAATGGTCTGCCGATGGTGGTGGATGAGCTGTGCCGGCCAAGACCCGTGGTGCATTTACTGTTGTGTGTCAGGACCAGGTCTTGACTGATGACAATCGTGCTCTGTGCGGCAGGCCCCGCACCATGTCCCAACCGGCCCGCTTCTGCTCATCCAGGTGGCAGCATTTCCTTACCCGCGGGTAAGGCGGACGAGGGATCAGCTGCTCGGTACACATTGGAGACGCCTCGTGGCTCCCTCTCCCGATGTCCGGCAACTGCCGGGGGTCCAGCCCCACCTCGCCGGCACGCGCCGGACGTTCGTGGAAGTCCAATCCCACGCCGTGCTCCAGCAGGTCCTCCATGACACCCACCACGCGGGGGTTGCCGGGGGCCAGACCGAGGAGCCGGCCCGAGGTCGCCGACGTCGTGAGCACCGTGTCTGCCCCGGACTGGCGGAGCAGCGCGGCGTTGGCCATCTCGCGGACGCTCGTCGCGATCCGTCCGTCGGGGTTGAGGCGACGGGCGGTGAGCGTGATCAGGACGGCGGCGTCGTCCCGGTCCACGGCCACCACGACAGCGCGTGCCCGGTGCACGGAGGCTCGCCTGAGCTTCGCCGCGCTGCTCGAGGGCTGATCCGGCGCGCGGAGTATCACGCGGGTATCACGAGGGCCTCCGAGGTCCTCGCAGAAGAACACCCCGGGGTCCTGGCCTGCAGGAACACCGGGGTGAGGCTGTGTCCGAGGGGGGAGTTGGACACCGGGAAGTGGGAGCCGTCCCACCCGCTGCCTCCGCTGGGGGAGTGGAGCGCGGTGTGCGCGGCTTCGTGGACATGGTCGGAACGTAGTGCGCCGATCGGACAGTGCAAGATCGTCATCGCTGGTCAGATGGGGCCCGCCGGCACTGGGGCCAGCGCGGCCGGACTGACCACCTCGACCTGCTGACGCTGCTCCGAGCTACACCTTGTGAGTAGTTGCACGGGATTGGCACGCGTGGAACTGCGTGGGCTGCCAAAGGTTGCCTCTTGCCAATCTGGAGTTGCACGTTGCCAATCGCGCCGGGATTGGCAGACGCAGCGATTGGCACAGGCAACTCTTGGCAGAGGCAACAGCCAGGGCCACCGGATTCCTTGCCGCCGTCGACGAGCTCACCCGGCGGAATCGACGCCGGGACGGTCCCCGTGGGCGGTGTTCGGGTCCGTGCTCACGGCCGAGGACGCCGTCGGCCGCTCGCCTGGCCGACGACGAGGGGCCCTGACCCGCCGACCACCCCCACCGGCTCCTGCCGACCGACCGCCACCTGATCGGGGCTCCATGCACGCCCACCCGGACGACGCGGCCACCGAACCGCCGCTGCTGCCGCTATGCCCGGTCCTGCTGGCCGACACCACTCTGTGCCTGCAGCCGCTGGCCGACGACGCGGGGGCCGGGGTGATCAGGTGTTCTCGGCGGGGCGCGGCGCGGCAGTTGGCGGGTTCTTCGGCCAGAGCGTGTAGGGCAGCGGCCAGGCCAGCGCCCAGATCAGCAGGCCGGCTGTGAGGCCCTTGATCCACCCGGTCAGGTGCGCGGTGCACCCCGGATCGTCGACAGCGAGGATTGCCAGCCCGAGCAGGCCGCTGGTCACCGTCCAGCCCAGCAGCGCCCTGGCCCACAGTCGCCACTCGTGTCGGGCGCGGGCCTGCCCGTAGCGGGGAGGACGCTCGGGTGGCGGGCCATCGGCGAAGCGGTGGGCGAAGCGCTGGTCGGCCCATCGCAGGGTGGTGGAGCCGAACGCCACGGAGAAGCCGATGTAGGCGGCGGCCAGACCGTGGGCGGCGCCGGCCGTGCTTCCCGCGCGGAGGTCCAGGACGGACGCGATCAGGAGGACGAGGTCGAGGACCGGGGCGCCGGCCAGGAGGACTGCGCTCGTGCGAGGCAAGTGCATCACGTACCGGGCGACCAGGCCGGCGCCGAGCATGCACCAGAACCCGACCTCGCAGGCCACGATCAGCGCGACTAGGACCGGGTTCATCGGGCGCTCTCCAACCGGCGCTCGACCGCCGCGGTCGCCCTCCGGTCAGCGGCCGGCGGCCCAGGCTTGCGGAGCATCAACCACGTGCGCGGGCCGCCGCGGGGCAGGTCGACGACGTCGGTCACCGTGAAGCCGAGGCGGCGGTAGAACCGCACGTTCCGCTCGGCGCTCGTCTCGAGGAACACCGGCAGTCCGTCCCGGTCGGCGTGATCGAGCCCGGGCGCCAGCAGCGTGGCACCGAGACCCCGCCCTCGCTGGTGCTGCACGACGCCCAGGCTGGCCAGGGTCAGGTGCGGCTCACCCAGGCGGCGGCCGACGAGCTCCTCCTCGGCCTCGGCGGCGGCTGCCGCCCGGCGCCCGGCCAGCTCGGCGGCGGCCGGGCCGACCTGCGCCCACACCTCGTCGGGGACCCCGGTGCTGGGCAGCCAGACGGCGACACCCACGACGTCCTGCCCCACCTTCCCGATTTCGACGTGGCCGAAGGGCACTGCGACGGCGGTCAGGTAGAGGTGGTGCAGCGCCCGTAGCCGATCGCCGTGGCCGTCGGCGTCGACCGTCCACCGGGTCCACGGGTAGTCGGCGAAGGCGTCGGCGAGCACCTCGGCGGCGGCCGGGACGTCATCGAGCGCCGCCGCGCGCACATGCAGTCTCATTCTTTCCTCGGTCGTTCTCGGGGACGGCTACGGCCGGTGGATCCGGTGGTCGAGCGGCGGCCCCCGCATACCGATCGCAGCGTGCGGGGCCGCCGGTCCCGCGGTCAGGTGGCCTCGATGGTGAACGGCACCGTGATCACGTCGCCGTCCCCGAGCCGGAACTGGGCCCACAGCTGGTACGTCCCGGCGGTGGCGAACTCGGCGTGCACGTCGAGCTCCGGGCCGAAGGTCTGGCCCGGCAGGGCGAACACCGGGCGGCCGGACGCGTCGGTGACCTCGGCGTGCTCGTGGGCGAAGGTCTGCCCGTCGGCCCGCATGATCACGACGTGGCCGGCGGCGGCGAGGTAGGGCTGCAGGTCGTCGACCGGCCGGCCAGTGGCGTTGTCGGTGAAGGTGAAGTGCAGGTCGCTCACGCCGCCAGCCTCGGCGTCGCCCTCAAGCTCGACGCGGATCCCGTCGACCACCACGCTCCGCGGCCCGGCCGCAAGGGCCACCGGAACCGGCGCGGCGCCGGCCACGGTGATCACCTGCCGGGAGTGAAGGTCGCTCATCTCGCCCTGCCGGCGGAACTCGGTGTTGACGATGTACCGGCCGGCGGTCGGGAACGTGATCTCCACGGCCAGCTGCCCGGGTGCGCCGGTGGGCTGGGGGTGGACGTGGGCGAAGGTGCCCAGGTCCTCCCGGGTGGCGATCAGGTGCATCCAGGCCTCGTGGCTACGGGTGAGGTCCTCGACCGGGTCGCCGGTGGTGCTGTCGACGACGGTGGCGACCAGCCGGGTCGGCTGCCCGGGGCGCACGTCGGCGGGCGGGTCGAGGCGGACGTCCACGCCGGCGTCGGTGGCGTCGGTGGGCGGCACCTCGGCGGTCATCATCTCGCTCATCGCCGGACGCATCGGCATGCCGGTGCCCTGCATCCAGGCCAGCTGGCCGTTCATGCCGCGCTCGGCGAAGTCCATCCGCGACACGGCGGTCAGCCCTGCGCCGAGGGCAAGGGCGACCACCGCCACGCCGGTGAGGTAGGCGTAGGAGCCGATCCGGGCGCGCAGCGGCGGGGACAGGATCTCCGCGGCGGTGGCCGGCCGGCGGAAGCGGCGCAGCCGCAGCGCGTTGGTGACGACGCTGACCGAGCTCATCGCCATCGCCGCCGAGGCGAGCACCGGGTCCAGCAGGAGGCCGTTCCACCAGTACAGCGCGCCGGCCGCGACCGGGATCAGCAGCACGTTGTAGCCGAACGCCCAGCCCAGGCCCTGCTTCATCGTCGCGACGGTGCGCCGGGACAGCGCGATCGCCGCAACGATGCCGCGCAGGTCGCCGCCGACGAGGGTGATGTCGGAGGCGGCGATGGCGACGTCGGCGCCGGTGCCGATCGCGATGCCCACGTCGGCCGCGCTGAGGGCGGCGGCGTCGTTGATGCCGTCACCGCAGAAGGCGACGACGTGCCCCTGCTCCTGCAGGCGGCGGACCTGCGCTGCCTTGTCCGCGGGCAGCACCTCGGCGAGCACGTGCTCGATGCCGACCTGCTCGGCGATCGTGGCGGCGGTGGCGGCGTTGTCGCCGGTGAGCATCCACACCTGCAGGCCCAGCGCCTGCAGCTGGGCGACGGCCTCGGCGGACTCGGGCTTGACCGTGTCGGCGACCGAGAGCACCGCGGCCGGGACTCCGTCGACGGCGACAAACATCGGGGTGCGGCCGGCCGCGGCCTCGGCCGCCGCAGTCTCCTCGAGCGCCCCGACGTCGACGCCGCGGGCGGTCATCAGGGCGGCGTTGCCGACCAGCACCTGCCGCTCGGCGACGACGGCGTCGATGCCGTGGCCCGGGACCGCGTCGAAGGAGCGCAGCGGCGGCAGGTCGAGGGAGCGGGCGCGGGCGGCGGCGACGAGCGCCGCACCGACCGGGTGCTCGCTGCCGGTCTCCGCGGCCGCGACGAGCGCCAGGACGTCGTCCTCGGTCCAGCCGCCGGCGGTGGTGATGCCGATGAGGGCCGGCTTGCCGCGGGTGAGGGTGCCGGTCTTGTCCAGCACGACGGCGGTGACCCGGCGGGCGGTCTCCAGCGCGTCGCCGTTGCCGATGAGGATGCCCAGCTCCGCGGCGCGGCCGGTGCCGACCATGACCGCGGTCGGGGTGGCCAGCCCGAGCGCGCAGGGGCAGGCGATGATCAGCACCGCGATCGTGGTGGTGATCGCCATCGTCAGCCGGCCGGTGTCCGGCCCGAGAAGGGCCCAGGCGGCGAAGGTGGCGGCGGCCAGGCCGAGGACGATCGGCACGAACCACGCCGAGACCCGGTCGGCGAGGCGCTGCATCGGCACCTTCGCGCCCTGCGCGTCCTCCACCAGGCGGACGATCTGCGCCAGCGCGGTGTCGGCGCCGACGGCGGTGGCCCGCAGCACCACGGTGCCGGTCCGGTTGAGGGTGGCGCCAATGACGGTGTCGCCGACGGTCTTGTCGACCGGCAGGCTCTCGCCGGTCAGCATGCTCTCGTCCACGGCGGTCGCCCCGTCGGTGACGACCCCGTCGACCGGGACCTTCTCGCCCGGCCGGACCCGGACGAGGTCGCCGACTGTGACCTGCTCGACCGGCACGTCGGTCTCGGTGCCGTTCCGCAGCACGCGCGCGGTCTTCGGGGCCAGGCCGACCAGGGCGGTGATCGCCGCGGCGGTGGCCTTCTTGGCGCGGGCCTCCATCCACCGGCCGGCGAGGACCAGGGCGAGGATGACCAGCGAGGTCTCGAAGTACACGTGCAGCGGCAGGCCCCACCGCTCGGCCGCCGCGGGCCAGAGCGTGACGAAGGCGCTGTAGCCGTAGGCGACGCCGGTGCCCAGCGCCACGAGGGTGTTCATGTTCGTCGAGCGGTGCCGGGCGGCGGTCCACGCCGCGCGGTAGACGTCGCGCCCGGCCCAGAACTGCACGACGGTGGCGACCACGAGGATCGCCGGCATCAGCCAGTCCATCGTGTCCAGGTACAGCGGCACGTACATCAGGCCCATCAGGCCGAGGCCGGTGGCGAGGGTGAGCTGCCACCTGCGCTTCAGGGCGGTCAGGTGCGCCTCGCCGTCCCGGTCCTCGCCGGTCGCGTCGGCGCCGGTGCCGGGCCGCTCGGCGGTAGGCCGGGTCTCGCGGCGCGGGGTGGCGGTGTAGCCGGCGCGGGCCACGGCGGCGGTCAGCTCCTCCACGCCGACCTGGGCGGGGTCGAAGCGGACGGTGGCGGCCTCGGTGGTCAGGTTCACCTGCGCGCCGGTGACGCCGGCCACCCGGTTGAGGGCCTTCTCCACCCGGCCGACGCAGGAGGCGCAGGTCATGCCGCCGATGGCGAGGGTGCAGCTGGCGGTGGCCTCGGTCGCCGCGGTCGCGGTGGCCGGTGCGGTGGTCGTCATCGGGGTCTCCTGATGGGCCGGCGTCGGGTTGGGCTACGGCTCGATCGTTGGTGGTGGTGGGCGGGCTCGGACCGGGGAAATCGCCGGGATCGGTCGGCCCGGTGGCCGGCCCGGTGGCGTGCGCGGGGCTGGTCGGGTCAGCTGCCGCCGGCCAGGTCGGCGTAGGCGGCGGGCGGCCAGGCGGCGAGGATCTTGGGCCGCAGGGTGGCGCCGAGGCGGCGGTAGAACCGCTGCGCGTCGACGTTGTCGGCCTCCATGCCCCAGCGGATGAGCAGCTGTTCGGGGGCGGCGTGGCGGGCGAGGGCGGCCATCAGCTGCCGGCCGACGCCGGCGTCGCGGTGCCCGGGTCGGACGTAGAGGTCGTCGAGGTTGAGTACGTCGCCGCCGGTCCACAGGTGCAGCTGCCGGATCGCGGAGACGTAGCCGACGGCGGTGCCGTCGCGCTCGGCGAGCAGCACGATCACCTCGGGCCGCTCGAGCAGTCCGTGCCACTGGGTGTCGGGCACGTGTACGTGCGCGGCTTGGTTCTCGTGCGCGGCGATCTCGGCCACCATCGCGGCGACGTCGGTGGCGTCGGCCGGGGTGGCCCGGCGGATCCTCACCGCGGCGGTGTCGGCGGTCGTGAGGGCGTCGGGCATGGCAGCTCCTGGTCGGGAGGGCGGTCGCCGGCGGACGGGGGTGAGGGCACCGACTGGCGCGCCGGCCCGCCCGGTGGCGGGCCGGCGCGACCGGTCACTGGGTGGCGATGGCGGTGAGCACGTCGAGCCGGGCGGCGCGGCGGGCGGGCAACAGGCCGGCGGCTAGCCCGGCGAGCACCGCGGCGACCACGATGATCACCAGCTGCCCGACGGGGACCTCGACGACCAGGGGATTGTCCGCGGCCAGCCCGGCGAGGGTGGCCGCGGCCAACCCCAGCCCGAGGGCGACGCCGGCGACGACGGCGACCGCGGCGATGAGCACCGCCTCGGCGCGGACCATCCAGGACAGGTGCGCCCGGGTCATGCCGACCGCCCGGAGCAGCCCGATCTCCCGGGTCCGCTCGACGATGGACAGCGCCAGGGTGTTGGTGATGCCCAGCAGCGCGATCAGCACCGCGAAGCCGAGCAGCACGGTGATCAGCCCGAGCACCTGGTCCACCGCGGCCGCGCGGCCGGCGGCGGCCTCGGCCTGGTCGAGGACCTCGGCGTTGGGAAAGTCCGCGACCGCGGCCATCAGCGCCGTCCGCGCCTGGCCCGGGTCGACGCCGTGGGCGAGGGTGACGTAGACGGTCGCGTCGACGTTCTCGCTGAAGTGCTGCGCGTAGGTGCCCAGCGAGAGGACGTAGCTGGTCGACAGCGCCCGGGCCGAGTCGGCGGCCATCAGCCCGACCACCGGCAGCCGCTGTTCGCCGTGCCGGGAAAAGGTCATTGCCAGCGTGTCGCCGACGGCCAGGCCGCGCTCGGCGGCCACGTTGTCGGCGAGCACCACGCCCCCGCCGTCGAGCGCCGCTAGAGAGCCGGCGGTCATCTGCACGTCGGCGACCTTCGGGAGGGTGGCCGGGTCGACGGCGGTGAGCGTGCTGGTCATGCCGCCGTCCAGCCAGTGGCCGAAGCGGACCGGGGAGGTCGCGGCGACCTCCGGGAGGTCGGCGACGCGGGCGGCGACCTCCGGGGAAAGCCCGCCGAGCATCTCGTCGCGGGAGCTCTGCACGAGCAGGTCGGCGGTGATCGCCTCGGTCGAGCCGGCGCCGATCGCCTTGACCGAGCTGCCGAGCACCGCGACGAAGGAGATGAGCGCCAGGCCCAGCGCGAGGGCCATCGCGGTGGCCGCGGTGCGCCGCGGGTTGCGCACGGTGGACTCCCGGGCCAGCCGCCCCGGCACGCCGAGGCCGGTCAGCGGGCGGCCGACGGCCTGCGCCAGCCGCGGCGCGAGCACGGGGCCGAGCACGACCAGCGCGGCCAGCAGCAGCACCGCGCCCAGACCGACGCCGACGATGTGGCGCAGCAGCGCGGCCGCGACCAGTTGCACCAGGCCCAGGCCGAGCATGACCCAGCCGGCGACCAGCCGGCCCCGCCGAGGGGCGGTGGGCGCCGGGTCGGCGGCCCGCATCGCCTCGACCGGTGCGGTGCGCGCAGCGCGGCGGGCCGGGCCGAACGCGGCCAGCAGGGTGATCAGCGTGCCCGCGGCCAGGCCGAGGATGAGCGTGCGGGCGGTGACCGTGAGCGGACCGTCGGGCAGCGCCAGCCCGGCATCGGAGGCGAGGCCGCGCAGCGCGTACGCGGCGCCGATGCCGGCCGCGGTGCCGCCGGCCGCGCCGGTGAGCCCCACGAGCAGCGCCTCGCCGAGCACCGAGCCGAACACCTGCCGGCCGGTGGCGCCGGCGGCGCGCAGCAGCGCCAGCTCCCGGGCCCGCTGGGTGAGCACGATGCCGAACGTGTTCGCGATCAGGAACGCCCCCACCACCAGCCCGGCCGCGGCCAGCGCCAGCAGCACGATGCGCAGGTAGTCGATGCTCTCCTTCGCCGCGTCGGCGCTGGCGGCGGCGGCGTCCTGGCCGCCGGTGACGGCGTACTGCGCACCGAGTGCCGCGGCGAGGTCGGCGCGCAGGTCCGGCACGGCGACGCCGTCGGCGGCGATCACGTCGACCGAGGTGAGGCCGGCGCCGATGTCCAGCAGCGTCTGTGCGGTGGCCAGGTCGACCAGCACCACGGTGCTGTTGGCCAGCCCGTCGCCGTCGCCCACGCCGGTCAGGCCGACCACGCGCAGCGGCCGGCTGGCAGTCGCGGAGACGGTGACGGTGTCGCCGAGGGCGATGCCGTGACCGGCGGCGGTGGCGGCGTCCAGGACGACCTCGTCGCCGTGCGGAGCCTGCCCGACGCGCAGGCTGTAGGCGGTGAACGGGGCCTCGGCCCAGGTGCCGAGGATCGTCGGCCCGGCCGGTGCCAGGGCGGTGCCGCGGACCTGCAGCTGCCCGGGGCCGGCGGCGACCGGGCGGACCCGGTCGACGCCGGGAACGGCGGCGATCCGGTCGGCGACGTCGGCCGGCAGGGGATCGCGGGCCACCTCGACGCCCATTGCGGCGTCGAAGGCGGCCGCGTCCCGGACGGTGAGGTCCACCCCGGCGGCGGAGGTGCGGAACTGCTCGTCCAGCAGCCGGGTGCTGGTGTCGGTGAGCACCAGGCTGCCGACCGCGAACGCGACGCCGAGCGCGACGGCCAGCCAGGTCAGGGCCAGCCGGGAGCGGTGCGCGAGCGCGTTGGACAAGGACAGGCGCCACATCGCGATCACGCCCCCACCGGCTCGTCGAGGCGGGCGACGTCGAGACCGGACGTATCGAGGTGGGCCAGGCGGGCCAGCACGGTCTCGGCGGTGAGGTCGGTGAGCTCGTCGACGATGCGGCCGTCGGCGAGGAAGACCACCCGGTCGGCGTAGGCGGCGGCCACCGGGTCGTGGGTGACCATGACGATCGTCTGGCCGAAGCTGCGGGTGGCCTCGCGCAGGAACGCGAGCAGCGCGGCGCCGGCGCGGGAGTCGAGGTTGCCGGTCGGCTCGTCGGCGAACACCAGCTCCGGGCGGGCGATCAGCGCCCGGCCGACGGCGACCCGCTGCTGCTGGCCACCGGAGAGCTGCGTCGGGCGGTGGTCGAGCCGGGTCTGCAGGCCGAGCATGTGCACGAGCTCGTTCATCCACCCCGGGTCGGGCCGCTTGCCGGCCAGGGTGAGCGGCAGCGCGATGTTCTCCGCGGCGGTCAGCGCCGGGATGAGGTTGAACGCCTGGAACACGAAACCGAGCCGCTCGCGGCGCAGCAGGGTGCGGTCCCGCTCGGACAGGCTGCTCAGGTCGGTGTCGCCGACGAAGGCGCGGCCGGAGTCGATGCCGTCCAGCCCGGCGAGGGCGTGGATGAGGGTCGACTTGCCCGATCCGGAGGGGCCCATGACGGCGGTGAACTCGCCCGCCGGGATGGCGACGCTGGCCGAGTCGAGGGCGCGGACGGCGGCCTCACCGCGGCCGTAGGTCTTGACCACGTCGACCGCGCGGGCGGCGATCACGGGCCGGGTCGGCGGCGGCGGGAAGTGGGGGTCGGTGACGGTCATGGTGTCTCCTGCGGGGAGCGGGTCGCCGGGGCGGCGAGCGGGCGGAGTGGTGCGGGCGGCGGCGGTCACGGGCAGGGGCACGGGCGGGGGCGCCGCCAGGGCCGGGCCGGTCGCAGGCAGCGGACGAGCCGCACGTGCTGCGCCTCGCGGATCAGTTCCTGCTGGCGGAAGCGGGCGAGATGCTCGTGGGCGAGGGTCATGGCGGGCTCCTGGCGGCGGTGGGGGAAGCCGGTGGCGGGGTGCGCGGGTCGTCGGGGCGGAGTGCCGGTGGGCGACCCGGGCAGCGGGGGGCCGTGGGGCTACGGCACGAGGGCGTAGCCGGCCTCGTCGACGGCGGCGGCGATGTCGGCGCGGTCGACCGGGCGGTCGGCGGTGACGGTGACGGTGCCGCTGGCCAGGTCGACGGTGACGGTCTCGACGCCGGCGACGGCGGCGATCTCCTCGGTGACCGCGCGCTGGCAGTGCCCGCAGGTCATGCCGGTGACGGAGAAGGTGGTCGAGCCGATGAAGGTGCGGGGCGTGCCGGACAACATGGGGGCTCCTCGACGGTGCTGGTGGTGGTGCGGTCGGGAGTGAGCGTCGGCGCGAGGGCAGGGGCGTCTCACCGGGGAAATCGCCGGGATCTGCACCGGAAGAGCCGGTCAGGAGGCGTGGTGGACTCGACCGCACCGCGGTGGGCACCGCCGGGCGGGCGCCGCGCGGGAGCGGGGCGCGTCGGTCAGTGCCCGGGCGTGCCGGCAGGCGCGACGCCGGGACCGCATCGCGCGGTACCGCCGGGTTCCTCCCGGCTCGCCGGTCGTGCTTGCGGTGCGGGGAGTCGTGCAGGAACGGGGGGGCGCAGCGTGCTGGCCGTGCCGGCCCAGCTGCCCGATCAGCGGTGGATGGTCCTGAACATCTACAGCGACCGCCCCGGTGTGTTCACCGGCGACAGCATCCGCCTGGGCGAGATGGTCGCCGCGGCGGTCGCCGCGATCCTGCGCGAGGTCGCCGAGCGGGCCGCGCTCAAGCGGCTGGCGGCCAGCCTGGAGACCGCGCTGACCTCCCGGGGCGGTCATCGACCAGGCCAGAGGCGTGCTGATGGCCCGGCACAAGGTCTCCGCCGAGCAGGCCTTCGGCCGACTGGCCCAGCTCAGCCAGGCTCTCAACGTCAAGGTCCGCGACCTCGCCCCGATGGTCGTGGCCGGCCACCCGGACGTGCTGACCGTCCTCGACCGCATCTCCCCTGCAGGTGAGGTGTGATGGGTGACCATCACACCGGCTCGCAGGTGGCCGTGCATCGCGCTTGTCGGTACCTGGTGGATGCGGGTCGGTTGCGAGTTCAGCGGATGGTCGGCGCCTCCGCCGAGCTGGTGCGCCGGCGCGGTGAGCGCCCGGACCGGGTGGCGGGAGCGTCGGCCGGCCGGCCGCCCCCCGGGTCCACCGGGACCGTGTCCAGGCGGCCGCCGTAGTGGCCGACGCTGCGCCGGGCGGTGTGGCGGATTCCCCGCCGCACCGCCCGGCTGCCCGGAGCTCAGTGGCCGTGCCCGCCGTGGCCGTGGGCGTGCGCACCGACTGCGGGCTTGCCGGCGGGCACGGCGAACAGGGTGAGGATGAACAGGGCCCCGAGCACGCCGGCGGTGGCGGTGAAGGCCCGGCCGTAGCCGTCGACGAGGCCGGTGGAGGTGGCCAGGTCGCCGGCGATCGCGGTGAGCGCGGCGACGCCGACGGCCGCGCCGATCTCGTGGCCGGTCATCATCAGCCCCGACGCCAGCCCGGAGCGCTCGGCGGGCACGTCGCTCATCGCGGCGACGGCGATCGCGACGAACATCGGGCCGACGCCGGCGCCGACGAGCAGGAAGCCGGGCAGCACGTCGGCGGCGTAGGAGGTGCCGCCGGCGTTCGCGGCCAGCAGCAGCACGCCGGCGGCCAGGACCACCAGCCCACCCAGGATCAGGGTGCGCGCACCGAGCCGGCCGATGGCCTTCGAAGCGGCGGCGGCCGCGGCGGTGATGGCGGCGGCCAGCGGCAGGAACTGCAGCCCGGCCACGACCGGCGAGGAACCCACGACCGCCTGCAGGTACAGCGAGGTCAGGAAGATCGCGCCGACCACAACACCGGTCACGCCGGCCATCGCTGCCGACGCCGAGATCAGCGACCGGATCCGCCACGTCGCCGGTGGCACGAGCGGGTCGGCCGCGCGCCGCTCAAGGCGGGCGAAGCCGGTCAGCAGTACCGCCGCGGCGGCCAGCGCCAGCCAGGTGCGCGACGCGGTCGGCCCGGCCGAGCGGATGGCCTCGATGGCGAACACCAGCGTCAGCAGGCCCGCCACCAGGGTCAGCGCGCCGGGGGCGTCCAGCCGGCGCAGCGCGCCGGACTGCGAGCCGCCGCGGGCCACGGCCCGCAGGGTGCCGGCGACCACGGCGACGCCGATCGGCACGTTAATGAAGAACACCGCCCGCCAGCCCAGCGCGCTGGTCAGCGCCCCGCCGAAGAGCACCCCGGCGGCGATGCCGAGGCTGCCGACGGTGCCCCACACCGCCAGCGCGGTCTGCCGCTGCCGGCCGGCGTACGCGGTCATGATGATCGACAGCGCGGCCGGGGTGAGCAGCGCCGCACCCGCGCCCTGCGCGCCGCGGGCCAGGATGAGCGTCAGCGGGGTCTGGGCCAGGCCGCTGACCAGCGAGGCGGCGGTGAACAGGCCGACGCCGGCGAGGAACGCACTGCGGCGGTTGAGCAGGTCGGCGATCCGGCCGCCGAGCAGCAGCAGGCCGCCGGAGAGCAGCACGTAGGCGCTGATCGCCCACTGGTAGTCGCCGGCGGACAGGTGCAGCGCCTCGCTGATCGACGGCAGCGCGACGTTCACCACCGACACGTCCAGGATGACCATGAACTGGGCGGCGATCATCAGCGCGAACACCGTCCACGGCCGACGCGGCTCGTCCGGATGCTCGGGGGCGCGGGCCGCCGGTTCGGCGGCGGGGTGGGCCGACATGACTTCTCCTCGAGGTGGGATCTGCGGGGTTGGCTCCCACGCTCGCCGCCCCCGGGATCGCTCACGCCGGGGAAACCACCAGGATCGCGATCTCCGGACCTGTCCGCGGCGGTCGGTACGGTTCCGCTCGTGCTGACCGGACGGAACCGCGAACGCGCGGCGATCGCTGCGCTGCTCGACGCTGCGCGCGCCGGGACCGGCGGTTCGCTGGTGGTTCGCGGCGTGGCAGGGTCGGGCAAGTCGACGTTGCTGGCCGACGCGGTCAGCGCGGCGGTCGGCATGCGGGTGCTGCGCACGTCGGGCGTGGAATCGGAGTCCCCGCTGGCGTTCGCCGCGCTGCAGCGGCTGCTGTGGCCGCTGCGCGCCCGCCTCGCCGCGCTCCCGGCACGGCAGGCCGCGGCGCTGGGCGCGGCACTGGGTGAGGCCGACGGCGACGGCGACCGCTTCCTGGCCTTCCTGGGCACGTTGAGCCTGCTCGCCGACGCCGCCGAGGAGACCCCGGTGCTGGTTGTGGTCGACGACGCGCACTGGCTCGACGACGCCTCGGCCGCGGCGCTGCTGTTCGCCGCGCGCCGGCTGCAGGCCGAGCGCGTCGCGCTGCTGTTCGCCGCCCGCGACGGCGAGGCCTACGGCTTCGAGGCGCCCGACCTGCCCACCGCCGTCCTCGGTGGCATGACCGGTGCCGACGCCGAGGAGCTGCTGACCGCCCGGGCCGACGGGGAGGTCGACCCGGCGGTGCGCGACCGGCTGGTGGCCGCGACCGGCGGCAACCCGCTCGCCCTCGGCGAACTCGCCGCCGCCCTGACCGGCGACCAGCTGGCCGGCCGGGCGCCGCTGCCCACACCGCTCCCGCTGACCGGCGGAGTCGAGCGCGGGTTCCTCGACCGGGTCCGGCGCCTCAGCGACTCAGCCCAGCGGTTCCTCCTGCTGGCCGCGGCCGACGACACCGGCCGGCTGACCGTCGTCCGCGACGCCGCCGCGCGCCTGGACATCGGCGACGACGCCGTGGACGCGGCCGAGCGCAGCGGGCTGCTCCGCGTCGACGGCGACACCCTGGCGCTGTACCACCCGCTGGTCCGCTCGGCGGTGTACCGGGCGGCCACCAGCGCCCAGCGCCGCGCTGCCCACCGAGCGCTGGCCGACGTCCTCCGCGCCGACCCCGACCGGCGGTCCTGGCACCTGGCCGCCGCGGCCGACCGGCCCGACGAGACGGTGGTCGCCGCGCTCGACGGCGTGGCCGAACGCGCCGCCGCTCGCGGCGGCCACGAGGCCGCCTCCGCCGCCTGGGCCCGCGCCGCCGAGCTCACGGTCGACAGCGCGAGCCGCGGCCGGCGACTGTTCTCCGCCGCCTCCTCGGCCTGGCTCGGCGCCCATCCGTCGCAGGCCGCCGGGCTGGCGGCCGCCGCCGCGGCCGACCTCACCGACCCGGTGCAGCGGGCGCGGCTGCTGCTGCTGCAGGGCCAGATCGAGTGGAACACCCACTCGCTCAACGAGGGCTACGACCTCGTCCTGCAGGCCGCCCAGCTCGCCGCCGAGGCCGACGAGGCGACCGCGCGACCGCTGGCGATGCTCGCCGCGGCGCTGTCGGCCTTCGGGGCACGCTCCCCGCGCCCGGTCGACCCCGCCACGCTGGTCGGCGGACCTCCCGCCGACGCACCGGCCACCGGCCGGGCCGCCTGGGAGCTGCTGCAGGGGTTCGCCGCCGTCGGCCGCCGCGACTGGGCTCCCGCCGCGGCGTCGTTTCGGCGCGCGTTCGACCTGACCGACGCCGAGCCGCTCGACGGTGACCATGTCCTGCAGCCCAACCTGGGCATCGCCGCCTGGCTCATCGACGAGGACGAGCGCAGCCTGCGGCTGCACGACGAGCAGTTGACCGCCGCCCGCCGCGCCGGTGCACTCACCATGGTGGAGCACGCCCTCACCCGCGGGTTCCAGACCCAGGTGGCGACCGGCGCGTGGACGAAGGCCGCCGGCGCCGCCGCCGAGGCGCTTCCGCTGACCGCCAGCACCGGCTCGACCGGGCTCACCGCGCTGCCCACCGCGCAGTTGGCGGTGATCGCGGCCCTGCGCGGGGACGATGCCGCCGACCGCCACCTCGTCGACGTCGCCGCGATCCGCGCGGCGCATCCGGTCGGCATCACCGACAGCCTCGTCACCGATCTGGCGCACTGGGCGCAGGCGTTGCGCGGCGTCGACCGGCCCGCGACCGCGCTGCACCACCTCGAGCAGGTGCAGAACCCGATGCTGCGCCGCATGGCCGTCCTGGACGTCTTCGACATCGCCGTCCGCGCTGGCCGGACCGACGTCGTGCGCACGTGGCTGACCGAGGTCGAACGGTTCGCCGCGGCCACCGCCACCGCCTCGGCGGTCGCCGTCACCGAGCACGGCCGCGCGTTGCTCGCCGACGGCCCGGACGCCGAGAAGCACTTCCTCGCCGCGCTCGATGCGCACGCCGCCTCCCCGCGGCTGCCCGACCGGGCACGCACCCAGCTGGCCTTCGGCGAGCACCTGCGGCGCGCCCGCCGGCGGGTCGACGCCCGCGATCTGCTGCGGGCCGCGCTCACCGTGTTCGAGGAGCTCGGCGCGGCGCCGCTCGCCGAACGCGCCGCGCAGGAGCTGCGCGCCTCCGGGGAGACCGCCCGCCGTCGGGACGTCACCACCACCACCACCACCGAGCTGACCGCGCAGGAGCGCCAGGTCGCCGGGCTGGTCCGGCAGGGCCTGTCGAATCGGGACGTCGCCGCCCGGCTGTTCGTGTCGCCACGCACAGTCGACTTCCACCTGCGCAACGTGTTCAGCAAGCTCGGCGTGGCCTCCCGCGCTGAGCTCACCGCGCTGCCGCTCGACTGACCCCGCCGAGCGCCGGCGTCGAGCGCTCACGCCCCTCCAACCTGGCGGTTGTCTCAGCGTGACACCGCTGGCCCGGGTTCGGATGGGTCCCCGGGAGATCGCCCTGCTCCTGGCGTGAGTGGCGGCCATGGTGCCGGTCGCCGCGGCCGGCGCACGGCATGCCGGCGATCGCCTGTGCGCGGCCAGAGGCCGACGTCGCCGGCGCGGTGGGCGGCTACTGCCCCCGCGACGTGGCTGAAGTGCTGGCGGTGGTCCCCCGGGGTGGTGTTCAACCGACGACGGAACGCACGATTCATGGTCTCCGGCGCTGCGAAGCCGCAGACGCGAGCGATGTGGTCGACAGCGTGGCTGGTGGTCTCGAGGAGTTGGCAGGCCGCCTCGAGCCGCAACCGCTCCACGTGCTCGCTCGGCGTCACGCCGACTTCCGCCTTGAACACCCGGCTGAACTGCCGCTCGGACAGGTGCACGCGGCGGGCCAGGGCGGGCACCGACAGGTCTGCGGTGAGGTGGTCGGGCAGCCACGCCAGCAGCTCCCGCACCGGTTCACTCTCCGCTGCCTGGGCGGCGAGCAGTGTGGAGAACTGCGCCTGCCCGCCGGACCGCCGCAGGTAGACCACCAGGTGCCGGGCGACCGCCGCCGCCGCCCGGGCGCCGTGGTCGTCGGCGACGAGGGCCAGCGCCAGGTCGATGCCCGCCGTCACCCCGGCGGAGGTCCAGACGTCGCCGTCGCGCACGTAGATCGCATCGCCGTCGACCGACACCTCGGGGTGCGCGGTCGCCAGCAGCTGGCACTCCGCCCAGTGGGTGGTGGCCCGCCGCCCGTCCAGCAGCCCGGCGGCCGCGAGGACGAAGGCCCCCGAGCAGACCGAGGTGACCCGTCGGGCGCTGCCTGCCAGCCGCCGCACGTGGGCCAGCAGCTCCTCGTCCGCGCGCGCCTGGTCCATGTCCCGCCCGCCGGCGACCACGAGCGTGTCGACCGGCTCCACGACCTCGGCGAGCGCGGTGGTGCTGAACGACAGCCCCGAGCTGGCCAGCACCGGGCCGCCCGACGTACTCACCACCTGGCTGCGGTACTCCGCCGAAGGCAGCAGGTGCGTGGCGCTGGAGAAGACCTCGAGCGGGCCGGTCACGTCCAGGATCTGCGCCGACGGGAACGTGACGACCGCGACGTCGAGGGCAGCCACCCCCGCACTGTACGGCTCGGCATGGCCGGAATCGTCAAGACCGCGTCCTGGCGCCGCGGCGGCTCCGGACCTCATCGTCGTCTCGTGCCCACATCGCCGGCTGCCTGGCCCGACTGGGTGAGGACAGGAGAGCATCCATGACGACCACGCTGATCACCGGAGCCACGGGCACCCTCGGCGCGCCCACCGTCAGCCGGCTGCGGCCGGCCGGACACGACGTCCGAGCGCTGAGCCGACGCAGCGGTCTCGGCCTGACGACCGGTGACCCGCGCAGCAGAGCCGGCCGTCATCTGCGTGCACCACTGATCTGGGGCGTCCTCTTCGGAGTCCTGCAGGCGGCTTCGCCGCTGGCCTTCTTCTGGCTGGAGCCGGCGACCGTCTACGCCCTCGGCCTCACCCTCATAGCGGCGGTCTACGTCGGCTTCGCCGTGGCCGACGGGCGCCGGCACGTGCTGGTCGTCGAGACGGTCGTCGCGTCGGTCTTCGTCGTTGCTGCCGCCGCCGCCGAACCCGGATCGGCCTGGCTGATCGTCGCCGGGCTGGCCGGACACGGCGTCAAGGATCTGTGGCAGCACCGCACCGGCTTCGTGGCCGGCACCCGCTGGTGGCCGCCGTTCTGCGCGACCGTCGACTGGGTCGCCGCCGCCCTTATCGCCGCCGCGCTGACCACGGGATCATTCCCGATCTGACCGCGGCCGCTGCCGCGACAGACCTGGCGCAGATGCCCGGTCGAACAGGCGAGCACCGTCAACGGTCGGTCGCACCCCGACCGCACCCGATCAGGAGATCCCACCCATGTCCGCTCCCGCCTCGACCGCCGAAGCCACGGGGGCCACCGCCGGACCCCCGTCCCAGACCGGCCCCATCCGCCGGATCATCGCCGCAGCACTGCTGACCGGAGGCCTACTCGCCTCCGTGCTCCCGATGGTCGTGTTCGCCGGCGCGCCCGAGCATGTGATCACCGGGTCGGCGCTGCTCGGGTTCGCCACCGGCTGGGCGCTGCTGGCCGCGTTGTCGACGCGGCTGACCAGCCAGCCACAACGGTGGGCGATGGTGCCGGCCGCCGGCTCCGCCGCGACGGGGCTCGGGCTCCTGCTCCTCGCCCCCGGCGACTCCGGGCTGACCGCCGCCGGATGGGTGTGGCCACCGGTGCTGCTGGCGCTGGCCGTCTGGATGGGCGTCAGAGTCCGCCGCGCCCTGGCCGCCGGCAGCGGCCGCTGGCTGCTCTACCCCGTCGTGGTGGTCATCGCCGCCGCGGCGGTCGGCGGCGCTGCGGAGACCGTCGGGCTGGCCTCCGACGACCCCGGTGCCACGATGCCCGGGCAGACCTACGACGTCGGCGGCCACCGGTTGCACCTGGACTGCACCGGCTCCGGCGGACCGACCGTGGTGCTGTTCAACGGGCTGCAGGCGACGTCGGCCAACTGGGCCCGCGTCGCCCCTGCCGTCGCGCGCAGCGCCCGGGTCTGCGCCTACGACCGCGCCGGGCAGGGATGGAGCGAGGACGCACCGCAGCCGCAGGACGGCCACCAGGCCGCCGCCGACCTGCACACCCTCCTCGAACGCGCCGGCGAGCAAGGTCCCTACGTGCTCGTCGGGCACTCCATCGGTGGCGACCACGCGATGACCTACGCCGCCCGCTACCCCCAGCAGGTCGCCGGCATGGTCCTGCTGGACGCCACCGACCCCTACCGCGTCGGCGGCGGCCCACCCGAGGCGATGGCGGTCCTGCCCAGCCTCGCCCGCCTCGGGATCGGACGTCTGCTGCCCGCCGCGGCCTGGTCCGCCCTTCCAGAGCCGGCCGCCGAGCAGGTCCGGATGTTCAACTCCAGCCCCCGCGGCTGGCGCAACGTCCGCGACGAGGTCGCCACCCTGCCCACCCTGCTCACGCAGGCCCGCGCGCTGACCACCCTCGGCGACACGCCGCTGGTGGTGCTCACCGCCGCCGGGAACGAGGACGATCCGGCCTGGCTCGCCGCGCAGGAACGCATGGCCGCACTCTCGACCAACAGCGCCCACCGGCACTCAGCCGCCGGGCACGCCGCTCTGCTGGACGAGGAGCGCGGCGCCGCCGATTCGGCTCAGGCAGTGGACGACGTCGTGCGAGCCGCGCGCGCCGGCACGCCCCTGCGGTGAACCTGGCGGTTCTCCCGGCGTGAGGCCGAGCACCGGTTCCTAGCGTCCGAGCTGCACCCCACTTCGGACCGAGGAGCCCGCTCATGACCACCGCGGTGAACACGAAGCCCGCGACAGGCCCCAGGAGTCTCAGCGGCGTCCTGGCCCGCCGCTGGCCCACCGGAGTCGGTATCGCGGCGGTCGCCGCCAGCCTCACCGCCCTGGCGCCGCTGCCCGACCAGGTGCACGCCTGGATCAGCGCCTGGTGCGTGCTGCTGGCTGCGGTCATCTACCTGACCTGGGGCACCGTCCGGGGCGACTTCGCCAACCGGCGGCTGCTGACGGCGCAGACCGCGGCGGTGCTCGGCTTCGGCGCGGTGGCGATGGCGGCGGTCGCCGCTGACCCGGCCGCCGCCCGGTACGTGCTTGCCGCCGGCTGGCTGGCGCACGCCGCCTGGGACGTCATTCACCACCGCATCGACCGGGTGGTGCCCCGTTGGTACGCCGAGACCTGCCTGGTCGCCGACCTCCTGCTCGCCACCGCGCTGCTCACCGTCGGCCTCCTCTGACCGACGTCACCCCGCCGGCTCGCTTCCCGTTCGTTCCCACCTCCGCTGGAGATCCCATGTCCCCGCTCATGCCCGTGTCCGCCGGCGGCTCCGAGGCCCTCGACGTGCTCGTCGTCGGCGCCGGCCAGGCCGGCCTCGCCCTTGGCCACCACCTCGCCGCCGGTGGGGCGAACTTCCTGCTGGTCGACGCCGCACCCGAGATCGGCTCCTCGTGGCGGTCCCGCTGGGACTCGCTGCGGCTGTTCAGCCCCGCCGAGTACGACTCGCTGCCGGGACTGCCGTTCCCGGCACCGGGTGGCAGCTACCACCCGACGAAGGACGACGTCGCGGACTATCTCCAGGCCTACGCCCAGCGCTTCAACCTGCCGGTGCGGCTGAACTCGCCAGTTCTCCGGCTGCACCGAGCCGCCGACGGCACGTTCTCGGCCACCACCCCGTCCGGCACAGTGCGCGCCCGGCAGGTCGTCGTCGCCACCGGCCCCTTCCAGACCCCCCCACATCCCCGCCCTCAGCGATCGGCTGGACCCGGGGGTCGTGCAGCTGCACAGCGCCGGCTACCGCAACCCGACACAGCTGCCCGGCGGCGGCCGGGTGCTCGTCGTCGGTGCGGCCAACTCCGGCCTGCAGATCGCCGCCGAGTTGGCCGCCACCCAGCCGGTCACCGTCGCGGTCGGCACCCGGCCGACCGAGCTGCCCCAGCGCATCGCCGGCCGGGACCTGTTCTTCTGGCTGACCCGCTCCGGGTTCTTCACCGTGCCCGCGCACACCCGCATCGCCCGCCGGCTGCGCGCCCGCGGTGACCTCGTCATCGGCACCCGCACCCGCACCCTGCGCCGCCGCGGCATCGACTTCCGGCCGCGGCTGACCGGCCTCGCCGGCCGCACCGCCACCTTCGCCGACGGCACCACCGTCGGCGTCGACGCCGTCGTGTGGGCCACCGGCTACCGGCCCGACTACTCCTGGCTGCACGTGCCCGGCGTCGTCGTCGACGGCCAGGTCCACCACACCGGCGGGACGACCAATGTGCCCGGCCTGCACTTCCTCGGCCTGCCCTGGCAGACCTGCCGCGGCTCGGCCCTGCTCGGCTTCGTCGGCGCCGACGCCGAGGCGCTGGCCGCCCGGCTGACCGCCGACGCCGCCGAGGCGCAGCAGCGCACCGGGGCTGGCGCCGTGGCGGCAACCCCGGCGGTCTTCCCGGCGTGACGCGGGAGCCGCGTTTCTAGCGTCGACCTCAGCCCACCGACGTCCAGCCGCAGGAGACAGCGATGTTCACCGCGACGCAGCGCCTGGTCACCGCCGACCGCCCTCCCGCGACAACGTCGCGGGGGACGTGGCCGCCGCCGGATCAGGGGGAGCCCTCGCCGATGCCGCCCACCTCCGCGGCGGTCCGGGCGTTCCTTCTCCGGTTCACCGCCACGCTGCTGCCGCTGGTGGCCACCATGGCCGGCCTCGAGGCCGGGTGGCAACTGCTCGCCGTCGACACCTGGGCCACCGCGCTCGGAGTCGTCGCCGGGTGGGCGCTGGCCGCCGTCGGCTGGCTCCGCCGCCGCGCCTGGCGAGGCGCAGCCGTGCTCGTGGTCATCGGGACTCCGGCCGCCATGTTCGCCGCGTCGGCCGTGCCGGGCTGGCTGTCCCCGGCCGGGCTGGTGCTGTGGGCACCGGTGAGCACGGTCCTCGCGGTGGCGCTGGTGATGGCCGCACACCCGCTCCCACCGGCCGGACCCCACCCCGCCGGCTCGCCCCTGCTCACGCCCTGACCGACCCGCGCACCCGAGGAGCCCTCGATGACCGCCCACCCCGCCCCTGGTCCGCGTCCCGCGCCGACCGGCCTGCTCGCCGGCTTGCTGGCCGCCGCGGCCGGTGAGATCGCCGCCTCCGTCACCCGCCGTGGCCGCTCGCCGTCCTCCGGCCTGGCCCGTGGCCTGGTCGATGCCGCCCCGGCGATGCTTGTCGACGGCGGTGTCGCCCTCGTCGGCCGGGCCGACAAGCTGGGCCTGGCCGTGCTCGCGGCCGGTGCCAGCGGCCTCGCCGCCGCCGCTGGCGGCGCCGTGGCCGGTCGCCGCCCGCTGCTCGGTGCCGCCGTGGCCGCTGCTCCGCACGCCGTCGGCGGCTACCTGGCGCTGCGCCGCGGCGACGCCTCGACGCGGGACACCGCCGCTGCCGCGGTCGCCGGCATGCTCACCGCCGCGGCTGCGGTCGCCCCGCTGCCGGTACCACCGCCGGCGGTGCTGGCCGCCGCCGCGGCGGGCACGGGCGCGGTCGTGGCCGCCGACCGGCGGGCGCGCCGTCGGGGCGCCGCCGCGCTGCGCGACCAGGTGGCCTTGCCCGCCCCCGTCCGGCCGCTGCGGCCGGTGTCCGCCGCCGACGCCGCCGCACAGCGGGGCGTCGCGCCGCTGCTGGCCGAGCCCGGGGGGCTGGTCGTCATCGACGTCACCGTCCCCGAACCGCGCACCGACCTGGGCGCCTGGCGACTCGACGTGGACGGCGAGGTGAAGCGGCCGCTGTCACTCACCTTGGCCGAGGTCCTCGCGCTGCCGCTGGAGGAGCGTGACCTGCTGATGGTCTGCGTGCACAACCCGGTCGGCGGCGCCCGGATGGGCTGCGCCCGCTGGACTGGCATCGGCCTGGCCGACCTTCTCGACCGGGCCGGCGTCCACGCCGACGACGGCTGGCTGGTCGCCGAGGCCGTCGACGGCTACACCAACGTGCTGCCGCTGGCGGCCGCCCGCGCCCATGGGTTCCTCGCCGTCGGCATGGCCGGCCAACCGCTGCCCCGCGAGCACGGCAGCCCCGCGCGGCTGCTCGTCGCCGGCCGGCACGGGCAGGACGGCAACCTCAAGTGGCTGCGGCGGCTCACCGTCACCTCCAGCCCGCCGCTGTCGTACTGGGGCGCCCGGGGCTGGGCCGACGGCACCTACCCGGTGCACCCGGCCTCCCGCATCGACACCCCCGGCAGCCACGGCCACCTGGAGCCGGGCGAGGTCACCGTCCGCGGCTACGCCTGGGCACCGCCGGTGGGCGTCGACCGAGTGCAGCTGCAGATCGACGGCGGCGAGTGGACCGACGCGGCGCTCGGCATCGACCTCGGCCCGGACGCCTGGCGGCCCTGGGCGGCCACATGGTCGGCCACCCCGGGCGAGCACCGGCTGCGGGTCCGCTGCCGCACCACCGCCGGTCACTGGCAGGAGGACGCCGCCGCCACGCCGTTCCCCCATGGCGTGCGCGGCATCCACATCGTCACCGTCCACGTCGGCGGCAGCCCGGCCGGCCCCGCGCTGCGTCGGCTGGCCGGCGCGGGCATCACCCGCGTGAGCTGGGCGGCGCGCAGCGTCGCCGCGTGGTGGCCACGAAAGCGCAGCGGGCAGACCGCCAGCCCAACCCGCTGACCCCCCGACCAGTAATGCCGTGCGCCGGAGGGTCTCACCGGCTCACGCCACCGGCAGCTCCGGCTGTCGACCCTGTCCCCACCTCGAGAAAGGCGTCGCCATGAGCACCGTGTCCCTGACCGCCCAGGAACTCGTCATCGAGCTCACCACCGCCGAGAAGGTCGCCGCGTTGCACGGCGACCTCCGTATCCCGCTGTCCGCGATCACCGGCGTAGAGGTCGTCCCCGACGCGCTGGGTGCCGTCCGCGGACTGCGCGCGCCCGGACTGGCACTGCCCGGCCGGGCCAAGATCGGCACCTGGCGGGCGAGGGAGGGTGCCGAGTTCGTCGTCGCCCGCCGCGACCAGCCCGGCGTCCGCTTCACTCTCACCGGTCACGAACTGGCCTCGGTTCTGCTCGGTGACGAGGACGCCGAGAGCCTCGCCGAGCGCATTCGCGCCGTCCGCTGAGCCCTGGCCGACATGCCCTTCGGCGGCGACGGGCATGTCGGCGATCACCGGACCGGTTGCAGACCGTCCTCGGCGAGCTGGCCGGCCGCGACCTCGACGACCTGTGTGACGAGGTGCTCGCGCTGACGTTGCCGACCAACCCCGGCGACGACGTCGCGCTGATCGCGATCCAGTTGCATCCGCAGGACCGGCCTCGCCCCCGCAGGCCGGGCCGAACCGGATCCCGCGCACGTGCCGCCGGCGGGCTGACGGTCGGGCCCCGCCGTACCCGGCCCGGCAGCGGATGACCGCAAAGCCAGGCTCACGGCCGCAAAGCTGACCCTCGCCGCCGCAGAGCTCCCGACGGGCGCTGCCGCAATCACACCCTCGCGTGGCGCAGAGGTGACGCTCGCCGACAACCGCCCATTGCGCACTGCCGTCGGGCATGGACCGTCCGCGCCAGAGCGGGCCGATGAGCGGCGCGCGGAGCGAGGAGGACTCGTGGCGCTGAACGAAGAACCACTGGTGTGTGCGTCCTGCGGAGGGGCGCGCTCGCCGATCCTGCCTTGGGTGTGTGAAGGCTGCTTGCTGGACGCTGCGAATCACGCCGGCGAAAGGCTCGCACTCACGGCGGCCGGCGCGGACTATGAGGTGCTCCGTGACCGCAGGCTGCTGATCGACGTGGGAATGCCCGTCCACCCGGCTGCCCTTGCCGACACCGACGAGTTGGAGGACGCCGGGCAGCTCGCACTTCACCGCGCCTATGTCCTCTGGCTGCTCGCAGACGAGCTCGCCTGGGTGCACACGAAGTGGGGCGCCACCGCCGACATCCTCGAACGACTTGGCTTCCTCGCCAACGACGATGAGCTGGATGTGGCGGTAGCCCGCGCTGTCGAAGCCGCTCTGAACTGGCGCCAGATGTGTGAACAGATGCAGGACGCGGCGCAGCACGAGAGGGCGCTGTCTGGGGCGTTCGCTGCGGTCGCCCGGCGCCAGCTCCTCATGCGCCACACGGAGCAGCACGACGGGGAATCGGCGCGTGCGCGGAGTGCCGACCCGACTGGACCCTGGTGGCACCTGCCGGACTTGCCGACGTGCGCTAGCGACGCGAAGGCAGCTGCCGAGCACCACGGTGGTGGGTTCAAGGACGGCTGCCAGCCCCGTTGATCAGGCGACGCATCACTCTCCGGGCCAGTCGTCGCCCCTGACGACGGGAGGCGAGGCACGGCCGGCTCTTCCAGGCCCCTCGGGTGCCCCTCTCCCTGGCGGTAGCCCTGCTGAGGCGCATGAAGCCCGTCGTGGGCAAGACCCGTGCGCCCGGCAGCTGGCTGCGGACGGTCGCCCGGCATGAGCGAGAACGAGAGGAACCACGCCGCGCCGGACGAGGCTGCCGAGGCGCAGATCCTGAACCTGTTGGCCGATCTGGGCGACCAACGTGCTGTCGACGAACGTCGAGGTGGCGCGGTCTGGGCCGAGTTCAGTGACTGGTGCTGGGCGATGGACCTGCCGCGTGACCCCAGCTCGGTGGATCTCTACGCCGCCGACCGACACACCCCGCTGACCGCCCGCCAGCTGCAGCGTCTCCGCGAACTGGTCGACGGGAGCACGCGGTGACCAAGCGGCCCGGCTGGCGGCCGTCGAACGTCTACATCCCCGAGCGGGTGGACCTGGTCGCGCTGAACGAGCGGTTGACGCGGTACATGGCCGGCCCGCGCCTGGCCGCATCGAGCGTCGAAACGTACGAGAAGTGCCTCCGTGCAGTGGAGGTCTGGGGCGAACACCGCGGTCTACCGACATTCCCCATGCCAGCGCAGGTGCTGGGGGCGTGGCTGGCCGCTGCTCTGCTCGGAACGGCGCGATCCGAGGCGATGCCGGCATCCGTCCTGGTGGCCTGCCGGATGACGGCGTCTTCGGCGCGGGCGGTCTCACCGAAGGCGGCCGCGGCGGGGCGCCGGAGACCGTCGAACAGGCCGGTGACGCCGGCGTCGACGCAGCTGGCCGCCGTGAGGGTGACGGTGCGGCGGTCGGGATCGAGGACCGCGAGGACGTCGGCGCCATCGGGGATGCCGGCCTCCCGGCGCACGCCGGCGGTGACGGTGAGCCGGCCGCGAGCGTCCAGCGGCAGGGCGTTGGTGGCGTAGTTGGGACGAGGCTGCTCGGTGCTGCCGGGCAGGTACACGGTGACCAGTGCGCCGTCACGCTCGGCGGGGAGCCTGGTGGCGGCATCGGAGTCGACCGGCAGCTGCAGCCGCCCCTTGCCGTCCAAGGTGCGCATCAGCGTGGTGCTGCGGGCGGCGGCCATGTCGGCCGACTGAGCCCAGATGCCGGACAGGTCCACCTGGGGCCGGCCGTCGACGCTGCCGGCGCCGGCGGCGACGGCGGCCAGGGTGAGTGCATCGGCGGGGGCCCGCTCGCCCACGCGTTCAAGCAGCGGCCCGAGGCCCGTCCACGAGGACGGCACACCGGTCAGGGCGGGGGACGCCGGCCGTCCGGCGGCCGGCGACGAGTTCGTGCTCGTGCCCCCACCGGTCCCGGGGCGCGGGGTGGGGCGGGTGCCAGGACGGGGGGAGTTCTCGCCGGCGCGCCGGCGGGCGGCCGGGTGGGCCGGGGGAGCGGGGTTCGGCATGGACCTACCCGTCCCGGGTGACCCGGCTTGGGCAGTAGCGGCCAACAGCCGCCGGACGACGGCGGCGTCGGAGACCTGGTCGGCCGGGGGATCGGGACGACGCTCGGCCGGGTCCGGCGGGATGGTTGCCCTGCCTGGGTCGCCCGGGACGGTGACCGTGTGTGGATCGAGAGGAACCTGGTTCAGGCCTGGAAGGTGGGCAGCAGCCCACTTCGTGGTGTCCGAGGGGGGACTTGAACCCCCACGCCCGATAAAGGGCACTAGCACCTCAAGCTAGCGCGTCTGCCATTCCGCCACCCGGACAGGTGAGCCGCCCTCGCGAACGACCGCAGTCAGCATAACCGAGCCGCCCGGGGGGTCGGCACACCCCCGGTGGCACGATCGTCGGCATGTCGGAGCCCACCGCCGTCCCCCTCGCCCGAGCCCAGGCCGAGGTCGCCGGACTGCTGTCCGAGCTGATCCGCATCGACACGACCAACACCGGCGACACCGCCACCGGCAAGGGCGAGCGGACGGCGGCCGAGTGGGTCGCCGGCAAGCTCGACGAGGTCGGGATCGGCAGCGTCGTCCACGAGTCGGAGCCGGGCCGGGCCAGCCTGGTGGCCCGCATCCCGGGCGCCGACCGCAGCCGGCCCGCGCTGCTCGTGCACGGCCACCTCGACGTCGTCCCCGCCGACCCCGCCGAGTGGAGCGTGCACCCGTTCTCCGGTGAGGAGCGCGACGGCTACGTCTGGGGTCGCGGCGCGGTCGACATGAAGGACATGGACGCGATGGTGCTGGCGCTGGTCCGCGACTGGGCGCGCACCGGCGTCGTGCCCCCGCGCGACATCGTGCTGGCCTACGTCGCCGACGAGGAGGCCGGCGGCCGGCTGGGCGCGCGGTTCCTCGTCGAGGAGCACCCCGACCTGTTCGAGGGTTGCACCGAGGCGATCAGCGAGGTGGGCGGCTTCAGCATCACCGTCCGCGACGACCTGCGCCTCTACCTGGTGCAGACGGCGGAGAAGGGCCTGGCCTGGATGCGGCTGACCGCCGGCGGCAAGCCCGGCCACGGCTCGTTCGTCCACGACGACAACGCCGTCACCCGCCTGTGCGCGGCCGTGGCCCGGCTCGGCGCGCACCGCTTCCCGACCGTGCTGACCCCGCCGATGCGCCAGTTCCTCGCCGCCGTCGAGGACGCCTACGGCATCGAGATCGACCCCGACCAGCCCGAGCAGGCGCTCGCCCGCCTCGGCAGCATCAGCCGGATGATCGGGGCGGCCCTGCGCAACACGGTCAACCCCACGATGCTCGACGCCGGCTACAAGGCCAACGTCATCCCCGGCACCGCCGCCGCCACCGTCGACGGCCGCTTCCTCTACGGGCAGGAGGAGGAGTTCGAGCGCCAGCTCGCCGCCCTCGTCGGTGAGGGCGTCCAGCGGGACTGGATCGTCCACGACCAGGCCGTGGAGACGACGTTCGACGGCCCCCTCGTCGAGCAGATGGTCACCGCCCTCAAGGCCGAGGACGACGGCGCCCGGCCGGTGCCGTTCACGATGAGCGGCGGCACCGACGCCAAGAGCTTCGAGCGCCTGGGCATGCGCTGCTTCGGGTTCTCCCCGCTGCGGCTGCCGCCGGACCTGGACTTCGCCTCGCTGTTCCACGGCATCGACGAGCGGGTGCCGGTCGAGTCGCTGCGCTTCGGCATCCGCGTGCTCGACCGGTTCCTCCGCGCCGCCTGAGCGCCGTCGGCCCGGTCCGCCCGCGACGATCACGGGATCCGGGAGGCGACACGCCGGTGCGCGTCGGGGTGTCGCCTCCCGGACTCCATGATCGCGGCCGGCCGGCCGGGTGCGGCGGGGCGGCATCGCGGTGCGGCGGGGCGGCATCGCGGTGCGGCGGGGCAGGTCGGGGGAGTGGGCCCGCGGAGCGCCCGGCGCGGTGCGCTTCCGGCGTGGTGTGATCTCGACGTGACCGCCACCACACCCGGCCCCGGATCCGTCGCGCTCATCACCGGAGGGACCGGCGGCTTCGGTCGCGCCCTCGCCGGCCGGCTCCGCGAGGCGGGCGTCACCGCCGTCCTCACCGACCTCGACAGCGAGCGGGCGCGTGCCGCGGCCGCCGACCTCGGCTGCCCGTTCATGCCGCTCGACGTCACCGACCGTGCCGCCAACCGCGCGGTCGTCCAGCAGGTCGAGGCCGAGCACGGCCGCCTGGACGCGGTGTTCCTCAACGCCGGCATCGCCGGGTTCGAGTCCGCCGCGCTGTTCGACGTCGAGAGCTTCCTGCGGGTCGTCGACGTCGACCTGTTCGGCGTCGTGTACGGCACGGAGGCGGCGCTGCCGGCGCTGCAGCGGGCCGGCGGCGGCGCGATCGTGGTCACCGCCTCGCTGGCCGGGCTCTCCCCGATGGCCACCGACCCCGGCTACAGCGTCGCCAAGGGCGGTGCGGTGGCCTTCGTCCGGTCGATGGCCCCCCGCCTGGCCGCGCAGGGCATCCGGATCACCGCGATCTGCCCCGGCTTCGCCGACACGGCGATCATCGACCCGCTCCGCGCGGAGTTCGAGAAGGCCGGCTTCCCGGTGCTCTCCGCCGGCGAGGTGGCCGACGCGATGCTCGCCGCCTGGGCCTCGGGCGAGCCGGGCGCGGCCTACGTCGTCCAGCCGGGCGTGGGCGCCGTCCCGTACGCGTTCAAGGGCGTGCCCAGTGCGAAGACGGCGACCGGCGAGACCGCCGTCGTCCCGGAGGCGCTGCGCCCGCCGTCGATGCGCTGAGCCGCGCCGGCCCGGCCGCGATCTGCGTCAGACTGCACCATGGCCGTAGCGCGGACCCACCGCCGCACCCGGATGGGCGGGCGCGACCCGCACGAGGACCACCGGACGGCGACCCCCCTCGAGTTGCTGTTCGACCTCACCTTCGTGATCGCCTTCGGCACCGCGGGCAACGAGCTGGCGCACCTGCTCGCCGAGGGCCACGTCGGCGCCGGCGTGGCCGGGTTCGCCTTCGCCACGTTCGCCATCTCCTGGGCGTGGATCAACTTCGCCTGGTTCGCCTCGGCCTTCGACACCGACGACTGGGTGTTCCGCCTGGCCACGATGGTGCAGATGCTCGGCGTGCTGGTCCTGGCCCTCGGCCTGCCGGCGATGTTCGCCTCGATCGACGAGGGGGCCACCGTCGACAACGCGGTGCTGGTCGGCGGCTACGTGGTCATGCGGGTCGCCATGGTCTCCCAGTGGCTGCGCGCGGCCCGGCAGGCCCCCGAGCGGCGCCGCGCCTGCCTGACCTACGCGACCACGATCCTCGTCGCGCAGGCCGGCTGGATCGCGCTGCTGGTCGCGCAGACGTCGGTCGGCGTCATGTTCCTGTGGGCGGCGGTGCTGGTCCTGGTCGAGGTCACCGGCCCGGTGCTCGCCGAGCGGCGCGAGGGCGGCACCCCGTGGCACGCCCACCACATCGCCGAGCGCTACGGCCTGCTGGTCATCATCGCGCTGGGGGAGGGGCTGCTCGGCACGACCGTCGCGCTGGCCGCCGTCGTCGGACCGGAGGGGCCCGGCTGGTCGGTCGACGTCGCCGTCCTCGGGCTGGCCGGGACGGCGCTGACCTTCGGCATGTGGTGGAGCTACTTCGTGCTGCCCTGCGGTGAGCTGCTGGCCCGCCACCGGGAGCGCTCGTTCGGCTGGGGCTACGGCCACATCGTGCTCTTCGGCGCGCTCGTCGCCGTCGGTGCCGGGCTGCACGCCGCGGCGTACCTCCTCGAGGGCGCCAGCGTCCTCGGCGTGCTGGGCACGGTGCTGGCCGTCGCCGTCCCGGTCGGGGTCTACGTGCTGTCGGTGTTCGCGCTCTACGGCCAGCTGACCCGGACCCTCGACCCGTTCCACCTGCTCCTGCTGGCCGGGTCCGCCGTGCTGGTGGTGGCGGCGGTCGCCATGGCCGCGGCCGGCGCGGCGCTGGTCTGGTGCCTGGCGGTGCTGGCGCTGGCGCCGTGGGTGACCGTCGTCGGCTACGAGACGCTCGGCCACCGGTACCAGGAGCGGGTGCTCGCCGGCCCCTGACCGCTACAGCCGGCAGGCGAACAGGAACGCCGGCGGCACGTTCCACGGCGAGACGCGCCCGCGCACCGAGCCGAAGCGGCGCCGCAGCTCGCCGAGCATCAGCGGCGAGTACTGGATGACCAGCACCGTGCCTCCGGGCGCGAGCACGGCCGGCAGCAGGTCCAGCACGCGGGTCCGCAGCGGCGAGGGCATCGAGGTGTAGGGCAGCGCCGAGACGACGACGTCGGCCCGCTTGCCGCCCAGGTGCACGTCGAGCTCCTCGGCCGAGTCGCACACGACCTGCAGCCGGGGGTCGTCGAAGCGCTCCTCGAGCAGCCGGGCCAGGTCCGGGTCGATCTCGACGGAGACCAGGCGGGCGTCGGGGCCCAGCCGGGCGAGGATCTCCCCGGTCTGGACGCCGGTGCCGGCCCCGAGCTCGACGACGAGGTCGGCGCCGGGGACGTCGGCGAGGTCGAGCATGTCCCGGACGGCGGCCCGCGACGTCGGCAGGACGGCGCCGACCTGCCGCGGGTGGGCCAGGAAGGCCCGGAGGAAGCGCAGCCGGTCGGTGAGGTGGTCGATCATGGGTCCTCCGGGGGAGCGGGCCGCGTCCAGCGCACCCTGTCACGGCCCGGGGCACCCGGCACGCCGAACCGGTCGACTCCGGTGACCGCGGTCACCCCCGGTCTGGCAAGGTCCCCGTATGCGTGCATGGCGGGTCCACGAACTCGGCGAGCCCTCGGACGTCCTGACCTTCGACGAGGTCGAGCAGCCCACCCCCGGTGAGGGGCAGCTGCGGGTGCGGGTGCGGGCGGCCGCGCTGAACTTCCCCGACGTCCTGGTGGTGCAGGGCAGGTACCAGGAGCGCCCGGCGCTGCCGTTCACCCCCGGCGTCGAGCTGTGCGGGGAGGTCGTCGAGACCGGTCAGCGGGTCATCGGCTCGCCGTCCGGCGGGTTCGGCGCGTTCGCCGAGTACGCGCTGATGGACGCCGCCAACGCCTGGCCGGTGCCCGAGGGGATGCCCGACGAGAAGGCCGCCGCGCTGTTCCTGACCTACCAGACCGGCCACGTCGGCCTGCACCGCCGGGCGAACCTGCAGCCGGGGGAGTGGCTGCTGGTGCACGCCGGCGCCGGCGGGGTCGGGTCGGCCGCCATCCAGCTGGGCAAGGCCGCCGGCGCACGGGTGATCGCCACCGCCGGCGGCGCCCGCAAGGTCGAGGTGTGCCGCGAGCTCGGCGCCGACCACGTCGTCGACTACACGGCCGAGGACTTCGTCCCGGTGGTCAAGGAGGTCACCGGCGGGCACGGCGCCGACGTCGTCTACGACCCGGTCGGCGGGGACGTGTTCGACCGGTCCCGCAAGTGCATCGCGTTCGAGGGCCGGCTGGTCGTCGTGGGCTTCACCAGCGGGCGGATCCCGGAGGCGCCGGCCAACCACGCGCTGGTCAAGAACTACAGCGTCGTCGGCCTGCACTGGGGCCTGTACCGCACCAAGGAGCCGTCGCTGATCGCCAGCACCCACCAGGCGCTGACCGAGCTGGTCGAGAGCGGCCAGGTGGATCCCCTGGTCAGCGAGGTGCTCCCGCTCGACCAGGCCCCGCGGGCGCTGGCCAAGCTCGCCGACCGCAGCACCGTCGGCAAGGTCGTGCTGGTGCCCTGAGCCGGGACGGCGGTGCGAGGGGGATCGGGAGCCGCCGTCCCGGGGCTCAGTGCGCCGGCGCCCGGCCCAGCCGCGCCGTGGTGGCGGCGGACATCCGCCCGGGCACGCCGAAGGAGTTCCCCGCCGAGGACGGGAACGGGTGCGCCGTCCCGTCGGAGTCGAACGCGTCACCGATCACGGTCGGACCTCCTCAGGACCAGGTAGCCGTCGCGGTCGGGGACGTCGACGGGGTCGGGCAGGAACCGCAGCGCGCGGCGGGCGGACGGGGACAGCCGGTCGGTCGTCCACGCCTCGTCCCAGACGACCGCCACCTCGCAGGAGGCGACCCCCGGGCGGGCGCGGATGGCGTCCTCGACGTCGGTGAGCAGCCGCGCGGCGAAGGGGCACCAGCCCGAGGTCAGCAGCAGCTCGACGCGCACGTGGCCGCCGTACTGGGTGACCGAGCGCAGCAGCCCCAGGTCGACCACCGAGATGCCCTTCTCGCGGCAGCACGGGTCGGGGACGTCCGACAGCGCGGCCACCGCCCAGGCCGGCACGGGGGGAGGCGTCATGGCAGCCATCGTGGGACCGGCCGTGCGCCGCGGGGCAGGGCCGGCTTTTCAGATGACGACTCGGCGGCCCGCGCGGCGGCCCGGCCCTCAGCCGGCCCGGCGGCCCAGGGTGAGCGCGCGGGACACCCGGCGGGCGCCGGTGAGCAGGGTCCGGTGCACCGACGGCCGCCCGACGGCCGACGGCCCGACCACCACGCCCACGGCGCCGGCACCGTCGGCGTCGACCGCGGCGGCCACGCAGCTCACCCCGACGGCGTACTCGCCGTCGTCGCACGCGACGCGGTCGGGCGGGGGCAGGCACAGCCGCCGGGCGTCGACGACGGTGCGCGGGGTCAGGTCGTGCAGGGGGTGTCGGGCCAGGTACTCCTCCCGCGCCGCGGCGGGCAGCTGCCCCAGGACGGACTTGCCGATCGCGGTGGCGTGCCCGGCGTCGTGGATGCCGACCCACAGGTCGATCCGCGGGGCGCGGGGGCTGTCCACGATGTCGTCGACGACGATCTCGCCGTCCTCCCAGCGGGCCAGGTACACCGCGCCGGCCAGCTCGTCGCGCAGCCACTCCAGGGCGGGCCGGGCGTGGGCCAGGCCGCGGGCGCTCCTGCCGTGCTGCCGGACCTGGTCGATGCGGTGCCCCAGCACGTAGCTGCCGTCGTCCAGCCGCTGCAGCCAGCCCTCGTGCGCGCAGGTGCGCAGCAGGTGGTACGTCGTGGCCAGGGGGAGCCCGGCCGCCCGGGCGATCTCCTTGGCCCGGGCGTGGCCGTTCCGCTCGGCCACGACCTCCAGCAGCCGCAGCGCCCGCTGTACCGACTGGATGAGCGTCGGGTGTGCGCTCATTCCCGCCCCCTCGCGGTGAGGGCCACACGATGGCCCGCGGGCGTGCCGGCGTCTAGATGTGTGGTTTCGGCAGGTAGGACAACCGCGCCCGGCGGCGCAGGATGGCCTTCCGCGTGCCGTCGGCGTGCAGCTGGAGCCGGGCGAGTTCCCAGCCCCCCGTGTCCGCCTGCAGGCTCAGCATGGTCGCCGCCGCGGACCGGGACGTGCCCGGTGGGATCCGCAGCGGCGCGAACTCGTACTCCCCGGCGACCGCCTCCACCCGGCCGATTGTGCCCCGCCCGACGCCTCCTGGTCACGTGGTCGTCATCTCCCCGCCGCCCGGGGACGGGGCACCCGGTCTGCCGTGACCTGCGCCGGACGGCAGGATGGGGAGCGACCGCAGCTGCCGAGCGAGACGGAGGACCAGCAGTGACCGAACCCGGCACCGACGTGCCCGACGCCGACCGCGCGGAGCAGGAGGCGCTGCTGGACCCGCCGGCCGTGTCGCTCGCCGGGGACGCGACGCCGCCCGGTGCGGACGTCCCCGAGGCCGACGCCCTGGAACAGCAGCTCGCGGCCCGGCCCGGCGAGTCCGGCAGCCCGCTGCGACCGGTCGGGGACCGCGAGGCCGACGACGCCGACGTGCTCGAGCAGGAGGCCGACGTCCCCGTCGACGACGACGAGGGCCCGCTCTGACCTGAGCTCACCCCGCCGCGGACAGCGGCGGCGGCAGGGGCTCGGGCGGGGGCACCGGCTCGGGCGGCGGCGCCGGCATCGGCCCCGGCTCGGGCACCGGGAGTGGCGGCTCCGGCGCCGGCGGAGGCGGCCCCGGCAGCGGCGGCGGGATCGGCGGCGGGCCCGGCACGGGCGGGGTGGTCAGGCCCCCGGCCCGTCCCAGGGCCCGGTGGACGGGCGCGGACACGTCTCCCATCGCAGCCCAGGCCGGCCGGGGTGCCCAGGGCCGAAAGGCGTCGCGGGCCCTCAGGGGCCGGCGAGGAGCACGCGGGAGGCCGCCGCCGCCCCCGTGGGCACCGGCTGCGGCGCGGTGAACGGCACCTCCTGCCGGCACACCGTCGCCTCGGCGGGGAGCGTGCCGTCGATCAGGTAGGCCTCGGTGGCGGCGTCCACGCAGGGGGAGTTGCCGCCGTAGGCGGTGTGCCCGTCGCCCTCCATGGTGAGCAGCCGGGCGTTGCCCAGGTCGGCCACCAGGGCCTCGGCGCCGGCGTAGGGGGTGGCCGGGTCGTAGGTGGTGCCGATCACCAGCGGGGTCGCGGCGGACTCGGGCACGTCGAACGGACCGAGGAAGGCGTCCTCGTCGCGGGCCGGCCACAGCGCGTAGCTGATCTCGGCGTAGCCGCTGTTGGACCAGAAGTGCGGGAAGGACGCCCACGACTCGGCGCCCCGGTCCAGGTAGACCTGCAGGTCGTCGGTCGGGTACTGCTGCTCCGCGGCCCCGATGGTGAAGTAGCGGTCCAGCCCGGGGTCGAACGTCCCGTCGTCCCGGCGCCCGTAGTAGGCGTCGGTGAGCGCCCGGACCGCCGAGCCGTCCCCGGCGGCGGCGTCGGCCAGCGCGGCGCCGAGCTGGCCCCACAGCTGCTTGGCGTAGATGAGCCAGAGGGTGGCGGTGCGGATGTCGTCGCCGGTGACCGGCCGCGGGTCCGCGGCGAACCCGTCGGCCGGGATGGGCGTGGTCTCGGCCGCGGCGACCAGCTCGTCGTAGGCGAGGCGGGGGTCGGCGCCGCCGAACCCGGAGCAGGCGACCTGGTCGGCGGCGCACGCCTCGACGAAGCGGGCCAGGCCGGTCTCGAACCCGGCCGTCTGGGCGGCGATGGAGCTGAACGGGTCGTTGACGTACTGGTCGGCGTCGAGGGCGCCGTCGAGCACGAGGGCCCGCGCGCGGTCGGGGAACAGGCTGGCGTAGGTGGCGCCCAGGAAGGTCCCGTAGGAGAAGCCCAGGTAGGTGAGCTGCTCGTCGCCCACGGCCGCGCGGAGGGCGTCCATGTCGCGCGCCACGTTGGCGGTGGAGACGTGCTCGAGGATCTCGCCGTTGTTGGCCAGGCAGGCGTCGACGTAGCCCTGCGCCTTGGCCACGAGGGCGTCGGCGTCGACGTCGAGCGGGGTGGGGACGGGGACGGAGTAGATGCCCTGGGTCTCCTGGTTCGCGCGGCAGTCGATGGCGGGGGTGCTCTGGCCGACCCCGCGCGGGTCGAAGCCGACGAGGTCGAAGCGGGCGTTCAGCGCGGGGAACAGGCCGGCCCCGCGGGCCTGCAGGACGTCGACGGACGTCCCGCCCGGCCCGCCGAAGTTGAGGAACAGCGAGCCGATGCGGTTCGCCGGGTCGGTGGCCGGCACCCGGGCCACGGCGATCTGCACCCGGTCGCCGTCGGGCTCGTCGAAGTCCATGGGCAGGTCCGCGGTCGCGCACTGCACGCCGGCCGCGGTGCCCTCGGGGGTGGTCCCGCAGTCGGCCCAGGTCAGGGTCGGCACCGGATCGGCCTCGGGCGCGGCGCCGGCGACGGCGGTCCCGGAGGCCGAGACGAGGGCGACGAGGGCGCCCAGGACGGCGCTGCGACGACAGGTCATCGTGATCACGGGGCCCCCAGGGACGCCGTCCGGGCGACGTCGGGGGAGCGCCCGGGGATGGCCGTCATGCAACTCCGCCGCCGGGCACCCGGCAACACGAGAACGGCACCGGGCCGTTCCGGTCGGCCGCCGTGCGGCCCCGGGTCGACGCCGGGCGCCGTCGGCTTCCCCTCGGCCGCGAAGGTTGGTTAGGCTTCCCTTACTTACGTGTCGTCGATCGCAGAGGGAGCGCCCCATGACGACGAGTCCCGGCCGGAGCCCCGCCCCGCCCGCCGCGCTGGCCGACGCGGCCGAGCGGGCCCGCACGGTCGCCTGCGGGGCCGCTGCCGCCCTCTGCGTGCGCGGACTGGCGCCCAGCCGTCCGCTGGCGCACGCCACGACGGCCTCGGGCCGGGTGCTCGTCCTCGTGCCGGCCGACGGCGAGGTGGCCCGCGCCCTGGAGGAGGAGACCGACCGGTCCACGGTGCTCATGGTCAGCGACCGCTCCCCGGTGCCCCTGCGCGACTCGCTGCGGGCCCAGCTGTGGCTCTCCGGCTGGCTGACGCCGGTGCACCGGGCCGACCAGCGGGCCGCGTCGCTGGAGTTCGCCGACGTGCGCCCGGCCGAGCACCTGCTCGACGTCGGCCGCGAGGCGCTGCTGCTGCGGCTGGACCTCGCCGAGGTGGTCGTGCGGGAGGGGGAGCGGTGCGCCGAGGTGAGCCCGCCGGAGTACGCCGCCGCCCGGCCCGACCCGCTGGCCGGCGTCGAGGCCGCGATGCTGCGGCACCTCGACCGCGACCACCCGGAGGCCCTCGCGCTGCTGCGCGGCTGCATCCCCGCCGAGGAGCTCGGCCCCCGCGACGTCGTCCGGCCGCTGGGCATCGACCGCTTCGGCTACCGCCTGCGGATCGAGCGCCCGACCAGCTCGCGGGACCTGCGCATCCCCTTCCCGCGGCCGCTCACCTGCCCGGGGCAGCTGCAGGCGGCCACCCGCCAGCTGCTCTGCGCCGCCCGCGCCGCCCAGTCAGCCCGCGGGTGAGCGGAGGCGTTACGTCGCGGGGGGCAGGCCGGGTATGCCGCCCGCCGCCGGGGGGGTGGGGGCCCGGCGGGGGGCCCGGG
>NZ_JBJGYQ010000017.1:0-132529 GCF_054050075.1 Geodermatophilus sp. SYSU D00965 | reverse complement strand
CCCCCCCCCCCCCCCCCCCCCCCCCCCCCCCCCCCCCCCCCCCCCCCCCCCCCCCCCCCCCCCCCCCCCCCCCCCCCCCCCCCCCGCCCCCCCCCCCCCCCCCCCCCGGACGGTCAGGCCTGGCCGGCCGCCGCCTTCTCCTGGGCGTACCGGTCGGTCGCCGCCTGGATGGCGGCGCCGTTCTTGGCGTCGAGCTCCGCGTGCTTGCTGCGCGCCCAGGACTCGGCGGCCAGCAGCCGCTTCTGCGAGGGCTGGAACGCCGGGATGACGTGCCGGGCGAACAGCTCGAAGCTGCGCTGGGTGGCCTGCCAGTTCGCCCAGTCGTGCTGCAGCAGGATGTAGCAGCCGAACCCGCCGTCGGACTGGTCGACCAGGCGCTGGATCTGCGCGATGGCGTCGTCGGGCGTGCCGACGACCCCCCAGCCGCTGTCGTCGAGCCAGGCCAGCCGCTCGTCGAAGGTGTCGCCGGGGATGCGCACCGGGGGCAGCGCCAGGGTCTTCTGCGTGTAGTCGACGAACGCGTCGAAGCCGTACCGGATGTCCTCGACGGCCTGCTCGCGGGTCTCGGCGATGTGCATCGGACCCATCAGCCGCCACCGGGAGCGGTCGGCGGTCCGTCCGGCCGCGGCCGCCTCGGCCTCCAGCACGGTCCAGTGGTGGCCGAGGACGTCGAAGCCCTCCTTGGTCGTCGCGCCGACCGAGAGCATGCCCAGGCCGTACTTCCCCGCCAGCCGCGGCCCGGTGGGGGAGGCGGTGGCGGCGACGGCCATCTCGAAGCACGGGTCCTGGTAGGGGGCCAGCTGGCAGCGGGCCTCGACGAGCTCGTACCGGTCGGTCTTCACCGACACCGGCTCGTCGGTGGTCAGCAGCCGGACCAGCACGTCGAGGTCCTCGTGCAGCGCCGGGCGCAGCTGCGCCGGCTCCAGGCCGATCATCGCGGCGTCCGTGGGGAGGGACCCGGGGCCCACGCCGAGCATCAGGCGGCCGCGCAGCAGGTGGTCGACGAGGATGGCGCGGTCGGCCACCCAGAGCGGGTTGTGGTACGGCAGGGAGACCACGCCGGTGCCCAGCCGGATGTGCCGGGTGAGCGGGCCGACGTGCGCCAGGAACGTCAGCGGGTCGGCGATGATCTCCGTCGCCGCGGAGTGGTGCTCGCCGACCCACACCTCGTCGTAGCCGAGCTGGTCGAGCAGCTGGATGGTCTCGATGTCGCGCTGCAGCGACGTCGTCGGGTTCTGGGTCGGCGGGCTGTTGAACGGCGGCATGAACAGGCCGAAGCGCATCTTGCTCACGGGCGGGGCTCTCCTCCGGGTTCGACGGTGGACCGAGGGCACGCAGCCGGCGCGGCTGCGAGTACGGGGGCTGCGGGGACGGGGGCTGCGCCCGGCGGCTGGGCGGTGAGCGGGCGGTAGCGCCGCAGCTTCTGGTAGAGCGTGCCGCGGGAGATGCCCAGGCGGGCGGCCGCCGCGGACTTGTTGCCGCCGCACTCGGTGAGGGCCGCGGCGATGACGTCGGACTCGGCCTGCTCGAGCGGGGTCAGCCGCCGCCCGCACGGCAGCGCGCCCTCCGGGCCGGGCGCGAGGCGCTCCGCGGCCCGCAGGACCAGGACCGCGCCGTCCCCCGGCCGGCCGGGGGTGACCGGCGTGACCCGGGCGAGGACGCCGTGGGCCACGGCGACGCAGGTGGCGGCCGGTCCGGCCTCGGTGACCGCGGCCCACACCACGGCGTGGTCGAGGCCGAGGGCGGCCGCCGAGGCGTCGGTGAGGAACAGGTCGCCGGTGAGCGCGACCACCGGGGCCGTCGCGCCCTCCCGGGCCCGCAGGAACGCCGCGAGCAGCCGGTGCTCGGCCTCGGTGGCCGACGCGGCCAGGGCCGACCGGACCCCCTCGGCCAGGGACCGGGCGGTGACCTGCAGGAAGTGGGTGGCCTCCGCCGCGCGGCTGGTCACGTTGACCGCACCCACCGTGCGCCCGGTGACCGGGGAGACGACGGGCACCGCGACGCACGCCCAGCGGTGGAAGGACTCGACGAAGTGCTCGGCGCCCAGCACGGTCGCCATCCGGCCGGTCTCCAGGGCGGTGCCGATGCCGCAGGTGCCGACCCGCTCCTCGTCGAAGCTGGCGCCGAACTGCATCCCCGACCGGTCGACCTCGGCGGTGAGCTGGGCGTCGGAGACCCACCGCCACACCACGTGTCCCTGCCGGTCGGCCAGCGCCAGGCAGGTCCGGCTGTCGGCGAGCAGGTCGGCCATCCCCAGCAGCACCGGGGCGGCCACCCGCACGAACGGGGAGTCCGCGTCGGCGTCGTCCACCGGGGGCACGTCGAGGTCGGGGTCCACCCCGCTCCACCGCGACCGGCGCCACGAGGCGAGCACCTCCTCGCGCACGCCGCGCGGCTCGGCGCCGACCTGGAAGGCCTGCCACCCCGCGACCGTCACGCCCCCCTCCCGCCGGCCCTGTGCGCCCCCGACCGGGCCTCGACCCCGGCGAGTATGGCCCTCGTCACAACCCCGGGGGGTGTGCAGGAACTGAACACCGCCGCCGAGGGCGGCGCATCCTGTGACGGTTGACACGCGGGCGGTCCGGCGATGGGATCGACCCGGCACGGACAGTTGTCCGCTTCCCGACCCCCCCGACGAGAGGACCTCGATGAGCGTTCCCGCGACGACGACCACCGGCGAGGAAGGGGCGGCCGTCGCGGTCGACGTCCTCGTCGTCGGATCCGGGCCGGCCGGGGCGTCGGCCGCCCTGTTCCTGGCGACCTACGGCACGTCCACGCTGATGGTGACCAAGTACGGCCGGCTGTCGGACACCCCGCGTGCGCACATCACCAACCAGCGCACGATGGAGGCGATGCGCGACATGGGCATCGAGGACCGGCTCATGCGCGAGGCGACGCCCTGGGAGTACATGGGCAACACGACCTTCTGCACCAGCCTCGCCGGCGAGGAGCTGGGCCGGATCCCGTCGTGGGGCACCGACACCGTCCGCCACGCCGACTACGAGCTGGCCAGCCCGACCACGATGCTCGACGCACCGCAGACGATCACCGAGCCGATCCTCGTCCAGGCCGCCCAGGAGCGCGGCGCGCGGATCCGCTTCGACACCGAGTACGTCGGCCACGTGCAGGACGACGAGGGCGTCACCACGACCGTCCGCGACCGGCTGACCGGGGCCGAGTACACGATCCGCTCGCGGTACCTCGTCGGTGCCGACGGCGCCCGCAGCAAGGTCGCCGCCGACCTGGGCCTGCCCTACGAGGGGCCCGGCGCGGTGGCCGGCGCGCTGAGCATCGTGTTCGAGGCCGACCTGTCGAGGTTCGTCGCGCACCGGCCCTCGGTCCTCTACTGGATGCTCCAGCCGGGCGCGGAGAAGGAGGGCGTCGGCCTCGGCGTGCTCCGCATGATCAAGCCCTGGAACGAGTGGATGCTCATGTGGGGCTACGAGGTGGCCGGTGGCCCGCCGGACCTCAGCGACGAGGTGGTCCGGGAGCTCGCGGTCGCGCTCGTCGGCACCGACGACTTCGAGATGCGGGTGAAGTCCCGTTCGCCGTGGACGGTCAACCACCACTTCGCGACGACGATCTCGAAGGGCCGGGTGTTCTGCGCCGGCGACGCGATCCACCGGCACCCGCCGACCAACGGGCTGGGATCCAACACCTCCGTGCAGGACTCCTACAACCTGGCCTGGAAGCTCGCCCACGTCGTCGCCGGCACCGCCGCGCCGTCCCTGCTGGACAGCTACGACGCCGAGCGGGCGCCGATCGCCCGGCAGATCGTCGAGCGGGCCAACCAGAGCATCGCCGACACCGGCAAGATCCTCACCGCGCTGGACCTCGAGCACACCGAGGCCGACCACCTGCAGGAGCAGCTGGCGCTGTGGAAGTCGCCCGGCCCGGAGGGGGAGAAGATCCGCGCCGCGCTGCGCGAGGCGATCGCCTACAAGGCCTACGAGTTCGACGCCCACGGGGTCGAGCACAACCAGCGGTACGCCTCCTCGGCGGTCGTCCCCGACGGGACGCCGATGCCGGAGTACCGGCGCGACCCCGTGCTCTACGCCCAGGCCACCACCTGGCCCGGCGCGAAGATCCCGCACACCTGGGTGACCGTGGGCGGACGCCGGACCTCCACCCTCGACCTGGTCGGAGGCGGCCGGTTCGCCGTGGTCACGGGGATCGGCGGCGAGGCGTGGCTGGCGGCCGCCGCGGAGCTCGGGCCGGAGCTGGGGCTGTCGGTCACCCCGGTGTCCATCGGCCCCGGCCAGCCCGTCGAGGACCCGTACGGCACCTGGGCCGAGCTGCGCGAGATCGAGGACGGCGGGGTGCTCCTCGTCCGCCCCGACCTCTATGTGGCCGCGCGCCACCTCGGCTCGCCCTCGTCGGCCGATCAGGCGCGGGAGTGGCTCTCGGGCGCGCTGCGCGGCGTGCTCGGCCGCTGAGTCCCACGCCCGGTCTCGGAGTGTGGGAGTGCAGGAATCCTGCACCCCCACACTCCGTCAGCCTCGGTTGCTCCCGGCGGCGTCAGCCTCCGACGACCACGTTCCAGTCGCGGACCGTCCACCCCGTCACCAGGCCCTGGACGACGTACGGGTCGGCCGCGACGAACCGCTCGACGACCTCGCGCGGGGCGGTCCAGACGAGCAGCGCCCGGTCGTAGGGGTCGGGCAGGGCGCCGGCCAGCAGCAGCTCGCCGCGCTCGTGCGCGGCCCGGGCCAGGGCCAGGTGCTCCTCGCGCAGCGCCGCCCGGCGCTCCAGGTAGTCGTCGGCCAGCGTGTACTCCAGGACCAGGTGCATGGGGTCACTGTCGCAGCGGCGGCGACCCGAGGGGCACGGGCGGCGGCCCGCTCGTCAGGACACGTCCGACGGACCGACCACGTCGACCCGGCAGTGCACACCCGGGGCGCGGGCCAGTCGTGCGTCTGCCGTCAGCAGCACGGTGTCGAGCGCCTCGGCGAGTGCGACGTACGACGCGTCGTACGCGGTCAGGTCCTCGCGCAGCTCCCAGCACCGGGGGAGCAGGCAGCGGTGCGGGGCCCGGCGGACGGGCAGGTCGGTCAGGTCGCGCAGAGCCTGCTCGGCTCGCCGCGGTGGGACGGCCCCGGCACGACAGAGCCGGCGTAGGACCGACAGCACCTCGAGGTCGAGGATCTCGGGGGCTGCCAGCACCTGCCCCCTGAGCCGCTGCCTGGCGTGGTCGCCATCGGCCCCGTCGTCCGCCAGCGCGGGCACGAGGACGCTGGCGTCAACGACGATCACGGTCCTCGCGGAGCACGGCCACCGACGCCTCGAACGACGCGGACCCGCCGGCCCGTCCGCCGGCCCGCTCCAGGACCTCCTCCACGGTGGCGGAACTGGCTTCCTCGATCAGGCGGGTGCGCAGGTACTCCTGGAGGGACTGGTGAGCAGCCGCTGCCCGACGGCGCAACACCGCGTGGATCTCCGGCGGCACGTCCTTGATCTGGACACTGGGCATGGCGCCATTCTGGCGCTCTCAGCGCCAGAATGCCAGTCGCCGTGGCCCCGGACGGGCCGGAGCCCCCGGCCTGGGCAGGTCGGGGGCTCCGTCGTGCGGGGGTGCCAGTGCGGTGGTGCCAGTGCGGGGCGGTCAGTGCACGGAGGCCCCGGCCACCTCGCGCTCGGCGTCGCGGGCGTCGCGCTGGCCCGGGCCGGCGTTGGTGCCCGACGACGGCTCGTCGTGCTCGTCGATCCAGCTCTCCTCGTCGAAGGGGCTCTCACCCGACAGCGCCGAGGACAACCGGTCGCGGTCGAGCTCCTTGGTCCAGGTGGCGATGAGCACGGTGGCCACCGCGTTGCCGGCGAAGTTGGTCACCGCGCGGGCCTCGGACATGAACCGGTCGATCCCGACGATCAGGCCGACGCCGTCCAGCAGCTCCGGCCGGTGCGCCGACAGGCCGCCGGCGAGGGTGGCCAGGCCGGCGCCGGTGACCCCGGCGGCGCCCTTCGAGGCGATGATCATGAAGACCAGCAGGCCGATCTGCTCCCCGATCGACAGCGGGTCGCCCAGCGCCTCGGCGATGAACAGCGAGGCCATCGTCAGGTAGATCGCGGTGCCGTCGAGGTTGAACGAGTACCCGGTCGGGACGACGATCCCGGCGACCGGCTGGCTGACGCCGGCGTGCTCCATCTTGGCGATCAGCCGCGGCAGCGCCGTCTCCGACGACGAGGTGGAGACGATCAGCAGGAACTCGCGGCCGAGGTAGCGCAGCAGGCTGAAGACGTTCACCTTGGCCACCAGGCGCAGCAGCAGGCCCAGGACGACGACCACGAAGACGGCGCAGGTGGCGTAGAAGCCGAGCATGATCACGGCGAGGCTCTTCAGCGCGTCGATCCCGGTCTCGCCGACGACGGCGGCGATCGCGCCGAAGGCGCCGATCGGCGCGACCCACATGATCATCGCGAGGATCCGGAAGACCAGCCGCTGCAGGTGGCCGACCCCGCGCAGCAGCGGCTCGCCCGAGCGGCCCATCGCCTGGATGGCGAAGCCGACCAGCAGCGCGACCAGCAGCGCCTGCAGCACCGAGCCCTCGGTGAGGGCCGACAGCAGCGTCGTCGGGATCAGCCCGAGCAGGAAGTCGGTCGTCCCGCCGCCGCCCTCGGCGGTCTCCGCCAGCTCCGCGCCCTGCCCGCGCAGCGCCTCGCTGAGCTGGAGGCCGTCACCGGGGTGCAGCAGGTTGCCGACGACCAGGCCGATCGCCAGGGCGACGGTCGACATCAGCAGGAAGTAGCCCAGCGCCAGGCCCCCGACGCGGCCGACCTTGGCCGCCTGCCGGATCGACCCGATGCCGATGACGATGGTGCAGAAGATGACCGGGCCGATGAGCATCTTGATCAGCCCGACGAAGGCCGTGCCCAGCCACTTGAGACCGACCGCGAACTCGGGGAACGCGAAGCCGACGACGATGCCGGCGATCACCGCGCCGATCACGGCGAGGTAGAGCCAGTGGGTGCGGTCCCGCCGCGCGCGGGGCGGCGTCTCCTGCTCGGTGCCTGAGGCCATCGACTGCTCCTGCGGAGTCGGCCGGGGGCGAGTGCCCTCGGGGGACGTCGGCCCGGACGGGGCGACGCCGATCACAGTTCCCCGTGGGGTGACCGGGGTCACCCATGTGTTCATTGCGTTCACCGGTGCGGTTCCCGCCGCCTGGACGCGGCACACTTCCGGCGTGCACGTACCCGCCGTCCTGTCCCGGTTCGGGCGGGGGGCCAGCCTGGCCCGCCGGCTGCTGCTCCTGCAGGCCCTCGTGGTGGGCGTCGTCGTGCTGGCGGCCACCGCCGTGGCCTGGCTGGACGCCCGGCAGGCCGTCCGGGACGCTGCCGGACAGCGGACGACGGCGATCGTGGAGAGCCTCGCCGACTCCCCGCTGGTGCGCGACGCGGTCTCCGGCCCGGACCCGACCTCGGTGCTGCAGCCCTACGTCGAGCAGGTGCGGGCCGACACCGGCACCTCGTTCATCACCGTCCTGGCCCCCGACCGCACCCGCTTCACCCACCCCGACCCGGAGCAGATCGGCCGCCCGTTCCGCGGCACCATCGCCCCGGCGCTGCGCGGCGAGACGTTCACCGAGACCTACACCGGCACCCTGGGCCCCTCGGTCCGCGCCACCGGCCCGGTGTTCGGCACCGACGGCGACGTCGTGGCGGTGGTCTCGGCCGGCATCACCGTCGACGCCATCGGGGAGGACCTCGCCGCCGCCGTCCCCGGCATCCTCGGCACCGGCGCGGCCACGCTGGCCGTCGGCGCGCTCGGCAGCTGGGCGCTGAGCCGCCGGGTGGGCCGGCAGACCCACGACCTGTCCCCGGCGGAACTGGCGCGGATGGTCGAGTACCACTCCGCCGTCCTGCACGCCGTCCGCGAGGGGCTGCTGCTGGTGGACGCCGGCCAGCGGGTGCAGCTGGTCAACGACGAGGCCCGCCGGCTGCTGGACCTCGACGGCGACCCGACCGGCCGGCACGTGAGCGAGCTCGGGCTCCCGCCGGGGTTGACCGAGGTGCTCGGCCGGCAGCGCACCGCCGTCGACGAGGTGCACGTGACCGGCAGCCGGGTCCTGGTGGTCAACCAGGCCCCGCCCCGGACGGCGGGCCGGTCGGCGGGCACGGTCGTGACGCTGCGGGACCACACCGAGCTGCAGGCGCTCACCGGCGAGCTGGACAGCGTGCGGTCCTTCGCCGAGTCGCTGCGCGCCCAGGCCCACGAGGCCGCCAACCGGCTGCACACCACCGTCTCGCTGGTGGAGCTCGGCCGGCCGGAGGAGGCGGTCGAGTTCGCCACCGCCGAGCTGGCCGCCGCCCAGCAGCTGACCGACCGGGTGGTCGACGCCGTGGGGGAGCCGGTGCTGGCCGCGCTGCTGCTGGGGAAGACGGCGACCGCGCACGAGCGCGGCGTCCTGCTCGAGATCGACCCGGCCACCTCGGTCGGCAGCACCGGGATCCCCGGCGGCGACCTGGTGACGATCGTCGGCAACCTGCTGGACAACGCCATCGACGCCGCGCTGGCCGGCGACCCGCCGCGGGAGGTGCAGGCCGCGCTCGAGGTCGTCGACGGCCGGCTGGAGATCCGGGTCGAGGACACCGGTCCCGGGGTGGCCGAGGAGGACCTGCCGCACCTGTTCGAGCGGGGCTGGTCGACCAAGGAGGCCACCGGCGCGCCGCAGGGGCTCGGCCGCGGGCTGGGGCTGGCGCTGGTCGACGCGGCGGTGCGCCGGCACGGCGGGACGCTGTCGGTCCGGCCCGGCCCCGGCGCGGAGTTCCGGGTCTCGCTGCCCCTGCCGGTGACCGCGGGGGCGCCGCGGTGATCGCCGTCCTGGTGGTCGAGGACGAGCCGGTCGCCGCCGAGGCGCACCGGACCTACGTCGACCGGACGCCGGGGTTCACCACCGCGGCCGTGGCGGGCACCGGCGCCCTGGCCCTGGACGCGCTGGCCCGCGCGCGGGTCGACCTGGTGCTGCTGGACATGAACCTGCCCGACACCAGCGGCATCGAGTTGTGCCGGCGGATCCGCGCCGCGGGCGCCGACGTCGACGTCCTGGCGGTCACCTCCGCGCGGGAGCTGGCCACGGTGCGGGCCGCGGCCGCCCACGGCGTCGTCGGCTACCTGCTCAAGCCGTTCACCTACCCGGCGCTGCGCGACCGGCTGACCGCCTACGCCGAGTACCGCGCGCGGCTGCGGTCCGGCGGCGCCGCCGCGGGCCAGGACGAGGTGGACCGGGTGCTCGACGCGGTCCGGCCCACCCGCCCGGCGCCGCTGCCCAAGGGGATGGGCCGGGAGACCCTCGACGCCGTGGTGGCCGCCGTCCGGGCGGCGGGGGAGGGGCTGTCGGCGGCCGAGACCGGAGAGCGGATCGGGGCCTCCCGGATCACCGCCCGCCGGTACCTGGAGTACCTGGCCGACACCGGCCTGGTCGACCGCGCCCCGCGCTACGGCGGCACCGGCCGCCCGGAGATGGAGTACCGCTGGCGGGCTTGACCTCGAGCGCGCTCGAAGGGCGAGCATCGCCGCGGAAATGGGTGGCGGGCGATGAGTCCGCGGCGCAGATTCCGTCAGAGGGACGAGAGACGCTGCGGCGGACCCCGAACCGAGGAGCGCGATGACACTGGCCATCGAGGCGACCGGCCTCACGAAGTCCTTCGGCGAGACCCGCGCGGTGGCCGGGGTCGACCTCGCCGTCCCCGCCGGGGCGATCTACGGGGTCCTGGGCCCGAACGGCGCCGGGAAGACGACCACGATCCGCATGCTGGCCACGCTGATCGAGCCCGACGCCGGCCGCGCCCGGGTCCTCGGGCACGACGTCGTCACCGAGGCCGACGCCGTCCGCGGCCTGGTCAGCCTGACCGGCCAGCTGGCCTCGGTCGACGAGGAGCTCACCGGGCGGGAGAACCTCGTGCTGCTGGGCCGGCTGCTCGGCCACCGCCGGGCGGCCGCCCGGGCCCGCGCCGACGAGCTGCTGGAGGCCTTCGGCGTGGCCGAGGCCGCCGGGAGGCTGGTGAAGCACTACTCGGGCGGCATGCGGCGGCGGCTGGACATCGCCGCGAGCCTCGTCGTCACCCCGCGGCTGGTGTTCCTCGACGAGCCGACCACCGGGCTGGACCCGCGGTCGCGCAACCAGGTGTGGGAGATCGCCCGGGCGCTGGTCGCGGAGGGGACGACGATCCTGCTCTGCACCCAGTACCTCGAGGAGGCCGACCAGCTCGCCGACGGGATCGTCGTGATCGACCGCGGCCGGGTCATCGCCGAGGGCACGCCCGGCCAGCTCAAGGCGTCGGTGGGCACCGGCTCGCTGCACGTCCGGCTCCTCGACCCGGAGCAGCGCGCCGACGCCGCGGGCGTCCTGGAGCGGACGGTCGGCGCGGTGGTGCCCGAGGCGGACCCGGCCGCGCTCTCCGCGGCCTGCGCCGACGCGGAGAAGGCCGCGCTCGGCCTGGCCGAGCTCGCCCGCGCCGGCGTGGGGCTGGCCGACTTCTCCCTCGGCCAGCCGAGCCTGGACGAGGTGTTCCTGGCCCTCACCGGCCACCCCGCCGACGACGCCGTCGCCGACGCACCGACCCTGGAGGAGGCCTCGTGACCGCCACCGCCGCGTCCCCGGGCACGACCGACGCCGCCGCCGTCCGCCGGGCCATCGCCTCCACCGCCCGCCCGCCGCGACCCGGGCCGCTGTCGACCGCGCTCACCTTCGGCTGGCGCGGGATGCTCAAGGTCAAGCACGTGCCCGAGCAGCTGCTCGACGTCACCGTGACGCCGGTGATGTTCCTGCTGATGTTCACGTACCTGTTCGGCGGTGCGATCGCGGGCTCCACCAGCGCCTACCTGGACTACACGCTGCCCGGCCTGCTGGTGATGTCGGTGTTGTTCACCACCGTCTACTCGGGGGTCACCCTCAACACCGACCTCACCAAGGGCGTGGTCGACCGGTTCCGCTCGCTGCCGATCTGGCGGCCCGCGCCGCTGCTGGGCTCGCTGCTCGGCGACAGCGTGCGCTACGTCGTGGCGGGCACGGTGATCATCGCCGTCGGGGTCGCGCTCGGGTACCGGCCGGACGGCGGCCCCGGCGGGGCGCTCGCGGCGCTGGCGCTGGTCGTCGTCTTCTCGTTCGGGCTGTCCTGGGTCTTCTCGGTGCTCGGCCTGCTCATGCGCTCGCCCAACGCGGTCATGAACGCCGGGTTCATGGGGATCTTCCCGCTGACGTTCCTGTCCAACGTCTTCGTCGACCCCCGCACGCTGCCCGGGCCGCTGCAGGCGTTCGTCGAGGTCAACCCGATCTCGGTGCTGGCGACCGCGTCCCGCTCGCTGATGGCCGGCGCCCCGGACACCACCGCGATCGTCGTCTCGCTGGCGGTGGCCGCCGCCCTGGCCGCGGTCTTCCTGCCGGTCACCACCCGTCTCTACCGCAGTCGCTGAGGAGGTCCCCGTGAGCACCGAGACGACCACCTGCTGCATCGCCGGCGGCGGCCCCGCGGGCATGGTGCTGGGCCTGCTCCTCGCGATGCAGGGCGTCGACGTCGTGGTCCTGGAGAAGCACACCGACTTCCTGCGCGACTTCCGCGGCGACACCGTCCACCCGTCGACGCTGCGGCTGCTCGACGAGCTGGGCCTGGCCGAGGCGTTCCTGCGGTTGCCGCACCAGGAGGTCCCGCGGATCGGGGTCACCACCGACGCGGGCACCTTCGCCGTCGCCGACTTCACCCGGCTGCCGGGCCGCTTCCCGTTCCTCACGTTCGTGCCGCAGTGGGACTTCCTGGACTTCCTCGCCGACGAGGGGCGCGACCTGCCCACCTTCTCCCTGCGGATGGGCACCGAGGCGGTCGGTCTGGTCCACGAGGACGGCCGGGTCGTCGGCGTCCGGTACCGGACGCGCCAGGGCGCCGAGGGGGAGGTCCGCGCCGCGCTCACCGTGTCCGCCGACGGCCGCAACTCCCGGCTGCGCGCCGAGACCGGGCTGCGGCTGCGGGACTTCGGCGCGCCGATCGACGTGCTGTGGTTCCGGCTGCCCAAGGTGCCGGGGGACAGCGGCCCGTCGTTCGGGGGGATGGGCCGGATCTCGCGCGGCCGCCTGGTGGTGATGATCGACCGGGGGAACTACTGGCAGACCGCCTTCGTGCTGCCCAAGGACGGCTTCGCCGCGCTCTGCGACGCCGGGATCGATGCCTTCCGCGCCGAGCTCGGCCGGCTGCTGCCCGCGATGGCCGGCGCGGTGGCGACCCTGCACGACTGGGACCACGTCAGCGTGCTCTCCGTGCGGGTGGACCGGCTCACCCGGTGGCACCGGCCCGGCCTGCTGGTCATCGGCGACGCCGCGCACGCGATGTCGCCGATCGGCGGGGTCGGCATCAACCTCGCCGTGCAGGACGCCGCGGCCGCCGCGCGGCTGCTCGCCGGCCGGTTCGGGGACGGCGGCCCGAGCCCCGCCCGGCTGGCCCTGGTGCGGCTGCGCCGGCTGCTGCCGACGGCGCTGGTGCAGCTGGGGCAGCGGCAGATCCAGCGGCGGGTCCTCGCCCGTGTCCTGAGCGGGGACCTCGTCGTCGGCGCGCCCCGCGTGCTGCGGCTGCTGCAGCGGTTCCCCGCGCTGCAGGGCATCCCGGCGCGCGTCATCGGCCTGGGCGTCCTCCCCGAGCACGCGCCCCGGTCCCTGCGCCGCCGCCCGGCCGCGGCCCCGCTGGCCCGCACCGGCTGAGCGGGGCGGTCAGCGGTCCAGGTGCGCCCGGATCGCGGCGACGACCATCCGGTGGTCCTCGAGCTGGGGCAGCCCGGAGACGGCGACCGCGCCGACCGGCCCCACCGACCGCACGAGCACCGGGAAGGCGCCGCCGTGGGCCGCGTAGCGCCGCGGGTCCAGGCCGAACTCCTCCTCGAACGTGGTGCCCCGCTCCGCCGAGGCCTGCCGGACGTACAGGCTGCTGTGCCCGAAGCGGTGCACCACGCGCAGCTTGCGCGCGATCCAGGAGTCGTTGTCCGGGGTCGCGCCGGTCAGGGCCGCCGAGAACAGCCGGTGGCCGTTGCGCTCGACGGCGATCGCGACCGGCGCGCCCTGGGCGCGGGCGACCGCGACCAGCGCCGACCCCAGGTCCCACGCGTCCTCGTTGGTGAAGCCGGTGAACTGCAGGTCCTGCTCCTCGGCGGCGAGCTCGGCGAGGGAGGGGAAGGGGTCGGCCATGGGTCCTTCCTACCGGCCGCAGCCGATCCGGGTCCCGCGCGTTCCCGGCCCGGAGCGCGGGTACCGGTGCGGCCGACCCGAGGACAGGGGGCTGCCATGTCGATCGCCGAGCGCCTCGACCGGTTCCAGCGGCGGCACCACTGGGCCGGGTTCCCGATCGCCGTGACCTACAAGTTCCTCGACGACGACGGCCACTTCCTGGCCGCCCTCGTCACCTACTACGGCTTCCTCGCGCTGTTCCCGATGCTGCTGCTGCTCTCGACGGTGCTCGGGCTGCTGCTCAGCGACAACCCCGAGCTGCAGCAGCGGCTGCTGGACTCGGCGCTCGCCGAGTTCCCGGTCATCGGGCCGCAACTGGGCACGCCCGAGCGCCTCGGCGGCGGCGTCGTCCCGTTCGTCGTCGGCGGGCTGGTCGCCCTCTACGGGGCCCTCGGCCTCGGGCAGGCGATCCAGCACACGATGAACACCGCCTGGGCGGTGCCGCGGCACAGCCGGCCGGACCCGATCACCGCGCGGGGCCGCAGCCTGCTGCTGCTGGGCACGCTCGGCCTCCTCGTGCTGGCCAGCACGGTGCTGTCGGCGGTGGGCACCGGTGCGGCCGCGTCCGGCGCCTTCAGTGCCGGGCTGGAGGTGCTGGTGGCGATCGGGTCGGTGCTGGCCAACGCGGCGGTGTTCGTGCTGGGCTTCCGGCTGACCACCGCCCGCCGGCTCACCGTCAGGCAGGTGCTGCCGGGCGCAGTGGCGGCCGCGGTGGCCTGGCAGCTGCTGCAGTCCTTCGGCGGGGTCTACGTGGCCCGGGTGGTGGCCAACGCCAGCACCCTCGACGCGGTCTTCGCCCTCGTCCTGGGCCTCATGGCCTTCATGTACCTGGCGGCGGTGGTGCTGGTCGTCTGCGTGGAGGTCAACGTCGTGCGCGTCGACCACCTCTACCCCCGGGCGCTGCTCACGCCGTTCACCGACGACGTCGAGCTGACCCGGGGCGACGAGCGGGTCTACGCCGAGTCGGCCCGCGCCCAGCGCGCCGTCCGGTCCCAGCGCGTCGACGTCTCCTTCGAGGACCCGCAGCGCCCGGCCGCCCCCGACCCCGGCGACGACGCCTGAGCGCGACCGTGCCCGGGTAGGACAGCGCCGCACGCCGAGTGGCGGCGTCGGGACGTCGGCGGAGCGGGGGACGCGGTGGCGGACCAGGGAGTGCTCGGGCGGGTGCGGCGCGCGCTGAGCGGTCCCGGCGGTGTCCGCCGGCCGGAGCTGCGGACCGGGGACGAGCGATCGGCCTCCCGGCTGGAGCTGTTCTTCGACCTGGCCTTCGTCCTCGTGGTGGCGGAGCTGGCCACGGCGCTGCGTGAGGACGTCACCTGGTCCGGCATCGCGGTGTTCGCGGGGTTGTTCACCACGGTGTGGTGGTCGTGGGTCAGCGCGACCCTCTACGCCAACCGGTTCGACCACGACGACGTCGTGTACCGGCTCTACAAGCTCGGCAGCATGGCCGCCGTCATCGGGTTGGCCGCGTCGGCCACCGAGGCCACCGGCGAGCGGTTCGCGGTGTTCGTCGCCTGCCAGCTCGTCCTGCGGGCGCTGCTCCTGCTGCAGTACCACCGCGCGTACCGGCACGTCGAGGCCGCCCGGCCGGTCGCCCGGCTCTACCTCGCCGGCGCCGCCGCCGGCGCGGCGCTGTGGGCCCTGTCGCTGGTGGTCCCGCGGCCGGCCGGCTTCGCGCTGTGGGCGGCCGCCGTCCTGGCTGAGGCGCTCGTGCCGCTGCTGGCCACCCGGTCGTCGGCCGACGTCCCGCTGCACGTGGAGCACCTGCCCGAGCGGTTCGCGCTGTTCGTCATCCTCGTGCTCGGCGAGTCGGTGGCCGGGGTCGCCCACGGGGTCTACGACGCGGGGTGGTCGGGCGCGGCGCTGCCGGTGGCGCTGCTGTCCTTCGTGCTCGCCGCCGGGCTGTGGTGGTCCTGGTTCGACCTGGCGGGCGCGCGCGCCAAGCGGCTGCTGGACGAGGTCGGCGGCGAGCACAGCGACCACGCCCACGACGTCTACGTCTTCGGGCAGCTGCCGCTGACCCTCGCCCTGGCCACCGTGGGTGCCGGGATCGAGCTGGCCGTCGTGGAGGGCGGCCGGGGCGACGTCCCGGTCGGGACCCGGCTGCTGCTGGCCGGCGGGGTCGCCGTGTACCTGGTGACGATGACCGTCACCGACGCCGGGATGTCCCGCCGGGCCCGGCGCGGCTGGTGGTGGCCGCTGGCCGCCGCGGTGGTCGCGGCCCTGGACGTCGCGCTGGACCTCCCGGCCCTCGCCGTCGTCGGCGCGCTGGCCGCCCTCGTGGTCGCCGTCGTGGTGGTGGGCACGGTGGAGCGGGCCAGCGGGCGGCTCCCGGTGGCGCCCGCCTGACCCGGGGGAGGCCTCGTGGGGCAGGCCTCGTGGAGCAGGCCTCGTGGAGCGGGCCTCGTGGAGCAGGCCTCGTGGAGCGGGCCTTGTGGCGGCGGCCGCCGCGGCGGGACGATCCGGTGGACGGGCACGCTCCCGCGAGGAGGGCGAGGGATGGACCGAGACCAGGACCCCGGCGGCGACTACGGCTACGACATGGCCCACGAGGCCGCGACCGGTGGTCCGCCGCCCGAGGAACCGGCATCGCCGCGGCGTCGCGAACCCTCCCCGCCCGCCCACGCGCCCGAGCTGGGCACCGACCTCGCCTACGACGAGAGCCACGACTTCTGACCGGCTCAGGCCGGCGGCCGGTGGGGATAGGTTGCCTCCCGTGCCCGCCTCGGAGCAGGACCCGTCCGGACAGCCGCCGTCGGTGCGGCCGCTCGAGAGCTCGATCCGCACCGACCTGACCGGGGCGATGACCTACGCCGGGTACCTGGACCTGGAGCGCCTGCTGGCGGCGCAGCACCCGCGCAGCCGCCCCGAGCACCACGACGAGCTGCTGTTCATCGTCCAGCACCAGACCAGCGAGCTGTGGCTGAAGCTGGTGCTGCACGAGCTGCGCGCGGCCTGCCGGTACCTGGCCGAGGACGCGCTGGCCCCGGCGCTGAAGTGCCTGGCGCGGGTCAAGCACGTCCAGCGGACGCTCATCGAGCAGTGGTCGGTGCTGGCCACGCTGACCCCGCGCGAGTACGCCCAGTTCCGCGGCGCCCTGGGCAGCGCGTCGGGGTTCCAGTCCGCGCAGTACCGCGCCGTGGAGTTCGTCCTCGGCAACAAGGACCCCGCGGTGCTGGCCGTCTTCGGCGGCGACCCCGCGGCCCGGTCCCAGCTCGCCGAGCTGCTGGAGAGCCCGTCGCTCTACGACGAGTTCCTCCGCCACCTGGCCCGGCTGGGCCTCGACGTGCCGGCGGCGGTGCTGGAGCGCGACGTCCGGCAGCCGTGGGCCTACCGGCCGGAGCTGCTCCCGCTGTTCCGGCGGGTCTACGAGTCCGAGGACACCCCGTGGGGTGTCTACGAGGCCTGCGAGAGCCTGGTCGACATCGAGGACAACGTGCAGTTGTGGCGGTTCCGCCACCTGCGCACCGTCCAGCGCACGATCGGGACCAAGACCGGCACCGGCGGCTCGTCCGGCGTCGGTTTCCTGCGCCGGGCGCTGGAGCTGACCTTCTTCCCGGAGCTCTACGCCGTCCGGACCGAGATCGGCACCTGAGCCGGCGTCAGCGGACGCCGGCGCCGGTCAGGGTCAGGGCCGCCTGGGCCGCCCGCGCCGTGGCCGCCGGAGCCGGCGCCGGGGCCGGCGCGGCGAACGGCGTCTCCTGCTCGCAGACGGTGTCCTCGGCGGGCAGCGTGCCGGCCACGAAGTAGGAGTCGGTGGCCGAGTCGATGCAGGACGAGTTGCCGCCGTAGACCCCGTGCCCGTCGCCGTCCATGGTCAGCAGGACGGCGTTGCCCAGCTGCTCGGTGAGCGCGACGGCGCCCTCGTACGGCGTGGCCGGGTCGTTGGTGCCCTGGACGACCAGCACCGGGGCGGCGTCGGGCGAGGCCACGAACGGGCCGGCGAAGACGTCCTCGTCCTGACGCGGCCACAGCCCCCAGGCGACCTCGGCGAGCGCGCCGTTGCCGTAGAAGTGCGGGAACTCGACCCACTCGTCGGCGAACCGCTCCAGGTAGGAGTCGATGTCCGTCGGCCACTGCTGCTCGCCGGCGCTGATGGTGAAGAAGCGGTCGCCGCTGGGGTCCCCCTCCGGGGAGACCACCAGGTCGACCAGCGCCCGGACCACCGATCCGTCCCCGGCCTCGGCCTGGGCGAGCGCCGCGGCCAGCAGGCCCCACAGCCGCTTCGCGTACAGCAGGGTCGTGGTGACGTCGCGGATGTCGTCCCCGTCGACGGCCTCGGGGTTCTCGGGGTAGTTGGGCGCCGGGATGGGCGTCTCGTCGGCCTGCGCGAGGAGGTCGTCGTAGGCGGTCGACGGGTCCTCGCCGCCGAAGCCGGAGCAGGCCGCCTGGTCCTCGGCGCAGGCGGCGAGGAACCGGTCGAGGGAGTTCTCGAAGCTGGCCAGCTGGGCGGTGGTGGTGGCGACCGGGTCGTCGATCCACTGCTCGGGGTCGAGCGCGCTGTCGAGGACCATCGCCCGGTACCGGTCGGGGAACAGCGAGGCGTAGGTGGCGCCCAGGAACGTGCCGTAGGAGAAGCCGAGGTAGTTCAGCTGCTCCTCACCGAGGCCCTCCCGGACGACGTCGAGGTCGCGGGCGACGTTGGCCGTCGACAGGTGGTCGAGGATCGCGCCGTTGGTGGCCTGGCAGGCGTCGACGTAGGCCTGGGCCCGGGCGACGACGGCGTCGGGGTCGATGTCCAGCGGGGTCGGGTACGGCGGCGTCCAGGGGCGGTCGGCCTCGGCCACCTGGCAGTCGACGGCGGGGGTGCTCTGCCCGACGCCGCGCGGGTCGACCGCCACGATGTCGAAGCGCTGGTTCAGGGCGGCGAAGATGCCCGGGCCCCCGCCCTGCAGGTAGTCGACGGCCGGCCCGCCGGGGCCGCCGAAGTTGTAGAACAGCGAGCCGATCCGCTGCGCCGGGTCGGTGGCCGGCACCCGCGCGACGGCGAGCTGGACCTGCTCGCCGTCGGGCTCGTCGTAGTCCATCGGGGCGGGCACGGTGGTGCACTCGACGCCGGACGCGGTGGCCTCCGGCGTGAGGCCGCACGCGGCCCAGGTGAGAGGGGCGGCGAGCGCGGCCGGGGCGGCGGTGCCGTCGTCGGCCTGCGCGGCCGCGGGGGCGGAGCCGACCACCAGCGCGGCCAGCGCGCCGACGGCGAGGGGGGAACGACGACTCGTCATGCGGGACACCGGCCCTCGGGAACGGGGCGCTCCGCGAGAGCACCCGCCTGCACGGTCGCGTGGATTGAACCGCGCACGGCCCGGCCCCCGCTTGCGGGAAGCCGGAGTTCCGGAAACGCCCCGAGCGTGCCGTCACCCTCCGGCCTGGAGCGGTCACCAGCTCCCGGCGTGGCGGTGGGTTGACGACGCGCCCGAGATGCTCGTCACCCGCTGCGGCTGCGATTGCGCCCGACCCCGTACCGCAGGATGCTGCCCCCGTACCGAAGCCGGAGCAGGCGGCGTCGTCGGCGCTGACGACTCCGGCCCTGGAACGAGGCGGCCCGCCCCCTGCTCCGAGGAGGACTCCGGTGACGGCGACCCAAGCACGCACGGCGAAGACCGGCGAGAAGCTGCAGGGCCGCGTGGCCTTCGTGACCGGCGGCACCCGGGGCATCGGCGCGGCGATCTGCCGCAGCCTGGCCGCCCAGGGCGCCGACGTCGCGGCCGGCTACAGCGGCAACACCGAGCGGGCGGAGATGTTCGCCCAGGACTTCGCCGGGGCCTTCCCGGACAGCCACATGAGCGTCCACCGCGGCGACATCGGCAACCCCGACGACTGCCGCCGCACCATCGACGAGGTCATCGAGCGGCACGGCCGGCTCGACATCCTGGTGAACAACGCCGGGATCACCGCCGACCGGACGGTCATGAAGATGACCGACGACGACTGGCGGCGGGTCATCGACGTCAACCTGTCCGGGGCGTTCTACCTGTCCCAGGCGGCGCTCAAGCACATGCTCGAGCGCGGCAGCGGGCGGATCGTGATGATCTCCTCGGTCATCGGCGAGACGGGTGGCATCGGGCAGGTCAACTACGCGGCGGCCAAGTCCGGCCTGTTCGGCCTCACCAAGACCCTCGCCAGGGAGGCTGCGATGCAGCTGCAGCGCTCCGGCCGCGCCGACGGGATCGGTGTCACCGTCAACGCCGTCACCCCGGGCTACATCGCCACCGAGATGCTCGAGACGGTCCCCGAGAAGGTGCTCGACGGCCTGAAGGCCAAGATCCCGCTCGGCCGGCTCGGGCAGCCGGAGGAGATCGCCCGCGTCGTCCACTTCCTGTCCGCCGACGGGTCCGGCTACATCACCGGGCAGGTCTGGGCCGTCAACGGCGGCCTGGACATGTAGACCGACCGCCGACCCCGCAGGGCACCACCTAGACACAGGAGAGGGCTCGGGTGTTCAACCGCATCGCCGTGGTCAACCGGGGGGAGCCGGCCGTCCGGCTCATCCGCGCCGTCCGGGAGCTGGACGCCGAACACGGTTCGCGGACCTGCGTCATCGCACTGCACACCGAGGCCGAGCGGCGGGCGACGTTCGTGCGCGCCGCCGACGAGGCCGTGCAGCTGCGGGAGACGGGAAGCGGGTCCCCGTACCTCGACCACGACGAGCTCGCCCGGGCCCTGCGGGTCAGCCGCGCCGACGCCGCCTGGGTCGGGTGGGGGTTCGTGGCCGAGGACCCGGCCTTCGCCGAGCTGTGTGCCGACCTCGGCGTCGTCTTCATCGGCCCGCCGCCGGAGGCGATGCGGCTGCTCGGCGCGAAGATCGAGGCCAAGGTCCTCGCCGAGAAGGCCGGCGTCCCCGTCGCGCCGTGGAGCCGCGGCCCGGTCGAGGGCCTCGAGGACGGGCGCCGGCACGCCGACGCGATCGGCTACCCGCTGATCGTCAAGGCGCGCAGCGGCGGCGGGGGCCGCGGCATCCGCGTCGTCCGCTCCGACGCCGACCTCGCCGAGGCGCTCGAGCGGACCCGGGTCGAGGCGGAGCGCACCTTCGGCGACCCGATCGTGTTCATGGAGCGGCTGGTCGAGGGCGGCCGGCACGTCGAGGTGCAGGTCATCGCCGACAAGCACGGCACGGTGTGGGCACCGGGCGTCCGGGACTGCTCGGTGCAGCGGCGCAACCAGAAGATCATCGAGGAGTCCAGCTCCCCGGCGCTGGGCCCCGGGCAGGACACCGCCCTGCGCGAGGCGGCGATCGCGTTGGTCAAGGCGGCCGGCTACGTCGGCGCCGGCACGGTGGAGTTCCTGTACCAGCCCGAGGAGCAGCTCACCACGTTCCTCGAGGTGAACACCCGGCTGCAGGTCGAGCACCCGGTGACCGAGCTGACCACCGGCCTGGACCTGGTGAAGCTGCAGCTGCACGTCGCCGCCGGCGGCCGCCTCGACGGGCGGCCGCCCGAGGCCTTCGGGCACGCCATCGAGGCACGGCTGAACGCCGAGGACGCCGAGCAGGGGTTCGCTCCCGCGCCCGGCCGGGTCGAGCTGATGCGCCTGGCCGCCGGCCCCGGCGTCCGCGTCGACACCGGGATGAGCGTCGGCGACGTCATCCCGCCGCAGTACGACTCCATGATCGCCAAGGTGATCGCGTGGGGCCGGGACCGGCCCGAGGCGCTGGCCCGGCTGCGCTGCGCCCTGCGGGAGACCACCGTCGTCCTGCGCGGCGGGACGACGACCAAGTCCTTCCTGCTCGACCTGCTCGACCGGCCCGAGGTCGTGGCCGGCACCGCCGACACCGGCTGGCTGGACCGCACCGGCCTCGGCGGCGGGCCCCGGCCGGTGGGCAACGCGTGGGTGGCGCTGGTCCAGGTCGCCGTCGACCTGGCCGAGGCCGAGGAGGCGCGGGAGCGGCTGGCCTTCCTCGCCTCCGCCCGCGGCGGCCGCCCGCGCGCCCCGCACGAGGTCGGGCGCACCTTCGAGCTCGGCTACCAGGGGCAGGTCTACCGGCCCACGGTCGCCACGGTCGACCGCGGCCGCTACCGGGTGGACCTCGACGGCGCGGTCGTCGACGTCGAGGTCGACCGGCTCGGCCCGCTGGAGAGCCGGCTCACCGCGGCCGGCAGGCGGTTCTCGGTGGTGGCCGTGGAGGGCCCCGGCTCCGCCCTGGTCGAGGTCGACGGGGAGACCCACCGGATCGGCCGGGACGTCGGCGGGGTGGTGCGCGCGCCGGCCCCGGCGGTCGTCGTCGCCATCCGCGCGGGGGTGGGGGAGGAGGTCGAGGCCGGCCAGGCGATCGTCGTCCTGGAGAGCATGAAGATGGAGACGGCGGTGCGCGCGCCGTTCGCCGGGCGGGTGCGCGAGGTGCGCGCCGCGGTGAACGCCCAGGTGGACGCCGGCGCCCCGCTGCTGAGCCTCGAGCGGACCGGCGGCGAGGTGGAAGAGGCCACCGGCGAGCGCGTGGTGCTGCCCACCCGGGCGGAGGCCCCCGGCGGCGAGCCGCGCGAGCGGGCGCGAGCCCTGCTGCGCGCACTGCGGGCGCTGATCACCGGCTACGACGTCAGCGCCGCCCACGCCCGGCAGCTGGTGGCCGGGTACGGCGAGGCCCGCGACGCGCTGCCGATGGACGACGACGAGCTGCTGCACGGTGAGCTCGCCCTCCTCACCACCTTCGCCGACCTCGCCGAGCTGTCCCGCAACCGGCCGGCCAGCGAGGAGGAGGAGGCCGACACCCAGGTCCACAGCCCTCGCGAGTACTTCCACGCCTACCTGCACTCGCTGGACGTGGCGCGGGAGGGGCTGCCTGACAGCTTCCAGGACCGCCTGCGCCGGGCGCTGCTGCACTACGACGTGGACGACCTCGAGCCGACGCCCGCCCTGCAGGAGGCGGTGCACCGCATCTTCCTGGCCCAGCAGCGCGTCGCCGAGCAGCTGCCCGCCGTGCAGGCCCTGCTCGACCGCTGGCTGCGGGCCGGCCGCATCCCCGACGGCGACTCGCGTGCCGAGGTCGGGGAGGTGCTCGACCGGCTGGTCGTCGCCACCCAGCTGCGCTACCCGTCGGTGGGCGACCTGGCCCGCGCCGTCCGCTACCGGTACTTCGAGGAGCCGGTCGTCCAGGCGGCCCGGCAGGAGGTCCTGGACTCGGCCGCCCGGCTGCTCGACGAGCTCGACGAGGCCGCGGCGCGGGGCGACACGGGCGAGACCATGCGGCGGATGGAGGCGCTGGTCGCCAGCCCCGAGCCGCTGATCCGGCTGCTCGCCCGGCGGTTCGACCGGCCGACCGCGGTGCCCGACCCGGTCCTGGAGGTGCTCACCCGGCGCTACTACCGCAGCCGCAACCTCGAGGGCGTGCGCTCGACCCTGCTCGACGGGCGCACCTCGGTGTGGGCCGACTACGACCTCCAGGGCTCCCGGCTGCACCTGGTCGCGCTCATGGCGGAGATGGCCGACCTGCCGGCCGCCCTGTCGTCGCTGGCCGGTGCGCTGGCCGACGTCCCGGACCCCAGCCAGCTGGTCGTCGACCTCTACGTCTCCTGGCCGGACCGGCCCGACGACGACGAGGCGGTCGCCGAGCGGGTGCACGAGCTGGTCGCCGCGGTCCCGGCGCTGCACACCGGGCGCCGGGTGACGGTGACCGTGTGCACCCCCGCCGGCGAGGTCGAGACGGTGACCTTCCGCCGGTCCCCGGACGGCGGCGCGCCGGCCGAGGAGCGGATCATCCGGGGCCTGCACCCGCTGACCGCGCAGCGGTTCCAGATCTGGCGGCTCAAGGAGTTCGACGGCGAGCGCGTCCCGTCGGCCGAGGACACCTACCTGCTGCACGTCTTCGGCAAGGAGAACCCGACCGACGAGCGCTTCATCGCGATGGCCGAGGTGCGCGACCTGACCCCGGTGCGCGACGAGTCCGGCCAGGTCGTCGGCTTCCCGACGGTGGAGCGGCAGCTGACCTCCTGCCTGGACAGCCTGCGGCGGGCCCAGTCGCGGCGGCGCTCGCGGCGGCCGCTGGAGCACAACCGCGTCTACCTCTACGCCTGGCCGTCGATCGAGGTGCCGCTGGCCGAGGTGGCCGCGTTCGCCCGCAACTCCGCGCCGGTGACCGTCGGCGCCGGCCTGGACCAGATCGTGCTGCTGGCCCGCCTGCAGGAGGAGGAGGGACGCCCGCCGCGGGACGTGGCGCTGCGGTTCGCCTACCGGCCGGGCACCGGCGTGCGCATGGAGGTCACCGAGCGCCCGACCGAGCCCATGCGCCCACTCGACGCCTACACCGAGAAGGTGCTCAGCTCCCGGGCCCGCGGCGCGGTCTACCCCTACGAACTCAGCGGCCTGCTCGCCGGCCGGGACGGCTCCTGGGTCGAGCACGACCTCGACGAGAACGGCCGGCTGGTCCCGGTGGAGCGCCCGCCCGGCCAGAACCGGGCCGGGCTCGTCGTCGGCCTGATCAGCACCCCCACCCGCCGGTACCCGGAGGGCATGACGCGGGTGCTGCTGATGGGCGACCCGACCAAGCAGCTGGGCACCGTCTCCGAGCCCGAGTGCGCGCGAGTGGTCGCCGCCCTGGACCTGGCCGAGGAGCGCGGGCTGCCGGTCGAGTGGTTCGCGCTCTCCTCCGGTGCGCGCATCTCCATGGACAGCGGCACCGAGAACATGGACTGGGTGTCCCGGGCGCTGCGCCGGATCATCGAGTTCACCCAGGCCGGCGGCGAGATCAACGTCGTCGTCGCGGGGATCAACGTCGGCGCCCAGCCGTACTGGAACGCCGAGGCCACCATGCTCATGCACACCAAGGGCATCCTGGTCATGACCCCGGACAGCGCGATGGTGCTCACCGGCAAGCACTCGCTGGACTACTCCGGCGGCGTCTCGGCCGAGGACAACTTCGGCATCGGCGGCTACGACCGCGTCATGGGTCCCAACGGGCAGGCGCAGTACTGGGCGCCGAACCTGACCGCCGCGGTCGACGTGCTCTACCAGCACTACGAGTACGCCTACCACGCGCCGGGCGAGCGCTGGGCCCGGCCGGTGGAGACCACCGACCCGCGCGACCGCGACGTGCGCGCCTTCCCGCACTCGCACCCGTCGAGCGAGTTCACCACCGTCGGCGACGTCTTCTCGGCCGAGACCAACCCCGAGCGCAAGAAGGCCTTCGACATCCGCACGGTGATGCGGGCGGTCACCGACGCCGACCACCCGGTCCTGGAGCGATGGGCGGGCATGGCCGAGGCCGACACCTCCGTCGTCCTCGACGCCTACCTCGGCGGCCACCCGGTCACCGTCCTGGGCATCGAGTCCCGGCCGATCCCCCGGCGCGGGGCCTACCCGGCCGACGGCCCCGACCAGTGGACCGCCGGGACGCTGTTCCCGCGTTCGTCGAAGAAGACCGCCCGCGCGATCAACGCCGCCAGCGGCAACCGGCCCCTGGTGGTGCTGGCCAACCTCTCCGGCTTCGACGGCTCCCCGGAGTCCCTGCGCAACTGGCAGCTGGAGTTCGGCGCCGAGATCGGCCGGGCGATCGTCAACTTCGACGGCCCGATCGTCTTCTGCGTCGTCTCCCGCTACCACGGCGGCGCCTACGTCGTGTTCTCCGGCGTCCTCAACGAGAACATGGAGGTGTTCGCCGTCGAGGGGTCCTATGCCTCGGTGCTCGGCGGCGCCCCGGCCGCCGCGGTCGTGTTCACGCGTGAGGTGGACAAGCGGACCGCCGCCGATCCGCGGGTGCGCGAGCTCGAGGCGGCGATCACGTCGGCCGACGCCGTCGAGCAGGCCCGTCTGCGCGCCGAGCTGGCCGGCGTCCGCAGCGCGGTGCGCTCGGAGAAGCTCGGCGAGGTCGCCGCCGAGTTCGAGTCGGTGCACGACATCGAGCGCGCCCGCCGCGTGGGCTCGGTGCACGCGATCATCCCCGCCGCCGAGCTGCGGCCCCGCCTCATCGCCGCCGTGGAGCGGGGCATGGAACGCGCGAACCAGAGCTGAACGGCCCCGTCCGACAGAGAGGACCCCCATGAACGCCTTCGTCCTGAACCGGCACGGCCGGATGGTCTTCCCCTCGAACGTCATGCCCGAGCTGGACCTGTCGACCGTGGACACGCTGGAGCAGCTCGACAGCGTCATCCGGCGGGACTTCGAGACGAAGGCCCCGAGCGGCACCGAGATCATGGAACGGGTCCGGACCGGGGGCTACGGCGACCGGTACGAGCTCATGCGCGACGTCGCGCTCAACCTGTTCTGGGCCAACCGCTTCTCGATCACCATGTACGACAAGCGGCCGACCCGCTGGGCCGACGTCCCCCGGACCCGCGCCGACGTGTTCCTGCCGGTGCTCCAGCCGTGGGAGGACGGCGAGGAGAAGGTGCGCGCCGTCGAGGAGGCCTACCCGTCGCTGCCGGCGAAGTGGGACGACGCCTGCGAGGACCGGATCTTCGGCATCCTCTTCGACGTCTTCGCCAACCGGAAGCACCACGCGACCACGCTGCCGGCGATCAAGCCGACCGTCAGCGAGTTCCTCGAGCAGTCGGGCAACCTCACCTTCCGGCTGCCCAACTACGACCCCGACTACCCGGTCTACGACTACGACGACATCCTCGACGTCGACGAGGACGTGCCCGAGCTCGAGGCGCTGCACCGGTGGGCGATGGTGCTGCACAACCAGTACCCGTGGGAGCGCGCGCAGCTGGAGCTGGCCGAGGCCGGTCAGCTCAAGGACGACGACTACGTGGTCGCCTTCCACCCGCGGGACAAGGAGGTGCGGGCGTTCCTGCGCCGGCTGCGCACCCCCGCCCCCGCCCGGTCGGTGGCGCCGCCGCGGGAGTCGCGGCCGCCGGTGCGGCCCTACCCGGCGATCGACGTGCGCGCCGCGTTCCGGGTGATGCCGCGCCTGGAGGCGATGGCGGCCGTGCACGGCGACCAGGTCTGCAGCAACGACGACCTGATCCGCAACACCGCCTACAACTGGTCGCCGATGAGCGCCGAGGAGATCTCCGCCAAGACCGGGATCGAGGAGCGCCGGTACAGCTCCCTGCCGCTGGAGGACCTCGCGCTGCAGGCGGCCGAGGCGGCGCTGGCCAAGGCCGGGCGCGAGCCCGAGGAGATCGGCGGCGTGCTGGTCTGCACCTGCACGAGCTCGCGGCTGATCCCGTCGCTGGCGACCTACCTGTGCGGCCAGCTCGGGATGCACCAGGTGTACGCCGCGTACGACCTCATCGCGGCCTGCGCGGGGATGCCCTACGGCCTGGCCGAGGCGGCCCGCATCCTGCAGGAGGTCGAGCGGCCGGTGCTGGTCGTCTGCGTCGAGAAGTTCTCCGACAAGATCGGCAACGTCCGCACCTCGCGGATGATCTTCGGGGACGGCGCGGCGGCGATGGTGGTGGGCCCGGCGCCAGAGGGCGCGGCACCGGACTTCGACTTCATGAAGACCTACGCCAGCGGGCCGGCCAGCGAGGTCAACTCGATCCTGTGGCCCAACCCCGAGTTCGACAACAACATCACCGTGTTCGGGCCGCAGGTGAAGGCGCTGGCCGGCCGCTACCTGTCGCAGATGATCGAGGAGCTCGGGCAGCTGCCGCACCCGGACGGCGGGGAGGGCACCCTGCTCGACAGCATCGACCTGATCGTGCCGCACCAGGCGAACAAGACGATGGTGATCCAGCTGGCCGAGCGGGCCGGGCTCACCGCCGACCAGCTCTACTTCAACATCGAGAAGGTGGGCAACACGTCGTCGGCGAGCATCCCGCTGGCCATCCACGACGCGGTCCGGGACGGCGTGATCACCGAGCCGCTGCGCGTCTTCGCCCCCGGCTTCGGGGCGGGCGCGGTCGCCGGCTACGCGGTCATGCGGGTCGACCCCGCCGTCGTCGCCGTCCAGGGGCCGTCGGTCCCGCACGAGGCCGGCAGCGAGACCCCGGCCCCGGCGCAGGGTGGGGCGACGCAGGGGTCCGACGAGGTGCAGCAGGCCTTCGGCTGACCCAGCGCGGCACGGGTGGGGTGGGCACGCCATGACCGGTCGGGTCCCCGAGGGCGACACCGCCGACAACGAACTGCTGCTGGAGGGCCACCGGGACGGGCACCCCGTCACGCCCTACCGGGCGCTGTGGGCCGTCCTGCTGCTGGGCTGGGTGGTCAGCTACGCCGACCGGACGGTCACCGGCCCGGTGATCGCCTGGATGATCCAGACGGAGTCCGGGTTCATCGGCGACGCGAGCAACCCGGCGACGATCGGCGGCCTGGTCGGCTCGATGTTCTTCCTGGGCTACATGCTGACCCAGTACCCCGGCGGGCGGCTGGGGGACCGGTACGGGCACCGGGAGATGATCGTGGTCTCCCTCGTGACCGCCGCCGTCCTCACGGTCGTCTCCGGGCTGGTGACCGGCCTGGTCGCGTTCGTCGCCGCCCGCGTGCTGACCGGCCTCGGTGAGGGGGTCTTCTACTCCAACGACCGCACGCTGATCATCAACCACACCCCGGTCGCCCAGCGCACCCTGGGCCTGGGCGTGGTGATCACCGGCCTGTCGATCGGCCTGACCCTGGGCATCATCCTCACCCCGGTCCTCATCGACTGGGGCGGCTCCCTGGGCATGGGCGACGACGCCTGGCGGATGCCGTTCTTCGTCTTCGCCGCCGCCACCTTCGTGGTCGTCACGACGGCCTTCGCGTTCTTCCGGGCGAGGCTGGGCGGGGCGATGCGGCTCGGCGCGCCGTTCGTGCGGCTGGTGCTGTTCTCCGCGCCGACGTTCGTCGTCATCGTGGCCCTGTTCCTGCTGGCGGAGACCTTCGACTGGCCCGAGTGGCTGACCGCGGCCATCGCCTCGGTCATCGCGCTGCTCTACATCGCCGTCATCGTGCGGGGCGTCCAACGGTCCGGCCGCGGGGCGGCGCTGCTCGGGCGCGACATGTGGCTGATCTACGTCGCCTACATCGCCATCCTGTGGAACCTGTGGTTCTTCAGCTTCTGGTCGGTGCAGATCGTCCGGGAGGCCGCGCAGAGCAGCCTGATCGCCGCGGCCCTGACGGCGGCCTTCAACGCCGGGGCGGGGATCCTGGGCTTCCCGGTGGGCGGGTGGCTGGCCGACCGGGCCGTCCGCGCCGGCCGCGGGCGCAAGCCGCTGGCGCTGGTGTGCACCGCCGTCTACTCGGTGCTCGTCCTGGTCTTCGGCTGGAGCATCTCCGGCGGGCGGGAGCCGTCCCTGGTCCTGCTGGGCCTGCTGCTCTTCTCCTCCGGCGTCTTCTTCAACGCGCTGCAGCCGATCGTGCAGGGCATGACCGGCGACATGGTGCCGGCCGGCGAGCGCGGGGCGGCCTTCGGGATGCTCAACCTGGTCTCGGAGATCGGCGCGGTGCTCAGCCCGGTGGTGAGCGGGATCCTGCGCGATGCGACCGGCAGCTGGGCCGCCGGGGTGTACGTCGCGGCCGGGATCATGATCGTCAGCTTCTTCCTGTACGCGCTGGTGCGGGAGCGGCCCACGCACCACGAGGACCCGATCCCGGCCTGACCGCCCTTCCCCGGAGGACCCGCGATGTCGCAACCTGCCCGGCCCGGAGCGGCCACCGCCCACGCCGAGTTCCGGCACTTCCCGTCCAACGCCTGGTACGCCGCGGCGTGGGACCACGAGGTCGGCCGCAACCTGCTGCCCAAGACCGTCGCCAACCGGCCGATCGTCTTCTACCGCACCACCGGGGGCCGCGCCGTCGCCCTCGCCGACGCCTGCTGGCACCGGCTGGCGCCGCTGTCGATGGGGAAGCTGCGCGGCGACGACGAGGTCATGTGCGGCTACCACGGCATCTGCTACGACGCCGACGGCCGCGCCACCTTCATGCCGGCGCAGGAGACGATCAACCCGAGCGCGACGGTGCACTCCTACCCGGTCGTGGAGCGGCACCGCTACGTGTGGGTGTGGCCGGGCGACCCGGCGCTCGCCGACCCCGACCTCATCCCCGACCTGTACATGAACGACCACCCCGACTGGGCCGGGGACGGCAAGACGATCCACGTCAACTGCAGCTACCAGCTGATCGTCGACAACCTCATGGACCTCACGCACGAGCAGTTCGTGCACGGGTCGAGCATCGGCCACGACGCGCTCTCGGAGTCCGACTTCGAGGTCACGCACGACGACCGCACGGTCACGGTGACCAAGTGGATGCTCGGCATCGACCCGCCGCCGTTCTGGAAGCGCAACCTGCAGGACCGCTTCCCCGACTACGACGGTCCGGTCGACCGCTGGCAGATCATCCGCTACACGGCGCCGTCCACCGTGGCCATCGACGTGGGGGTGGCCAAGGCCGGCACCGGCGCCCCGGAGGGCGACCGCAGCCAGGGCGTCACCGGGACGGTCATCAACACGATGACCCCGGAGACGGACCGCACCTGCTTCTACCTGTGGGCCTTCGCCCGCGACTGGTGCCTGGACAAGCAGGTCATCACCACCCGGCTGCGCGAGGGCGTCTCCGGCGTGTTCTTCGAGGACGAGGTGATGCTCGAGGCGCAGCAGCGGGGCATCGAGGCCAACCCCGGCTACGACTTCTACAACCTCAACATCGACGCGGGCAGCATGTGGACCCGCCGGATCGTGCAGCGCATGATCGACGCGGAGCTCGGCTCGGACGCGCAGCCGCCGAGCGAGACGGCCGGCGACGCCGCGGTGGCGATGGGTGCGGTCAGCGGTGCGGTCAACGCCGGGCAGCCCCGGCCGGAGGAGGGCACCGGGATGGCGGCGGAGGTGGCCGGCGGGATCGCCGGGCACCGACAGCAGCCGACGGTGGGCCTCATGGGCCGCGGGCTGTAGCCGGGCGGCGCGCGATGGCCGCCACCAGCCACAAGAAGTGGCGCAAGGCTCGGGTGCTCGACGTCTGCGAGGTCGCGCAGCACGTGCGCCAGGTGGTGCTCGAGCCCGAGTACCTGGAGGCGCCGGCCCCGCCGGGCAGCCACGTCGACATCGGCGTCTACGTGAACGGGCGGGCCGACGTCCGCTCCTACTCGGTCGTCGGGATGGGCGCCTACGGCACCGAGATCGTCCTGGGGGTGCAGCTGGCCCGGCAGAGCCGGGGCGGGTCGGCCTACGTGCACGCGCTCCGGCGCGGCCAGGAGGTGTCGATCACCCAGCCGCTGCAGAACTTCCCGCTCAACTACGGCAAGCCCGGGTACGTGCTCGCCGCCGGCGGCATCGGCATCACCGCCCTGGTGGCGATGGGGAAGGCACTCAAGGATCGCGGCGCGGACTACCGCTTCGTCTACGGCGCCCGCACCCGCGGGCTCATGGCCTTCGCCGACGAGCTGGTCGCCGAGCACGGCGACCGGCTGGAGCTGCGCATCGACGACGAGGGCACCGGCCTGGACGTCGCCGAGCTCGTGGCGAGCGTGCCCGCCGGGGGAGAGCTCTACGTCTGCGGTCCCACGCCGATGCTCGACGCGATCAAGGCGGCCTGGGCCGCCGCCGGGCGGCGCCCGGCCGACCTGCGCTTCGAGACCTTCGGCAGCAGCGGGCGCTTCGCCCCCGAGGCCTTCACGGTGCGCATCCCGCGGCTGGGGCTGGAGACGGTCGTGCCGCACGACGTGTCGATGCTGGAGGCGCTGGAGGCCTCCGGCGCGGACATGATGTTCGACTGCCGGCGCGGCGAGTGCGGCCTGTGCCAGGTGAAGGTGCTCGAGGTCGAGGGCGTCATCGACCACCGGGACGTGTTCCTCAGCGACGCCCAGCACCAGGCCGGCGACCGGCTGCAGTGCTGCGTCTCCCGGGTGGTCAGTGCGCGCACCGGCGGGCAGGCCGGCGCTGACGGCCGGCCCGCCGGCATCACCATCGACGTGCCGTGAGCCCCGCGGGCCGCGGCCCGGCTCAGCCGGGGCCGGGACGGCGGTCGCGGACGTAGGAGCCGGGCGCGGGCTCCAGCGGCGGGTGCGCGGCGGTGCCGAGCTCCTGCGGCGCGGGCACCTCGTCGCCGGAGCGCTCCAGCGCCCACTGCGCCCACGCCTCCCACCAGCTGCCGGTGTGCTGCTGCGCGGCGGCGCGCCAGGCGTGCGGGTCCGGGCCGGGCTCGCCGCCGGTCCAGTAGTGCGCCTTGGGGTTGCCCGGCGGGTTGACCAGGCTCTGGATGTGGCCGCTGTAGCTGAGTACGAACGTGCTCGGCCCGGAGAGCAGCTGGGTGGTCCGGTAGCAGCCGACCCACGGCGTGAGGTGGTCGGTCAGCGCGCCCTGGACGAACGTCGGGATGGTGATCCGGCTCAGGTGCACCGGGGTGCCGAGCACCCGCAGCGCGCCCGGCCGGACCAGCGCGTTCGCCCCGAAGACCTCCAGGAACTGCTCGTGCAGCGCCGCCGGCAGGTTCGTGCCGTCCGCGTTCCACGACAGGATGTCGAAGGCCGGCGGGTCCTCGCCCATCAGCCACTCGGAGACCAGGTAGTTGAAGATCAGGTCGTCCGGGCGCATCCAGCTGAACACGGTGCCCATGTCACGGGCGCTGATCACCCCGCGGCGGCGGGAGGCGCGCCGCGCGCGGTCGATCAGCTTCGGGCCGGAGAACGCGCCCAGCGGCGCCCGCCGGGAGAAGTCCAGCAGCGTGACCGCGTAGCCGGCGGCGGAGACGCGCTCGTCGCCGAGGGCGGCCAGGTGGTTGAGCGCGGTCGTCATGACCTGTCCGCCGGCGCACAGCCCCAGCGTCGTGACGTCGGGGGAGCCGGTGACCTCGCGCGCCACGTCGACGGCGCGGACGACGGCGCCGGCGTAGGTGTCCAGATCCCAGTCGGCCTGCTCCGGCGTCGGGTTCCGCCAGCTGATCATGAAGACCTGCAGGCCGCGGCTGACCGCGTACTCCACGAGGCTGCGCCCGGGGCGCAGGTCCAGGAAGTAGAACCGGCCGATCGGCGGCGGGACGATCACCAGCGGGCGCGTCCGCACGCGCTCGGTCGACGGCGAGTACTGGATGACCTCGATGACCTCGTCGCGGTGGACGACGGCGCCCGGCCTGATGCCGAGGTCCTTGCCGACCACGTAGGCGTCCCGGTCCACCTGGCGCGGCAGGCCGCCGTTGTGCCGCAGGTCGGTGAGCATGTTGCGCACGCCGCGCGCCACGCTGCGGCCGCCGGTGTCGAAGGCCCGCTTGAGGGCGGCGGGGTTGCCCAGCAGCGTGTTGGTCGGCGCCATCGCGCTGGTGACCGCGGTGAGGGCGAACCGGGCCTGCTCCACCTGGCGCCAGTCGGCGCCCCCGGCCTCGTAGGCCTCGACCAGCCGGGTGAGCGCCCCGGTGGCGGCGAGGTAGCTCTGCGCCAGCCGCCGGTAGCCCGGGTTGCCGCTCCACGCCGGGTCGGCGAAGCGCTTGTCCCGCGGCGCCGGGGTGATCGTGTCGGTGCCCGCCAGGATGCGGATGGCGTCCCGGCCCAGGGCGGCGGCCTCGCGGGCGACCGGCCGGGGCTGGCTCAGCACCGACAGCACGCTGCGGGCCATGCCGCGGGGGGAGGGGAGGCCGACGTCCTCGGCGCCCTCCACCGAGCCGAGGGCCTCGGACTCGGTGCGCGGGACCGGGGGCCCGGCCTCCTGCCGCCGGGCGCCGGGAGAACCGGTCCGCTCAGGGTGGGTCGTGGCCACGAGCACCTCCGTGTGATCTGGGTCACTCCACACGCCGACCGTAGCGCGCCCGGCCAGCATGTCGGGTGCTCCCTGGGCGAGGAAGTGTGCGTCCGCCCACAGCCGGCCGGCCCGCTCGCGGCGCCCGCGAGGAGTGCCGTGGTCAGCGGGCCAGGAAGTGCACGCCGAGCCACAGCCAGACCAGCAGCACGGTCACCCGCCCGGGTGGGGTCCGCATGGCCGCGCCCACCGCGGCGGCGGCGGACGTGCCGGCCCGGCCGCGCCGCCCGGCGCCCTCCAGCGCGAGCGCGGCCACGAGCAGGACGGCGACGCCGAGGACGCCGACCGCGGTCCCGCTCACCCCGGCCGTCCCGGGCGGGAGGCCAGCCAGAGGCCGGCGGCCAGCCAGGCCACGGTCGCGGCGGCGCGGGCGCCCGGGTGGGCGAGCACCGGGTCGGCGAGGTCGCTCACCGCCGGCAGGTCGTCGTCGGCCAGCGCGGCCGCCTCCCAGGCGAGCGCCGCGACGACCCACGCGAGCCAGGGCAGGCCCCGCCGTCCGACGGGTGCGGCCCCCGCCCCGGCCCGGCGGGCCAGCGCGACCGCGCCGACGGCGAGCCCGGCCGTCCCGACGGCGAGCAGCGCCCCCGGCGACAGCTCCCCGGAGACCGCCACCGCCGCGGCGCACGCGGCGACCGCGCACGCGCACAGCAGCCGGCGGAACGGGAGCGGGGGCGCCACGGGTCCATGCTGGCCCGCCGGGCAGTGTCCGGCTCACCCCACGGGCATCCAGGCCATGTCGATGGACACCACCTCGCTGACGGCGGCCATGCGCAGGAACTCGGGCAGGTCGGCGGCCTTCGCGTTGGCCGCCTCCACCTGCTCGACGCTGCCGTAGATCCAGACGTCGGTCCACAGACCGTCCTCGCCCCTCGCGATGACCGGCGCGGCGACGAAGCCGGGGATGACGGCGGCGACGGCGGCGACCGCCCCGGGCCGGATGGAGACGAACTCGACGAGGTGCTGGGTCACGGGGTCCTCCTGCGGTCGGTCGGGGATCAGGACTGGACGAGGGCGGTCGGGTCGGCCGCGGGCAGTGCGTCGACCGAGGTGAGGAGCGCGTGCACGTCGCGGCCGGCGCGCAGGCCGCTCTCGATGGCGCCGTCGATGAACCCGGCCCAGCCGTTGGCGTAGTCCGAGCCGGCGAGCACCACGCGGCCCTCGGGGCGCTGCAGTTCGGCGAGGGCCCCGGTGAGCTGCCCGGCCCGTTGCATGGGCCAGGTCTCGCCGGCGAACTCGTCCCCCACCCAGTCGTGGCTGGCGACCTCGAGGACCTCGACGTCGGGGAGCCTGGTGCGCAGCGCCTCTTGGACGGCGACGCGGTCGGTGCCGTCGAGCCGTTCGCTGACCGAGCCGAAGGCGACGACGAGCGTCTCGCCGTCCTCGACGTGCTCGACCTGGCAGAGGGTCAGCGGCGCGGAGCCGGGGGCGAGGGCGACGAACGGCTCGTACTCCCCGCGCAGCCGCGCCCACACCTTCACCCCCTGGGAGGCCTGGCCCTGGTGGGCGGCCCGGCGCTTGCCCTCCGACAGCGGCGGGTCGAAGGTCACCGAGTCGAGCACGTCCAGGGGCAGGGTGACGACGACCGCGGCGGCCGTGAGCGTCGTGCCGTCCTGGAGGGCCGACGACGCCCTCGTGCACCTGGTCTTCGCCGCGGTCGACGGCCTGGTGTTCCAGCAGGTCTGCCTCGACGACCCCGCGGCCGCGCAGTCCGGGGTCCGGCGGCTGCGCACCCTGCTGCAGCCCCTGACCCGGCCGGGGCACCGGCCCGCCGACCGCGGTCGGGTGGGGGAGCCGGCGGTCGGCTCCTAGACTCCGACGGGATGGGGAACGCGAGGTGGCGCGCCGCCCTGGCCGTCCTCGCCGTGCTGGCCGGGGCAGCGGCGGTGCTGGTCAACCGGGAGCTGTTCCCGCTCTTCTCGCTCAACCGGGACGACTCGGTCTACGTGGCGATGGCCCGCCTGCTGGAGTCCGGCGCGGTCACCCTCCCGGCCGACTCCGACGCGTTCCGCCCCTGGGCGTCGGCGGTGGTGGGGGACCGGGTCGTCCTCAAGTACAGCCCGCCGTGGCCCGCCGTCCTCGCGGTCGGTGACCTGCTCACCGGCACGCCGCGCGCCGCCCTCGCGGGAACCGCCGCGGCCACGGTGGTGCTCACCGCGGTCCTCGCCGCCTCCGTGCTCCGCGACCGGACGGCGGGGCTGCTCGCGGGGGCGCTCCTGCTGCTGTCGCCGGTCTTCCTGGTGCAGGCCGGCACCTACCTGCCCTACGTGTTCCAGCTGGCGCTCGGCCTCGGGTTCGCCGTCCTGCTGCTGGGCGGGGTGCGCCGGCGGTCGTCGGGCCGGCTGGTCGCGGCGGGCGCGGTCTGGGGGATGGCGGCGTTCGCCCGGCCCTTCGACGCGCTGCTGTTCGCGGTCCCGTTCGTCCTCCACGCCCTCGTCGACGCCCGGCGGGCGCGCCGGGCCGGGGAGGGCGGGTGGCACGAGGCCGGCTGCGCCCTGCGCCTGGCCGCCGGCGCGGCGCCGCTGCTGGCGCTGTCGCTGGCCTACAACGCGGTGGTCGTGGGCGGGCCGTTCCGGCTGCCGTTCACCGTCACCGGGGCGCAGGACGGCTTCGGCTTCGGCGACCGGGGCGTCTTCCCGCGGTCGACGGTGCCCTTCACGCCCGCCGACGGCGTCAGCGGGCTGCTCGACAACCTGCGGTGGACGCCGAGCTGGGTCTTCGGCGGCCTCGTGCTGGTCGCGGGGGCCGTCCTCGGGCTGGCCCGGACCCGCGGGCCGCAGCGCTGGCCGGTGGCGGCGCTGGCGGTCGTCGTCCCACTGGGCTACCTGCCCTTCTGGGGGGCCTACGCGATGAGCTCGCTGTGGCCGGGGGTGGCGCTGTTCGGGCCGTACTACCACCTGCCGGTCGTGCTGCCGCTGGTCGTGTTCGGCGCCGCGGGCCTGGCCTGGCTGGGGCGCCGCGCCGGCGCGGCGCCGCGGGCGCTGACCGCCGGCGTCGTGGCGGCGATGGTGCTGCTGACCGCGCTGGCGGTGCCGGACAAGGTGGCCGGCAACGCCGCGGTGCGCGACGACCTCCGCGCCGCGCAGCGGTTCGTGGCCGGTCAGCACCTCGACTCCGCCGTCCTGCTGCTGCCCCGGCGCGGCGACCTCGGCTTCCTCGACACGATGCCGTTCCTGCAGAACGACCCCGGGCTGGAGCAGCCGGTGCTCTACGCCGAGATGCGGGGCCCCGGCGACCTCGCGCTGCTGGACCGCTTCCCCGACCGCACCCTCTACCGGCTCAACGAGGACCTGCCGCCCGGCGCCATGACCGGCGGCGAGCTGACGATCGACCGGCTCACCGTGGACGCCGGTCCGGTCGTGACCCTGCGCGCCCGGCTGACCAACCCCACCGACCGTCCGGTGGTCGTCGCCTCCCTGGCCGTCGGGGACACGCTGCTGACGCGCACCCTCGACCGCGCCTCCTCCCGCGGCCGCACCTACGAGGTCACCTGGACGGTGGCCGCGCCCGGGGCGGCCGCGCCGGGCCCCGACGGCGTGCGGCTGCCCGAGGGCGCGACCTCCGGCGAGCTGGCCGTGGGGCTGGACCTGCGGACCGCCGGGGACGGCGACCGGCCGGGCCGCCGGTGGGAGCGCCGGGTGGCCTGGCGCTGCCTGGACGAGGGGACGACGGTGCAGGTGCTCCGCCCGGGGCGCGGCTTCGCCCGCGACGACGCCCCGGGCAGCACCTGGGTCGAGGCGGGCGCCGGGAACCCCGTCGAGGAACTCCCTGCGGGATGATCCGGCCGGCCGCGGCCGAGCCGACGACGGGAGACCCGCGTGGACACAGTCCTCGTCGTCGACGACCTGGTGGCCGTGTTCGTGGTCGCGCTGCTCGCGCCGGTGGTCGTCGGGCTGCTGCCGCGGCTGCCCGTGCCCCAGGTCGTGCTCCTGCTGGCCGGCGGCATCCTCGTCGGCCCGTCGGTCCTGGGGCTGAGCTCGCCGGCCGGCGTGCAGGTGCTCTCCGACGTCGGACTCGGGTTCGTCTTCCTGCTGGCCGGCTACGAGGTCGACCTGCGGCTGTTCCGGCAGGACGCCGGACGGCGCGCGGTCCTCGCCTGGTCGGTCTCCCTGCTCCTCGCGCTCGGCGTGGTCGGCGTGCTGGCCGCCGCGGGCCTGGTGCGCGCCTTCGTGCCCGTGGCGCTGGGCCTCACCACGACCGCGCTGGGCACCCTGCTGCCGGTGCTGCGCGAGCACGGCCTGCTCACCGGCCGGCTGGGGCGGTACCTGCTGGCCGCGGGCGGGGTGGGCGAGCTGTTCCCGGTGCTGGCGATCGCGCTGTTCCTCGGCAGCCAGAACCGCTTCACCGCGCTGGCCTCGCTGGGTGCCGTCGGGGTGCTCGCGGTGCTGCTGGCGGTCGCCCGCCGCGGCGTGCGGGAGGGCGGCCGGCTGGCCCGGGTGGTGCAGCAGGGCCAGCACGAGACGGCCCAGATCACCCTCCGCGCGACGATCCTGCTGCTGATCGTGCTGATCGCCGTCACCGACGAGTTCCACCTCGACGCGGTGCTGGGTGCCTTCCTCGCCGGCGTCGTCCTGCGGCACTGGGTCGGGGGGCAGGCCCCGGTGCTGGAGTCCAAGCTCGACGCGGTCGGCTACGGCTTCTTCATCCCGGTGTTCTTCGTCTACTCGGGGATGAGCCTGGACCTGCACTCGATCGCCGAGGCGCCGCTGCGGGTGCTGCTGTTCTCCGCGCTGATGCTCGCCTGCCGGGGCCTGCCCGCCCTGGCCGTCTACCGCGGCGTGCTGCCCGCGCGCCAGCGGGTGCAGACCGCGCTGGTCACGGCGACCGCGCTGCCGGTGCTGGTGGCGCTGGCCGAGATCGGCCTGCGCAACGGCACCATGCTGCGGGAGAACGCCGCGGCGCTGGTGGGGGCCGGCGTCCTGACCGTGCTGCTGTTCCCGGCGCTGGCCGTTGCCCTGGAGCGACCGGCCGCTCAGCCGGCCGAGGCCGCGGACCGGCCGGCGAGGCGGCGTTCGAGCGGCCCGGTGAAGAAGAGCAGGAACAGCCCGTAGTAGTTGACCGCCGGGAACAGCACGCCGAGGACGAGGGCCACGACCAGCGCCGCCGTGGTCACCAGGGCCGGCGCGGGGTGCAGCGGACGCGCGCCGGAGCGGCGCAGGGACCCCCGGCGCCAGATGAGCACGGTCAGCGCCGTCAGGCAGGCCGAGCTCGCCGTGATCGTGCCGACGTAGACCGCGACGGCCAGCCGGTCCGCGCCGTACGCCGGCACCACCTGGGTGGCGAAGGGCAGCAGGACGACGGTGAGGATCCAGGCCAGGTTCAGCAGGACGAACAGCGGGTCGTAGGCGCCGACCGTCTCCACCAGCTTGTGGTGGACCAGCCACAGCCGGGCGATGACGGCGAAGCTGAGCAGGAACCCGCCGAACTGGCCCGCGTCGGCCCGCAGGACCTCGTCGAGGTCGACCTCGGGCGCCGCCTCGGCCAGGACGTCGACCAGCGGCAGCACCAGCAGGGTGATCGCGATGGCCACCACCGCATCGAGGAAGGTGATCAGCCGGTCGAGCCCGCGTTCGGTCGCCACCGGCCGGAGGCTAGGGCGTCGGGCCCCGTGGCGGGGTCACGCCGGGACCTGCTCGTCCAGCCAGTCGAACACCCGCTCGCCGCGCAGCCCGGCCGCGACCGGCTCGCAGTGCCCGTCGGCGCCCTCGGCGGCGGTGAACCGGACCAGCGCGCTCGGCCCGGGCAGCAGGTCGTGCAGCCGCTGCGACTGGCCTGGCCAGAACTGCTCGTGCTCGGGGTCGGTGACCAGGACCGGGCAGGTGATCCGGCCGACGACGTCCGCGGTCAGCGTGTACTCCCGGGCGGCGGTGAAGAAGTCGAACGGCGAGGTGGTGCCGTAGGGCCGCATCCGCCACGCCAGCACGGCCCGGGTGCGGGGGGAGACCTTCAGCCCCCAGGCGATCTCCTTGTCGAAGACCTCCCGGTTGCCGGTGTCGAGCAGCTCGACGAGGTGGTGCGGCAGGTGGGTGAGCATCGCGGCGGAGACGTCGACGACCCCCGGGTCGGCGACCGCCGCGGCGACCCGGTGCTCGAACGCCACCGCTCGCGGCACCCAGTAGCCGCCCTGGCTGACCCCGACCAGCGCCAGCTTGCCCGGGTCGACGTCCGGCCGGGCGGTGAGGGCGTCGACGACCGGGGTGACGACGTGCTCCCAGTCGGGCCGGAAGTGCAGCCCCTGGCGGACGAGGGCGGCGTTCTGGCCGGGGCCGTCGAAGGTCATCGCGTTCCAGCCGCGGGCCAGGGCGTCGGCGATCCCGTCGGTCCACGCCGCGACGGCCGACCCGTCGCTGCCGTTGTTGAAGACCAGCGTGCGGCGCGGCTCGCCGGCCGGGCCGGACCGGAACAGGTAGCCGGGCAGCGTGGTGCCCTCGTACGGGATCTGCAGCCGCTCCACGTCCAGGTCGCTGCCGTCGACGAACGCGTCCCAGGCGTCGCGGTGCCGCGCCCACAGGCGCGCGAACAGGCCGGGGTCACCGGTGCCGTCGGCCGCCTCGGTCGCGGCGGCGTAGTAGGCCGCGGCGCGCAGGGACCGCGCCGCCGCGGAGTGCGGGCGCGCCGTGCGGGCCTCCGCCACGAGCCGGTCGGCGGTGGCGGTCCACTCGTCGACCCACGACTGCGCGTGCCCGTTGCGGATCCGCTCGACGGTGCCGAGCACCTCCCCGACGTCGGCGGCGCGGGAGTACACCCGGCCGAGCACACCCCGGGCCGCGAAGTCGAAGTCCTGGTCCTCGAACAGTGCGCGCACCGCCGTCGCCTCCCTGCGTCCTCGGGGGGACGACCCTGCCGCGCCGGGCCGGCCGGCGACAGGGGCGAAGGGCGGGGCGCACGCGGGCGGATCAGCGGTTGATCTCCACGAGCAGCACCCACGCGTTGCCGGTCGCGCCGGCCAACCCGAGGACCACCGCGGCGGCCAGCCAGTACAGCCCGCCCCCGCTGCCCGCGAGCAGGGTGGCGCCGCACGCGACGAGCGCCGCGGCGGGCAGCAGCACGACGACCGCCGAGGTGACCAGCCGCAGCACCGGGGTCGCCGGGTCCGGGCGGCCGCGCAGCAGGGGCGGCAGCGCGCCGGCGGCCAGCAGCAGCCCGGCCCCGCCGATCTCGGCGGCGAGCACCGCCTCGGGCTGTCCCGGGGCGAGCACCAGCACGCCGGCCGCCAGGAGGGCGACGAGCAGGCCGAGGGTCTGCGCGGCGCGGCCCGGGAGGTAGCGGAACTCGAGGATGCGCGCGAGATTGAGCGAGACGGCCACGAAGATCAGGCCGGCGAGCGCGGCGCAGGCGCCGACCGTGGCGACGGCGAAGTCCGACCAGGCCTCCGGGCGATAGGCGTCCACAGCGTCTCGACCTCCAGTCGAGGGGAGCGGGGGCGGCCGCGGGAGGTCCCCGGACCGGGGCGGGCGCGAGCATCATGGCGCGGTGGACGGCCTCGCCGCGGCACTCGCGCTGGTCGCCGCCGTCCTGTTCGCCGTCGCCTCGGTCGTGCAGCAGCGGTCGGCGTCGGCCGTCCCCGACGACGAGGCCGGCGGCCTGCGGCTGGTGCGGTCGCTGGTCCGCCGTCCGCAGTGGTGGGCCGGGACGCTGAGCGACACCGCCGGGTACGCCGCCCAGGCGGCGGCCCTGGGTCTGGGGTCGCTGCTGCTGGTGCAGCCGCTGCTGGTCACCACGGTGCTGTTCGCCCTCCCGCTCGGCGCCCGGTGGGCCGGGCGCCGGCTGAGCCGGGCCGACTGGGCGTGGGCGCTGCTGCTCGTCCTGGCGCTGGCCGTGTTCGTCGTGGCCGGCGAGCCGACCGCGGGCGCCGACCGGGCCGGCTGGCGGCCGTGGCTGCCCGCCGGGACCGTGCTCGCCCTCGTGGCCGCCGGGTGCCTGCTGGGCGCGGCGGTCCGCCGGGGGACGGCGCGGGCGCTCCTGCTGGCGGTGACCGCCGGGGTGGCCTACGGCGTCGCGGCGGCGCTCACCAAGGGCGTGGTCAGCCTGCTCGACGACGGCCTCGGCGCCCTGGTGACCAGCTGGGAGACCTGGCTGCTCGCCGCGACCCTCGCCGGCGGCACGCTGGCGCAGCAGGCGGCCTTCCAGGCCGGTGCCCTGGGGGCGTCGCTGCCGGCGGTGACCGTCGGCGAGCCGGTGGTGGCCGCCGTGATCGGCGTCGTCGTGCTGGGGGAGCGGCTGCGCGCCGACGGGGCGGAGGAGGCGCTGGTCGCGGTGCTGGTCGTGGTGATGACCGTCGCCACCGCGGCGCTGGCCCGGTCGGCCGCGCGGGCGGTACCGGCCGGCGCGGCGGCCTGAGGCCTCACCGGGCGGGCGCGGGGACGGCGGCCCGGCGGCGGGCCAGCAGGACGAACACGAACGGCGGCAGCGACAGCACCACGGTGGCCAGCGCCAGCAGCGACACGTAGACGACCGGGTCGCCGGTCTGCAGCTGGGCGGGCGGGACGAAGCCGAGCAGGAACGACACGACGCAGCCGAGCAGCCCCACCCCGCCGACCAGCCAGACCCCGGGCAGCCCGCCGGGGATCCGGTAGGGCCGGGGGACGTCGGGCCGGGTGTACCGCAGCCGGATCACCGCGGCGAACACCAGCGCGTACATCACCACGATCACCTGGGCGGTGACCGCCGACAGCATCCAGTAGGACGTGCTGACGCTGGGCACGACGACGAACAGCAGGGCGAACAGCGAGCCCGCCACCCCCTGCACCAGCAGCAGCGCCACCGGGACGTCGGCGCGGTTGCCCCGGCCCAGCCGCTCCGGCGCCAGCCCCTCGCGGGCGACGGCGGCGACGCCCTTGGCCGGGCCGAGGACCCACGGCGTCAGGTGCGCCACGCCGCCCAGCGCGACCACGACCGCCAGCGGCGCCAGCAGCCACCCCATCGAGAACTGCTCCAGCACGCTGGAGAACAGCTCCATCGTCCCGGAGACCAGGCTGATCTCGTGCCGGGGCAGCACGAAGGCCATGAACAGCGAGCCCAGCACGGAGAACGCGACGGTCACCGCGACGGCGAGCGCGATCGCCCGGGGCACGGTCCGCCCGGGGTCGCGGGTCTCCCGGGCGTGGAAACCGGCCATCTCCATCCCGGTGAACAGCAGGATGACCCCGCCGAGGAAGGCCACGTCGTGCAGGTGCACCTCGGGCACGAGCGCGCCGGCCGAGAACGGGATCTGCGAGGGGTCGCCGCGCAGCAGGAAGGCCGCGCCGAGCGCGACGACGAGCAGCGCCGGCAGGATCGAACCCGCGACCGTGCCGACGGCGCCGGTCACCGCCGAGGTGCGCACCCCGCGCAGGGCGGCCGCGGTGGTCCCCCAGAAGAACACCAGCATGACGCCGACGAGGAAGAGCTTGTCGTCGGCCAGCGCCGGGTCGATCGCGTAGGCCAGGGACGCTGCGATGAACGACAGCACGGTGGGGAACCAGGCGACGTTCTCGGCGTAGTCGCACCACACCGCCAGCGCCCCGGTGCGCCCGCCGAAGGCCTCCCGGACCCAGGCGAACACCCCGCCCTCGCGCGGCCAGGCGGTGCCCAGCTCGGCCGCGGCCATCGAGACCGGCACCAGGAACACCGCGATGGACAGCGCGAACAGCAGCAGCATCGACCAGCCGTACTCGGCCATCACCGGCAGGTTCCGGGCGCTGACGATCGAGGCGACGTTGACCATCGCCAGCGCCAGGACGCCGAGCCGGGCGGTGCGGGCCGGGCCGCTCACCGGGCGCCCGCGGCGCGCAGCGCGGCGCCGAGCCGGTCGCGGACGCCGGTGTCCCCGCCGCGCACCAGCACGGTGGCGCTGCCCAGGGTGACCACGGCCCCGTGGCCGCGGGGGCGGACCAGCGACTCGAACCGGCGGGCGGCGGCGTCGCGACCGGCGGCGGTGGCGAACCGGTCGACGACGACGGTCACGGCGCCGTCCGGGCAGTCGGCGGCGACCGCGTAGGCGCGGGAGGCCACCGCCCGGTCGGCCGGCCCGACGGGCTCGTCGGCGACGGAGCAGACCCGCAGGCCCGCCCGCGCGACGGCGTCCTCCACCTCGGCGAACCCGCCGTCGCCGAACGGCGCCCGCTCCCGGCCGGCCCACTGCGCCAGCCCCAGCACGCCCAGCAGCACCGCGAGGGCGACGGCCGCCGCCAGCCCGGCCCGCGCCGCCTCGGTCACGCCACGTCCACTGCGCGACCTCGCGGGCTCGGTCACGCCACGTCCACTGCGCGACCTCGCGGGCTCGGTCACGCGGCGGCCCGTTCCTCCGGCGCCGACGGGGAGCGCACGCCCCCGACCGCCCTCGGCACGAGCAGCTCGCCGATCCCCGGCACGGCCAGGAACCCCTCCGCGCCGGCGTAGCGCAGCCCCACCCGCGGCAGGTCCGACCGGCGGCGGTAGGCCAGCACGCGCGGCAGCCACTCGGGGTCGAAGCGGGCGTTGAAGTCGCGCAGCGAGCGGATCTGGAAGAACGGGTTGAGCAGGCCGACGGCCCAGCGGGCCGCGCGCTGGGCCGGGGTGAACGGGACGTCGTCGGCGAACAGCCGCCCCCACATCGCGAAGTTCATCGACAGCCGGGCCACGCCGCGGGCGCCCAGCGCGCTCGCGGCCGACGCGATGAGGAACTCGGTCATCCCGTTGGGCGCGTCCGGGTCGTGGCGCATCAGGTCGAGGGTGTAGCCGAACGACGGGCCGTAGGCGGGCACCAGGCGCAGGAACCCGCCGGGCCGGCCCTCGGCGTCCAGCGCGACGCAGAGCAGGAAGCCCGGGTCGGCGCCGGCGCCGCGGACGTCCTGGGACAGCGACATGGTGAACCCGCGCTCGGGGGACTTGCCGCGCCAGCGGGCGCTGATCGCGTTGAGCTGGTCGACCAGCACCGGCGGCGCGTCGGCCTCGGCGACGAGCCGGAACCGGTGCGTGCGCCCCACCCGCCGGACGGCGGCCCGCAGCCCCTTCTTCGCCGGGCCCTCCACGGTGAACCGGCGGCAGTCGATGACCGCCTCGTCGCCCAGGTAGAACGCGGTGAACCCGCGGGAGGCGTAGAGCGGCATGCTCGCCTCGCGCACCGCGAGCAGGGCCGGTGTCCAGGCGCGCTCGTCGCAGGTCGCGAGGAACTCGTCGAGGACCCGCACCACCGACTCCCGCGCGCCGACGGGGTCGCCGGAGACCAGCGCGTAGCCGTCGAGGTAGGTGTAGGCGAGGAAGGCCTCGCCGTCGCTGGAGAAGAAGAAGCTCTTGTCGTCGCGCAGCGCGAAGTAGGCCAGGGTGTCCCAGCCGTAGGTGTGCACCAGCCGCTCGGCGTGCGCCCAGTCGTCCTCGGTGTGCGGCCGGCGGGCGGCCAGCGGCCGGAACAGCAGCACGGCGGCCACGACCAGCCCGGTGACGCCGAGGGCGAGCAGGGCCGCGGGGAAGGCGGCCGCGAAGAACGGCGACGCGTAGGTGTAGGGGCCGTCGAGCCCGACCAGCCCGGCGAACACCGTCTGCAGCGCCCCGCCGAGGGTCAGGTCCGGCTCGACGCGGGCCCGCTCGGCCCAGAGGGAGGCCAGGCCGAACAGCAGCACGCCGGCCAGGTACAGCGGCACGACCCGCGCCAGCCGCAGCAGGGACGGCGGGTCGGCCGGCGCGCGGAACGCCGTCCGGTACGCGATCAGCACCCCCAGCAGGACGGCGCAGACCGCCACCGCGACCGGGTGCGGGCCCTTGACCACGTGCAGGACCGCGCCCAGTCCGAACAGCCCGACCGCCACCCGCCAGGCCAGCACCTTGCGGCGGCCCAGCTGGCCGGCCAGCAGCAGGAGCAGCATGCCGACCACCACCGACCCGACCCAGCCGGTGACCGGCACCCACAGCGGGCCGACCGCCGCGGGCAGCCCCAGCCGGTCGTGCAGCACCGGCAGCGCGGTCAGCAGCTGCAGGACGCCGGAGAGCGCGGTCAGCGCGGCGACCAGCCGCACCGCGACCGGGTGCGGCGAGACCGGCGGCGGGGGTGCCGGCACCGCGTGCGCCGACGGCGCCATCTCCGGCAGGGCGGTGACGGAACCGCGCGGCCCGGCTGCGCCATCCGGGGAGCCCGGCCCGGCTGCGCCGCCGGCGGGGATCGGGGTGGGGGCCACCAGCGGCCGCACGGCGCCGTCCGGGCCGGTGCCCGGGGCGGCGGGGGTCTCGGGCCGGAGGGTGGGGAAGAGGATGACCTCGCGGATGGAGTCGACGCTGGCCAGCAGCATCACCAGCCGGTCGATGCCGATGCCCAGCCCGCCGGTGCACGGCATCCCGTTCTCCAGCGCGCGCACGTAGTCGGTGTCGACGTCGCCGGCCTCGGGGTCGCCGTGCGCCTTCGCCCGGGCCTCGGCCTCGAACGCGGCCAGCTGCGCGACCGGGTCGTTCTGCTCGGAGTAGGCGTTGCACAGCTCGAAGCCGGCGACGATCAGCTCGAAGCGCTCCACGTAGGCCGGGTCGTCGCGGTGCACCCGCGCCAGCGGCGAGACCTCCCGCGGGTAGTCCACGCAGAACACCGGCCCCACGACGGCGTGCTGCACCCGCTCGTCGTAGACCTCCTTCATCAGCCGCCCGGGGCCCCAACTGCGCTCGTAGGGCAGGCCCAGCCGGTCGAGCACCGCGCGGGCCTCCTCGACCGGCATCCCGGGGTGCATGGTCGCGCCGGTGGCCTCGGCGATCATGTCCGCGAACCGCGTGCGCGGCCACGGCGTCGCTGCCAGGTCGATCGCGTGCCCGGCGAAGTGCACGGTGAGGTCGTCGCCGAGGGCGGCCCGCGCCGCGGCGGTGACCAGGCCCTCGGTCAGGTCCATCATGTCGCTGTAGTCGGCGAAGGCCTGGTAGGCCTCCAGCATCGTGAACTCGGGGTTGTGCCGGGTGTCGATGCCCTCGTTGCGGAAGACCCGGCCGATCTCGAACACCCGCTCCAGCCCGCCCACGATCAGCCGCTTGAGGTGCAGCTCGAGCGCGATCCTCAGGTAGAGGTCGAGGTCGAGGGCGTTGTGGTGGGTGACGAACGGCCGCGCGCTCGCCCCGCCCTGGATGGTCTGCAGCACCGGGCCCTCGACCTCGGTGAAGCCGCGGTCCTCCAGGTGCCGGCGGATCGCGCGCACCGCCGCGTGCCGGACCCGGAAGACCTCCCGGGTGCGCTCGTTGACCTCCAGGTCGGCGTAGCGCTGCCGGTAGCGGGTCTCGACGTCGGGCAGGCCGCGGTGCTTGTCCGGCGGCTCCAGCAGCGCCTTGCCGAGGACGGCGAAGTCCTCCACGCACACCGACAGCTCGCCGCGCCGGGTGGTCATGACCGTGCCCTCGACCCCGATCCAGTCGCCGCGGTCGACGTCGTCGAACTCGGCGTGCCGGCCGGCGCCGAGCACCGAGCTGTCGGCGAACAGCTGGACGGCGCCGGTGCGGTCGCGCAGCGTGGCGAAGCTGAGCCAGCCCTGCCGGCGGATCAGCTCGACCCGGCCGGCGATCCGCACCCGGTCGGTCGTCCGGACGTCCGGGCCCAGGCCCGGGTGGGCCGCGCGGATGCCCGCGGCCGTGGCGTCGGTGGGAAAGCGGTAGGGGTAGGCCGCCACACCGCGCGCCTGCAGCGCCTGCAACTTCGCCAGGCGGTGCGCGCGCTGGTCGGCGCGGCGGCCGGCGACGTCGGCCTCGCTGACCATCCCGCCATGGTCCGGACGCGCCCGGGGGAGGCGAGCCTCACCTGCGTGCGGGCGTCCCGGCCGGCGCGGCGTGCCGGTGGGTCGCTGCGCTGGGGGTGGTCGCTCATCGCTCCGCGTGCGGTGCGCCGACCACCGCCCCGCCCCGGTGCGCGTGCGGCACGTCGGCGAACAGGTCGACCAGCGCGTCCCAGCGGGTGCGCCGTCCCGGCGGGAACCGGGCCTCCGCCCGCCGTTGCCGGGACGACCCGGCCCGGTACCACCGGCGACCCCAGAAGGAGTGCGGCCGGGCCAGCCGCACCGCGGCCACCGCCGCCACGAGCGGGACGAACACCCCCACGACACCCAGCACCGCCCGCCCCTTGAGGATCGCGACGACGGCGAAGGCGAGGTTGACCGCGACCGTGAGCGCGAGCGGGAGCTCCCCGGGCAGCTGCTGGGCGTCGAACGGGTTGGCGCCGACCAGCAGCAGCACGCCCACGACCACGGCGATGAGGACGGCGTCGATGGAGCTGCGCCCCTCCCGCGTCCAGTAGACGTCCTCCAGGTGCAGCCACAGCGCGAACTCGTCGAGGGTGAGCGCCGCGCCGACCCCGAACAGGACGGCGAGCACGTTCTGCCAGGCGCCGTCGGGCCGGTAGGTCAGCTCGACCAGGCCGGTGCCGAGCAGCAGGAAGATCCCGTACACCTCGTGGTGCACGTGGACGCCGCCGACGCTGGCGTCCCGGAACGGGCCGCGGCCGGTGCGGATGGCGCGCGTGACGAACCGGGTGGCCAGGAAGGTCACCAGGAACGCGCCGAGCATCCAGGCGACGACGATCCGCCGGCCGGTCAGCACCGGGATGAGCTCCAGCTCGATGCTCACAGCGCCACCGCCCTCTCGCCGGGCCCCGATCGTGCCGGGAGAGCCGGGCGCGGGACCAGAGGCCGTCGTCCGAGGGACCGCCGCCCCTGGCGCCCCGCACCCGGAGGCGGGAGGGTCCGCGGCGAACGCCCGACCGCTGCGGAGGGAGAGCCCCGTGCGACAGCCTCGACCGTCCCGTGCCGCCCGCTGGGCCGTGGCCGGCGCCGCCGGTGTGCTGGTGCTCGCCGGGTGCGACGCCGGGAACGACGCCGAGACCGCCCAGGAGACCCCCGACACCTCCGGCGCCGACGGGACCGTCGGGGCGATCTCCGTGGACGACGTCTTCCTGGAGGCCGAGGACACCGTCGCGGCGGGGGACTCCGTGCCGCTGCGCGGGGTGCTCACCAACGACGCCGAGGAGGCCGACCGGCTGGTCGGGGTGGCGACCCCGGCCGCGGAGTCGGTCGCGCTGCTCGACGAGTCCGGTCAGGCCAGCGCCGGGGGGATCGAGCTGCCGGCCGGTGGCCAGGTGGAGGCGGTCAGCGGCGCGGTGCGGATGCAGCTCGAGGGCGTGACCGGGCCGATCGCCCCCACCGACACCGTGCGGGTCACCTTCACCTTCGAGACCGCCGGGGAGGTCGGGCTCGACGTGCCGGTGGCCGCCGGCCCCGACCCCGACTAGGCGGTGGCCGGCTGCCAGCCCAGCGCGGGGCCCAGGCGGGTGGCGATGTCGGTGAGGATCTGCTCGTAGTCCTCGTCGGCGAAGTTGAACGGCAGCGCGAACACCACCTCGGTGACCTCCCGGAAGCCGGCGTGCGCGTACAGCTGCTCGGCGAGCTGCTCGGCGGTGCCCAGCAGGTCGCGGGCGAACAGCAACCGGGCCGGTCCCTGCGGGGTCGCCGTCCGCGGGGTGCGGGCCGCGACGTAGGCGGCGTACCGCTCCCGCTGGGCGGCGGTGGCGCCGTCGGTGGGGATGACCACCAGGCCCTGCGACACCCGCCCGGCGGGGTGCGCCGCCCGGAAGGCGCGGATCTGCGCGGCCTGGATCGCGGCGAAGTCGGACGACCCGTCCTCGGCCTTGACCACGCTGGAGGTCAGGAGGTTCATGCCCTGCTCGCCGGCCCAGCGCGCCGATCCCTGGCTGCCGCCGCCGTACCACATGCGCGACCGCAGCCCGGGCGAGTGCGGCTGCACCCGGTCGGAGAACTCCTCGACCACGCCCTCGCGGCCGGCGAAGGTGCTCGCCCGCTCGCCCCCGACCAACCGCAGCAGCCGGGACACCCGCTCGTAGGAGAAGTCCTCGGCGTCGGCGGTGTCGGGGTAGAGCGCGTCGCGGACGTCGTCCCAGTGCATCGGCGGGCCGACGCTCACGCCCGGGTTGAGCCGGCCACCGGAGAGGACGTCGACGGTGGCGAGGTCCTCGGCCAGGCGCAGCGGGTTCTCCCACGCCAGCGGGATGACCGCGGTGCCCAGCTCGATCCGCCGGGTGCGCTGGGTGGCCGCGGCCAGGACCGCGACCGGCGAGGAGATGCCGTACTGCAGGTGCCGGTTGCGCACCCAGGCGCTGTCGAAGCCGAGCCGCTCGCCGAGCTCGACGACCCGCAGCGTCGTCTCGTGCCCGGGGCCGGGGTCGGCGCCGTCGAACGTGCCGATGGTGAGGAAGCCCAGCTTCGCCAGCGGTTCGGAGGGGTGCGGCATGCCGCCGATCATGGCCGACCCGCCGCGCCGCCCGCGCCGGGGAGTCAGGCCGGGGCGGGGGAGCGGTCCCGGAAGTCGCGGGCGATCTCGTCGAAGGTCGCCCAGCGGACGCCGTCGTGCCGGTTGACCTGCTCGATGACCCGCTCCAGGGCCAGCAGCACCTGGGGGCGGCCGGACACGTCGGGGTGGACGGTCATCGTGAACACCGCGTAGTCGTACTCGCGGTGCACCCACTCGAACTGGTCCAGCCACATCTGCTCGATGTCGCGCGGGTTGACGAAGCCGTGGCTGTTCGGGCTGGACTTGACGAACATCATCGGCGGCAGGTCGTCGAGGTACCAGTTCGCCGGGATCTCCACCAGCTCGGTCTCCCGCCCGCGGACCAGGGGCTGCATCCAGGTGTCGGCGGGCGCCGAGTAGTCGATCGTCGTCCAGCGGTCGCCGACCCGGACGCGGTAGGGCTCGAAGTCGCGGTGCATGAGCGAGTGGTCGTAGGCGATGCCGCGCTCCAGCAGCAGCTCGTTGGTGACCGGGCTGAACTCCCACCACGGGGCCACGTAGCCGGTGGGCCGCCGTCCGGCCCGCTGCTCGATCAGCTCGATGCAGCGGTCGAGGACCGCCGCCTCCTGCTCCCGGCTCATCGCGATCGGGTTCTCGTGGCTGTAGCCGTGGACGCCGATCTCGTGCCCGGCCGCCACGCAGGCGTCGAACTGCTCCGGGAAGGTCTCGATCGAGTGCCCGGGCCAGAAGAAGGTCTGGGTCAGGCCGTTGCGGGCGAACAGGTCCAGCAGCCGGGGCACCCCGACCTCGCCGGCGAACACGCCGCGGGAGACGTCGCAGGGGGAGTCCGCGCCCCCGTACGACCCCAGCCAGCCGCCGACGGCGTCGACGTCCACGCCGAAGGCCACGAAGATCTCCTTGCCGCTCATCCCTGGGCTCCTTCCGGGGTGGACCGCGCACGGCGGGGAGGAGCCGTGCGCGGGGCACAGCGACCCCAGCGCACCACGGCCGGGCCGCACCCGCACCTCGCCCGCTCCTCGCCACACGCAGCCCGCGCGGCTGGCAGAAGTCGACGAACCCCGTGTCGACACCACGGCACCCCGGCCGTGCCGCCGGGTCCCGACACGCCGACGGCACGGCACGCCGGTCGTAGCGCCCTGTGACGGAACCCGCACGCGCCGCTGACCAGGCACGCTCCCCGAGACCGCTCTCCCGGCCTTGACGACCCCCGGTCACGTTCACATAACGTCCCCACCCGAACACCCCCTGTGTGCACGCCGCCGGCCGCCGGCCGGCACCCACGCGCGTGCCCCGGGACGCCCGGCGGGGGAGTGTCCGCGGCACGCGCCTGCCGCCCGGGTCGGACGGTGACCCGGGGCGCCCGCGGTTGACGCACGGGAGAACACCTCATGCACCACCCCTGCGACCGCTGCCCGACGCGACGGGCGGGCCGCCCGTGACGGCGGTCCTGGAGCGGGTCACCGCGGAGCACGCCGCGGTCCTCCCCGCCGTCCCGCGGTCCCGGCGCGCTCCGTCGGCCGAGGGCCGGGCCGTGTTCTGGCTGGCCGTGCACGTGCTGATCGCGGTGGCGCCCCTCGCGCTGTCGTTCACCGAGGTCCGGGCGGGCCGTGGCTTCGCGGTCAACCTCTCGGTGGCCCTGGGCTTCATCGCCCTGTCGGTCCTCGGCCTGCAGTTCGCCCTCGCCGCCCGCTTCTCACGGCCGACGGCGCCGATGGGGATCGACTGGGTCCTGCGCTACCACCGGCAGATCTCGTTCCTCGCCGTCGCCACGGCCTTCGGGCACCCGCTGCTGCTGTTCCTCGCCGAGGAGCGCTACCGGGTCCTGCTCGACGTGGTCCACGCGCCGATGCGGGCCAAGTGCGCGTGGATCTCGGTGGTCGCCCTGTCGCTGCTGATGGCGACCTCGATCTGGCGGCGCGCGCTGCGGCTGAGCTACCCCGTCTGGCACGTGCTGCACTCGGTCCTGGGCGTGACGATCGTGCTGGCCGGCCTCGGCCACGCCTTCCTCGTGGACTACTACCTCAGCGAGCTGTGGGTCCGGGTGGCCTGGGGCGTGTACGCCGCGGCGTTCCTGTGGCTGGCGGTGTGGGTGCGGCTGGTCAAGCCGCTGCGGCTGTGGCGGCGCCCCTGGCGGGTGGTCGAGCTGTGGCCCGAGCCGGGCGGCAGCGTCACCGTGGGCCTGGAGCCCGCGCGCCGGCACAGCGGGCGCCCGTTCAGCTTCCAGGCGGGGCAGTTCGCCTGGATCATGCCCGGCCGGATGCCCTTCCGGCCGACCTACCACCCGTTCTCGATCTCCTCGAGCGCGCTGCGTCCCCGGGTGGAGTTCACGATCAAGCAGGTCGGTGAGTTCACCCAGTCGATCCGCAAGCTCAAGGTCGGGGACACCGTCTACGTCGACGGCCCGCACGGCGGCTTCACCCTCGAGCGCCACCCGGGCATGGGCTACGTCTTCCTGGCCGCGGGGGTGGGCGTGACGCCGTTCCTCAGCATGCTGTCCACGCTCGCCGACCAGGGCGACCAGCGGCCGATCTGGCTGTTCCTCGGCAACCGGACCCAGGACCAGATCACCGGCATCCGGCAGCTGCAGAAGCTCCAGGGCCGGCTCAACCTCACGGTGGTGCACGTCATCAGCCGCCCCACCGACACCTGGCCGGGCGAGCGCGGCCGCATCGACGCCAAGGTGCTGGCCCGCCACCTGCCGCCGCACTTCCGCAACCTGCAGTACTTCATCTGCGCGCGCGAGGAGATGGTGCAAGCCGTCCGCTCCTCGCTCGGCGAGCTCTCCGTGCCCGCCGACCGCGTCCACAGCGAACACTTCGGGATGGTCTGACATGCGCTCTCTGGGAACCACCGCCGCCGCCTGGATCACCAGCTGGGTGATGCTCCTGCTCTGCGTCGTCTGGGCGGTCTTCCAGGTCTGAGCAGCCGGCGCGGTCCGGGCGCCCGGCGAGGTCCGGGCGCCCGGCGCGCGCATCCGCGGGGCAGGGAGCAGGCTGGGGCGGACGCGCCGCACCCGACCCCCGAGGAGTCCCCATGCCGCGTCGGCCGACCACGCTGCTCGCCCTGCCGTGCCTCGCCGCCGGCGTCCTCGTCGGGAGCGGGCCGGCCGCCGCCGCCCCGGTCCCCGAGCGCGCCCCGCTGGCCATCGGGACCGGCGGCGCGGTGGCCACGGTCGACCCCGACGCGACCCGGGTCGGGCTCGAGGTGCTGGCCGCCGGGGGCAACGCCGCGGACGCCGCGGTGGCCGCGGCCGCCGCGCTCGGGGTCACCGAGCCCTACTCGGCCGGCGTCGGCGGAGGCGGGTTCTTCCTCTACTACGACGCCGCCAGCGGGACGGTCTCCTCGATCGACGGACGGGAGACCGCGCCCGCGGCCATGGGCCCCGACGCCTTCCTCGACGACGGCGGCCAGCCCCTGCCGCTGCAGGAGGCGGTGCAGAGCGGGCTGTCGGTCGGCACGCCCGGGACGCCGCTGACCTGGGAGCGGGCGCTGGCGGAGTTCGGCACGCTCTCCCTCGCCGAGGCGCTGGAGGGGCCGATCGCCCTGGCCGACGACGGCTTCGTCGTCGACGAGACCTTCCGGCAGCAGACGGCGGACAACGAGGAGAAGTTCCGCCGGTTCGCCGCCAGCGCCGAGCTGTTCCTCCCGGACGGCGCGCTGCCGGAGGTCGGCTCGGTGTTCCGCAACCCGGACCTCGCCGCCACCTACGAGCTCCTCGCCGAGGACGGCGCGGCGGCCTTCGCCGACGGCGAGCTGGCCGCCGAGGTGGTGCGGACCGCGCAGGACCCGCCCGAGGCGCCCGGCGCCACGCCGGTGCGCGGCGGCCTGCTCACCGAGGCCGACCTCGCCGGCTACGTCGCCCCGGTGCGCGCGCCGACGCGCCTGGAGTACCGCGGGCTGGAGGTCGTCGGGATGGCGCCGCCGTCCAGCGGCGGGACGACGGTCGGCGAGGCGCTCAACGTGCTCGAGACCCTCCCGCTGGCGTCGCTGCCCGAGGAGACCGCGCTGCACGCCTACCTGGAGGCGGCCGCCCTGGCCTTCGCCGACCGCAACGCCTCCGTCGGGGACCCCGCCGTCGTGGCGGTGCCCACCGACGCGCTGCTCTCCGACGGCTTCGCCGCCGAGCGGGCCTGCGCCCTCGACGTCGGGCGGGCCCAGCCCAAGCCGGTCGCCCCGGGCAGCCCGGACGGCGAGTACGGCCCCTGCCCCGCACCCGCGGGCGAGCCCGTGGCCGCGGGCGCCGAGGGACCCTCCACCACCCACCTCACCGTCGCCGACGCGGCGGGCAACGTGGCCAGCTACACGCTGACCATCGAGCAGACCGGCGGGAGCGGCATCACCGTCCCCGGCCGGGGGTTCCTGCTCAACAACGAGCTGACCGACTTCACCTTCGCGCCGGCCGACCCCGCACAGCCGGAGCCCAACCTGCCCGGCCCGGGCAAGCGGCCGCGCAGCAGCATGGCCCCGACGATCGTGCTGCGGGACGGCGAGCCGCTGATGGCCCTCGGCTCGCCCGGCGGCGCCACGATCATCACCACCGTCCTGCAGACCCTCGTCAACCGCGTCGACCTCGGCATGGACCTGGCCGAGGCGATCGCCGCCCCGCGGGCCAGCTCGCGCAACGGCGCGGCGGTGGAGGCCGAGCCGGCGTTCCTCGCCGCCTCCCGGGCGCCGCTCGAGGCGCTGGGGCACACCTTCACCGAGGTGCCCGAGCTCGGGGCGGCCACCGGCGTGGAGTTCCTCCCCGGCGGGCTGCTGCTCGCCGCCGCCGAGCCCTCACGCCGGGGCGGTGGCGCCGCGGGGGTCGTCGACGACGTCCTCGTCGAGGGGTGACCCCGCTCCCTGCCGGGCGGCGAGCCGGCCGCCGACCCGGTCAGGGGACGACGACCACCGGCCAGCGGCCGGTGCGGACCAGCCGGCTGCCCACCGAGCCGGCCAGTCGGTGCGCCGCGCGGGCCGAGGCCCCGACCACCACGACGTCGGCCCGCAGGTCGGTGGCGGTCCGGGTCAGCTCGGCGGCGGGGTCGCCGCGGACGGCCAGGAACTCGGCGCGGACGCCGGCGTGCGCGGCGCTCTCCTCGACCTGGCCGCGCAGGTGCTCGCTGCGGTCGGACAGGGCCTCCTCGAGCGGCCAGGGCTGGTCGGGCACCAGCACCGCGAGCACCGGGGGCGCCATGACGTGCACGACGACCAGGCGGGCACCCTCCCGCCGGGCCAGCCCGGCGGCGTAGGCACCGGCCCGCTGCGACGTCGGGGAGCCGTCGTAGCCGACGACGACCACCTGAGCGCCGTCGGTGCCCAGCTCGAACGCCGAGTCGCGGGGGGCGGTCTCCTCAGCCACGGTCGTGTCCCCTGTGGTGGTGGCCGTCGGAGGTCCGGGCGGGGACGTCCGCCGTCGGACCGTCCGCCGTCGCGGTGCCCGGCTCGGCGGGGGTGGCGCTCGGCGTGGGCCGGGTCGACGGGGGAGTCGGCGCCGGCGTCGTCGGGCCGGCCTCGTCCGGTGTCGCCTCCTCCGGTGGCGTCTCCTCCGGGGTCGTCTCCACCGGCGTCGCCTGCTCGGTGGTCGTCCCGGTCGTGGCGTGGTCCGCGGTGGTCGTGCCCGCCGGGGTCTCCTCGCCGGTGGCTGCCGGCCCGGGCGTCGCGGGGCCGGGGGCGGTCGCCGTCCCGGGCCCCGCGGACCCGGTGCGCCGGCCCGCCGGGGGAGCGGGGGCGCCGGCCGCCGCCGGCGCCACCCGTGGGGCCGGCTCGGCGGCCGGGGCGGGCGGGACCGGGAGGTCGGCGTCGGTCGCCGCCGTGGACGGGGCAGGGGCCGCCGACGGGGTCCTCGGCGCGGTCGTGCCCGGCGCGGCGGCACCCGTCGTCCCGGCCGGCTGCGCGGACGGCCCGGCGTCCCCGCTCCCGGCGAGCGCCACCCCGGTGGCGACCACGGCCGCCGCGGCGGCGACCGCCACGGCCGCCGCCAGTCGGCGCGGCGCGCGGCGCGGGGTCCCCGGCGCGGGTGACCCGGCGGGGGGTGCGGCCGGGGCCGCCGGCTCCGCGGCGAGGATCAGCAGCGCCGCCTGCGCCGCCGGGCGCAGCGGCCGGCGCCCGGCACGCAGGTCGGCGAGCACCAGCTGGGTGAGGTCCCGCCGCAGCGCGGGGTCGACGTCCGGCATCGGTGCCTCCTCTCGGACCGGTCAGCCGCGGGCGGTGCCGAGGGTCACGTCCTGCGCGACCTCGGTCCCGGCGGGCACCCGCAGGGCCGTGGCCACCGGCGCGAACCCGGTGGCGGTGAGCGTGTAGGAGCCGGGCCGCAGGTCCTCGAACGCGTACCGGCCGGTGAGCCCGGTGTGCGTGGTGGCGAGCACGGTGCCGTCGGAGTCGAGGAGCGTCACCGTCGCCTCGGGCAGCGGCCGCTGGTCGCTGGCGGCGCGGACCACCCCGGTGAGCCGGGCGCCGCCCACCAGCACGAGGGCGCGCACCGCGGTCTCGCCGTCGGCCAGCTCGACCGGGACGGCGACCGGCTGGTGCCCCGGAGCCCGGCCGGTGAGCGTGTAGCTGCCGGGGAGCAGCTCGCCGAACGTGAAGGACCCGTCGGGGTCGGCGGCCGTGCTCGCCACCACCTCGCCGGCGGCGTCGGTGAGGGTGACCAGCGCGTCCGGCAGCGCGGCGCCGCGGCCGTCGCAGACCGTGCCGCGCAGCGATCCGCTCCCGGCCAGGACGACGTCCCGGTGCACCGGGGACTCCGCGACGGCGACCATCTCGGCGTCCGGCGCCAGGTGGGGGGCGGACGCGATGAGCAGGAAGGTGCCGCTGGTGGCCGGCCGGAGCCGGTACCCGCCGTCCGCACCGGAGACGGCGCGGTCGACCTGCCGCCCGGTGGTGTCGGTGAGGGTGATCGAGGCGCCGGCCAGCGGCCGGCCGTCGCCGCGCAGGACGCGGCCGAGGACCAGCCGGCCCTGCGCGACGTGCCCGTTCCCGACGGCGTCCCCGGTTGCCCGGACGGCACCGACGACGGGAGCGGGCCGCGTGTCGGCCGGCGCCTCGGCGCCGGGGGCGTTGGACCGCCGCAGCGGCACCTCCCGGATGAACAGGACGGCGAGCACCGCGACGGCGGAGATGACCGCCGCGATGACGAACACGTCGCCGATGACGTCGCCGTACACGCCGCGGACGAGGTCCTGCACCGGTGCCGGCAGGCCGGCCAGGTCGAGCGACTCGGAGCCGCCGCCCTGCGGCGCGGGCAGGCCCATGGCCACCAGCCCCTCGGCCACGCCGTCGCTCACCCGGTTCGCTGCGATCGAGCCGAGCACGGAGACGCCGGCCGCACCGCCCATGGAGCGGAAGAAGGTGACCACGGAGGTGGCCGCACCGATGCTGCGCAGGTCGACGGTGTTCTGCACCGCCAGCACGAGGTTCTGCATCGACATGCCGACGCCCAGACCGAGCAGCGCCATGTAGCCGGCCATGACGGCGTAGTCGGTGGTGTGGTCGATCGTGCCGAGCAGGCCCATGCCGCCGACGAGCAGCAGCGTGCCGGCCACCAGGTAGCGCTTCCACCTGCCGAACCGGGTGATCAGCTGGCCCGAGACGGTCGAGGCGACGAGCAGCGCGCCGATCATCGGGATGGTCGCCAGGCCCGCCTTCGTGGGGGACCAGCCGCGGGCGATCTGGAAGTACTGGCCGAAGAAGACCGAGGCGCCGAACATGCCGACGCCGACCGCGATCGAGGCGAGAATCGCCAACGCCGTCGTGCGGTCGCGCAGGATCGGCAGCGGGATGATCGGCTCCTCCACCCGGCTCTCGACGAGGACGACGAGCAGCAGGGCGACGACGCCGCCGCCGGCCATGGCCGCGGTCTGCCAGGACAGCCAGTCGAACTCGTTGCCGGCGAAGGTGACCCAGATCAGCAGGTCGCTGACGGCGGCGGTGATCAGGGTGGCGCCGAGCCAGTCGATGCTGACCGGCCGCCGCAGGGTCGGCAGGTGCAGGGTCTTCTGCAGCAGGACCAGCGCGACGAGGGCGAACGGGACGCAGACGTAGAAGGTCCAGCGCCAGCCCAGCCAGGAGGTGTCGACGATGACGCCGCCCAGCAGCGGGCCGCCGACCGTCGCCACGGCCATCACCGCGCCCAGGTAGCCGGAGTACTTGCCGCGCTCGCGCGGCGGGATCATCGCGCCGATCACGACCTGGGCCAGCGACTGCAGGCCGCCCATGCCGATGCCCTGCAGCACCCGGAAGCCGATGAGCATCCCCATCGACTGGGCCAGCCCGCACAGCGCCGAGCCGACGACGAACACCACGATCGCCAGCTGGACGAGCAGCTTCTTGCTGGTCAGGTCGGCCAGCTTGCCCCAGATCGGCGTGGCGGCCGTGGCCGCGAGCAGGGCGGCGGTGACCACCCAGGTGTACTGCGACTGGGTGCCCTCCAGCCGGGCGGTGATCGTGGGCAGCGCGTTGGACACGATCGTGGTGCTGAGCAGGCCGACGAACAGCGCCAGCAGCAGACCGCTGAGCGCCTCGAGGGTCTGCCGTTTGCTCATGGGGACGTCGTCGGCCTCGGGGACGTCGACCGCCGTCCGCTCGGCCCGATGGGTCGTGCTCATGCTGGGTCCTCCGCAGGTCACGGCCGGCGGCCGGTGCGCGTTAGGGAAGGGCGGGCGGGGACCGTGCTCGCCACCGCCGCAAGTTGTAGAACGCAACGATATGCGACTTCTTCCCCCGTGCGCGGAGACCACGCTCACGCCCGGTCGATCGCGTCCGGGGCGCGGCCGGCCATGGGCGGAACCGACCGGGCGCGCGCCGGGGTGGGTGTCCGGGGCCTACGACCGGCGCGGCGACACGTCACCGAGCCCCTCGGCATGCGGGACCGGGCCGGGCGGCGGGCGTGACCGGGTCCCGCGGCGTGCGGGGTCGCCGTGGGCATGCCGGGGTCGGGTCAGAACGGTGGTGGGTCGTCGGCGGGGTCGGGTCAGAAGGGTGGTGGGTCGTCGGCGGGGTCGGGTCAGAAGGGTGGTGGGTCGTCGGCGGGGTCGGGCGCCGGTGGCAGCTGTGGTGGGGGTTGGGCGAGGACGCGGGGTCCGGTGAGGGGTAGTGCTGGCCGGTCGGTGCCCGGTGGCCGGCTGGTGCGGGTCACGGCGCTGGGGGTGGTGACGGTGAGGACGCCGTCGGGGGTCAGGGCGTAGGTCCAGCCGTGGGCGAAGGTCTTGAGCCGGTGGTGGCGCCGGCACAGGCAGCACAGGTTCTCGCAGGACGTCTGCCCGCCGCAGCCGTGCGGGGTGACGTGGTCCAGGTCGGCCCAGCCGGCCTTGTTGGCACAACCCGGGTGGCGGCAGGTGCGGTCGCGGGCCTGCAGCCAGCGGCGCTGGGCGGCGGTGGGCGCGTAGCCGTCGGTCGCCGGGGGCCGGCCCAGCAGCGGGCACGCGCAGTCGCCGGTGGGGTGGGTGGGGCAGCCGCGGCGGGCCAGCCGTTCGATCTCGGCGCGGGTGGTGGTGGCCAGCAGCCCGCCGGCGGCGTCGGTGAGCGCCACGGTCAGCGCGCCGCCGGCCGGCGCCTGCAGCCCACCGGGGCAGACCGCGTCCAACTGGGCGAGCAGTGCGCGCAGGTGAGCGGCGGTGATCGGCTGCCCGTCGACCTCACTGGTCGGCGCCGCCACCGACCCCGGCCGCGCCCACGCCGCCGGCGCCGGACCGCCGTCGGCGAGGAAGCGGGCGGGGGTGAGCGCGTCGAGGGGGGCGGTGACGGTCAGCTGCGCGGTCACCGGCTCCCGCCCGGCCTCCCAGGGCCGCAGCACCAGGTCGGCCAGCGCACCCACCCGCAGCATGCCCAGTGGCCGGTCCTCGCCGGCGGTCTTGGCCGCCCGGGCCAGGCCGTCGACGGCGGCGCGGCAGGCGGTGGCCAGCTCGTGCGGCATCTTGGCCACCAGCTCCGACATGCCATCCCCGACCGGGCGCACCACCACGTTCACCCCCCGCTGCGCGTCCGTGCGGCGCCGGTCGGCCGCCGCCGCGTCGCGGGCGGCCAGCTCGGCGGCCACCACCGCCTTGAGCCGGCGGATCGACAGCTCCCCGGCCCGGGGCAGCACCGCCGCCTCCACCTCTTCGAGGATGCGCGGATCGGTGCCCCGCGCCTTCCAGCCCAGCTCGGCGGCGATCGCCCGGGCCCGCGGCCAGTCCAGCCGCCCCTCGGCCAGCGCCGCCCGCGTCCCCGGCAACGTCTGCGTCAACGCCGCCGCCTGGTCGATCAGGCAGGTGGCCGCCGCCCGGGAGGTGTTGAGCACCAACGCCAACTCGTCGGCGAAGAACTCCGACACACCCACCGGCTGCCCCGGACCCCGCTGGGCGTCCGCGGCGGCACCGGGCTGCCCGGGCCGCCGGTCGTGCGTGTCGGGCCGGTCGGCGGCCAGCCCCGCGACCAGGTCCAGCTCGTAGGCGGCCAGCATCGCCTTGAGCTGCTGGAGGCGCTGCAGCTCGGCGGCCTTCTCCTCCGGGCTGCGGGCGTGCACCGGCAACGCGTCGGACAGCTGCACCGGCACCGGATCCACCGGGATGCCGGCCGGCAGCTCGAGTGGGGCCACCGTCAGCCCCACCCCGAACCCGCTGCCACCGAACACGGCCTCAACCTAGGCCGGGGGTACGACACTTCCCGGCGCTGAGCAGGGAAAACGTGACGAGTTCAGAAGGGCACGGCCACTCCTCGCATCGAGGCGCATCGCCCTGGATGCACGCGGAGCACCGGTGCCTGCGTCGCTCGTTCGCGGAGAAGTCGAGCCACCACCGGCTCTGGTGACCGCGTCGTCCCCGGAGCTCGAAGGCTCGTCCGGTCGCGTGGCCGCGGCGCGACCGGCCACCGCAGGGGCGGCCGCGCGGCTCACCAGCGGGGCTGGGGTCGACGAGTCGCCGGGTCGGCACGTCGACGAATCGACGAGCCGACCCGGCGACCGGTCAGCGCCGCCGACGGCCGGGGCTCCGTTCGGCGCGTACTGGTGGTGGCCGACCTTGCGGAAAGCGTTGAGCTCGACACCGACCTCCAGGGCCTGGGTGAACCTCGTCGGCCCCCAGTACTTGCAGCCCAGTTCCTCACCGATCGTCGTCTTGTCGGTCTCGCCGCGCTCGGCCAGCAGGTTCTGGATGAGTGAGATCTCCCGGCGGTGCCACCACTCGTTCTCCTCGTGGTCGACCTCGGACGTGCCGAGGAAGGGCGAGTACGCCGCGCGTCGACTCGTCATCGACCTCCGGTCAGGCTGCGGGTGGTCTGGGCGGGCGTCGTCGGCAGGCGCTCGCCGTCCGTGGCCGGCGGTTCTGCGGATCTCCACCGTCCGTCGGAGCGCTGCCGCGGTCCCTGCGCGGGACCCCGGACGACGGCAGGATGGGGACGTGGACGCGGAGTCGGGCTTGGAGCCGGACCGGGAACCCAACCTGGACGAGTTCGTGCTCGCCCGGATCGCCGAGGACAAGCGGATCGCGGTGGACGCCGCCGCGGCGAGCGGGCGAGAGGACTGGGACGTCGACGACGCCGCCGGGTTCCCGCAGGGCGGAGCCGAGCACGCCGCCCGGTTCGACCCGGCGCGGGTCCTCGCCGAGTGCGCCGCCCGGCGCCGGCTCGTCCTCGCCTGCCGGGATGCCCGGCCCGACCTGCACTTCCTCGGTGCCCGGCCGCGGGGGATGGCCGACTTCCCGCTCACCCCGACCGACCAGCACCAGCTCGCAGCACTCACCCTCGCCCTGCTGGCCATGCCCTACGCGCAGCACCACGACTACCGGCCGGAGTGGCGCCCCTGAGCGGCACCTACGGCCTTCCGCAGTTCCGGCTCCGGGACGTTCAGCCCTGACGGATGCGGACCCGCGGGGGTTGGGTGACACTCGGGAGTAGCTGCCGGTGGTCGTTCCAGGACCGACCGTCGGCCGAGGAGGTGCCATGACCGGGAGCCCCAGCCCGCCCAGAGCCTCCGGCCCGCCGCGTCCGGGCCGCTGAGCCGATGCGACCGGGGCAGGTCCGCCGGAACGGTTCCACGGGGACAGCGGGATGAGCGCCGGCAGGGCGCGCAGGTTCCGCTGGGGGAGTGCTGCGGCCATCGTGGCCGCCGCGCTGGTCGTGACCCCGGCCGCCCACCCGCAGCCCTCCGCCACGCCGTCCGTGCCCGGCCCGGTCGGATCGCCCCTGGTCGCACGGATCCAGCTACTGGGCGCGCCGTCGGCCACCGCGCCGTCCGCGGTCCCGCCCCGGCCGGCTCCCGCGCCTCCGTCCGCTCCCGCCCCGCAGCCGCCCCCGGCACCGTCACCGGCCCCGTCGGTCCCGACCGCGGCGCCCGAGCAGCGGCCCGCGGCGACCGGCCCGGCGTCCCGGCTGGCGGCCGGCGGGATCCCGGCCACGGCCCTGGACGCGTACACCGCCGCGGCCGCCGCGAGCCCGGCGGCGTGCCACCTCGACTGGTCACTGGTCGCCGCCATCGGACGGGTCGAGTCCAACCACGGCCGCTTCGGCGGCGCCGTGCTGCACACCGACGGGCGCTCGACGCCGCCGATCCTCGGCCTGCGGTTGGCCGGTGGCCCCGGCATCGCGGTCGTCCTGGACACCGACGCGGGGCGGCTGGACGGCGATGCCCGCTTCGACCGCGCCGTCGGGCCGATGCAGTTCATCCCGTCCACCTGGGCGCGCTACGGCAGCGACGGTGACGGCGACGGCCGGCGCGACCCGTTCGACGTCCACGACGCCGCGGCCGCGGCCGCCCGGTACCTCTGCGCCGCGGGCGGCAACCTCTCCGGGCCCGCGGGCCAGGCCCGGGCGGTGTTCGCCTACAACCACTCGAACACCTACGTGGCCACGGTCCTGGCGCTGGCCGCCACCTACGCCGGGACGCCGGTGCCGAGCCTGCCCGTCCCGGTCCCGGAGCCCGCGCCGCCGATCGAGCCCGCGCACCCCGGCCCGCCGCCCGCCGTCGAGCCGCCGCCCGCACCCGAGGCCCCGGCACCGCCCGGGGAGGAGGCCCCGCCGCCGCCCGTGGAGGCCCCGCCGCCGGCCGAGCCGCCCGACGTGACCGTGCTCGCGGCGCCTCCGGAGGACCCGTCGGAGGACGTCGACCCGGCTCCCGACGCGGCCCCGTCGGACGCGCTGCCGGCCCCGGACGCTGACCCGTCGGACGCGGCGCCGCCGGAGGCACCGGCCCCGGACGCGGAGCCGCCGGCAGAGCCGTCCACGCCGGAGTCCGAGTCGCCCGCGGACGGTGAGCCCCCGTCCTCGGCGCCGGAGACGCCGGCGGGAGAGGCGTCGGCGGACGAGCCGTCCACGCCGGCACCCGAGACGCCGGCGGACGAGGCGGACACGCCGGCTCCTGACAGTGAGCCGTCGCAGGAGACGCCGCCGGCCGAGCCCTCGGCGGACGACCCATCAGCCCCAGCTCCTGAGACACCGGCTCCTGACGACCCGTCCATTCCTGCGCCAGAGACGCCGACGCCCGAGTCGCCGACGCCCGACTCACCGACCCCCGAGTCGCCGGCGGACGAGGCGGACACGCCGGCTCCTGACAGCGAGCCGTCCCAGGAGGCGCCCCCGGCCGAGCCGCCGACGTCGATGCCCGAGGAGGCGCCGGCCCCGGACGAGCAGTCCGTGCCCGAGGAGGCGCCGGCCCCGGACGAGCAGTCCGTGCCCGAGGAGGAGCCGGCCCCGGCTCCCCAACCGGCGCCGACGCCGGAGCCGCCGGCCGCTCCGAAGCCCGCCCCGGCCCCCGAGCCGGCGCCGACGCCCGAGCCGTCCCCGGCTCCCGAGCCCACGCCCACGCCCACGCCGACCCCCGAGACGCCGGAGATCCCCGCCACCGACTGCGCCGCTCCCGTGCCGGTCGACGTCGTCGACGCCTCGGGCACCGGGGTCGCGGACGAGGTCGCCGCCGCGCTGGCCGCGGCGGGCCAGGTCGCCGGCTCCGTCATCGAGGGCCCCGCCCTGCCGACCTCGGTCGTCCGGTACGCCGACGGTCAGGGCGACCGGGCACAGCAGGTGGCCGACGTCCTCGGCGTGCCCGCCGAGCCGGCCGCGGTCGACGGCATCACCGTCGTCCTCGGCGCCGACGACGCGGCGACCGTGCTCGCCGCCCTCCCGCAGGTGCCGCCTCCGCCTCCACCGAGCGGGTGCGAGGCTGAGGGCTGAGAGCTCTCAGCCGCCGTTGACGAAGGGGTCGACCGGCCCGAGCACACCGACCGCGGCCTGGATCGCCGCGGCGGCGTCCAGCGCGCGGTCGTCCCGGAACGGCGCGGCCATGCACTGGACACCGACCGGCATCCCGTCGGCCAGGCCGCCGGGGGTCGCCGCCGCGGGCAGCCCGAGGAGGTTGGCGGGCATCACCGGCCGCAGCAGCTCCAGGGCGGCGGGCACGTCGTCGGCGTCCCGGCCGTGCGCGAACGCCGGCTGCGACCAGATCGGCGTGAGCACCACCGGGTAGTGCTCGAAGAACTCCAGCCACGCGCGGGCCACCTGCCGGCGGCGCACGAACGACGCGACGTAGCCGTCCACGTCCAGGGGCGGTGTGGTGGCCAGGGCGTCGTCGAGGAACTGCCGGGCGACCGGCCCCATCACCTGCGACAGCACCGGGTGCAGCGTGCGCAGGTCGGTGAACAGCCAGGCGTGCCACAGCTCGACGGCGGCCTCGTAGTCCGGCGGCGTCACCTCCTCGACCTCGTAGCCGGCGGCCGCCAGGTGCGCCGCGGCCTGCCGCACCACGCCGGCGACGTCGGGGTCGGTGCTGCCGCCCGGCGGCTCGGGCACCACCGCCACCCGCACCGGGCCACCGGAGTCGGGGAAGGTCAGCGGCGCGGGCACCGACGCCGGGTCGCGGCGGTCCGGGCCGCTCATGACCTGCAGGCCCAGCCGGACGTCCGCGACGTCGCGCGCCATCGGCCCGTTGACCGCCATCAGCTGGAACGACAGCGGCCCGTCCTCGGGCGGCAGCACGGTGGCGTGCGGAACCCGGCCGCTGGTCGGCTTGAGCGAGGAGATGCCGCAGCAGTGCGCGGGGTTGCGCAGCGATCCGCCGATGTCGTTGCCGGCGCCGAGCGGGGACATGCCGGAGGCCAGCGCCGAGGCCTCACCACCCGACGAGCCGCCCGCGGTCCGGTCGGGGTGCCACGGGTTGCGGGTCAGCCCGCGCAGGCTGCAGTCGGTCGAGATGCGCAGCCCCATGTCGGGCAGGTTGGTGCGACCCAGGACGATCGCCCCGGCGCCGCGCAGCCGCTCGACGAGCGGGGCGTCCGCCGGCGGGACCGCCTCGCCGAGGGCGACCACGCCGTTGGTGGTGGGCGTCCCCGCGACGTCGATGTTCTCCTTGACCGTCACCGGGACCCCGTGCAGCGGCCCCACCTCGGCGCCGCTGCCGAGCCGCTCGTCGGCGAGCTTGGCCGCCGCCAGCGCCTCGTCGGCGAGCACCACGACCACGGCGTTGAGCGCCGGGTTGACCGCGTCGATGCGCGCCAGGTGCGCCTCGACGACCTCGACCGACGACACCTCGCCGGCGCGGATCAACCCCGCGAGCTCGCCCGCGCCCTTCGTCCACAGCGGATCGGCCATCGCACCTCCTCGGGAGTGCGCGGACCGTACTGCCCACCCGCCGCCCTGGGGGAGGCCTATCCCCGTCCGACGTAGGGCATCGCGGTGGCCAGCACGGTCAGGTTGGCGACGTTGGCGTCCAGCGGCAGGCCGGCCATGTAGACGACGGCCCGCGCCACGTCCTCGACCGCCATCCGCGGCTCGGGCCGGACGCGGCCGTCGGCCTGGCGGACGCCGGCCGCCATCCGCTCGGTCATCTCGGTCGCCGCGTTGCCCACGTCGATCTGGCCGCAGGCGATGCGGTACGGCCGCCCGTCCAGGGACGTCGACTTCGTCAGCCCGGTGACCGCGTGCTTCGTGGCCGTGTACGCCGCCGACATCGGCCGCGGCACCTGCGCGGAGATCGAGCCGTTGTTGATGATCCGGCCCCCCTGCGGCTGCTGGGCGCGCATCACGCGGAACGCCTCGCGGGTGCACAGGAACGTGCCGGTGAGGTTCACCGCCACGACCGCCTGCCACACGTCCAGGGGGACGGCGTCGACCTCGGCCTCCGGAGCCGACCGGCCGGCGTTGTTGACCAGCAGGTCCACCCGCCCGTGGTCGGCGACCGTCGCGTCGAACAGCGCCCGCACCGACCCCTCCTCGGTGACGTCGGTGGGCACCGGGTGCAGCCGCTCCGCCGGACCGCGGGCAGCCACCGCCGCCAGCGGCTCGGGCCGCCGCCCGGCCAGCACCACCCGCCAGCCCGCGTCGGCCAGGGCCAGGGCGGTGGCCGCCCCGATGCCGCTGCCCGCACCCGTCACGACCGCGATCCCGTCCTGCACCGGTCCTCCTCGCCTGGGCGTCGGGGGGATCCTGCCCGCCGGGCCGGATCCGGAGTAGCGTCCGCTCCTCGCTCCACCGGTGCGGACGGCGGGAGACGTCGCGATGGGTGCAGCACCGCAGCAGACCGGCTCCCCGGTGGTCGGCTCCCCGGTCGTCGTGCGGCTGCGGGACCTCGACGCGTCGTCGCTGTCGCTGGCCGGCGGCAAGGCGGCCAACCTCGGCGAACTCCTCCGCGCCGGGCTGCCGGTGCCCGACGGCTTCTGCGTGACCACGCACGCCTACGACGACGTGGCCGCCGCGGCGGGCCTCGCCGACGTCGTCCGCCGGCTGGCCGCCACCCCGGTCGACGACTCCGCCGCGGCGACCGCGCTGGCCCGCGAGGCGCGCGACCGCGTCCTGGCCACGCCGATGCCGCGGCCGGTGGCCGACGCGGTCACGGCCGCGCTGCGCGAGCTGGGGGAGACCGAGCCGGTGGCGGTCCGGTCGTCGGCGACCGCGGAGGACCTGCCGTCGGCCAGCGCCGCCGGCCAGCAGGACACCTACCTGGCCGTGGTCGGCACCGACGCCGTCCTCGACGCCGTCCACCGCTGCTGGGCGTCGCTGTTCACCGACCGCGCGGTCGTCTACCGGCTGCGCAACCGGGTCGACCCCGCCGGCGTGCGGCTGGCGGTCGTGGTGCAGCGGATGGTCGACGCCGCGGTGGCCGGCGTGCTGTTCACCGCCGACCCGGTGACCGGCGCGCGCGGGCACACCGTGGTCGACGCCAGCCCGGGCCTGGGCGAGGCCGTGGTCAGCGGCGCGGTCGACCCCGACCACGTCGTGCTCGACAGCGCCACCGGCACCGTCCTCGAGCAGCGGCTGGGGGACAAGCGGCTCGTGGTCCGTCCCCGGCCCGGCGGCGGCACCGAGGCCGTGGCGCGGCCGGCGGCGACGGAGGCGTGCCTGGGCGACGAGCAGCTGCGCGCGCTGGTCCGGCTGGGCAACCGCGTGCAGGAGCACTACGGCCGGCCGCAGGACACCGAGTGGGCGATCGACGCCGCGGGCACGCTCTGGCTCACCCAGGCCCGCCCGATCACGACGCTGTTCCCGGTCCCGGACGGCGGCCCGGCCGACGGCGGCCTGCGGGTGTGGTTCTGCTTCAGCCTCGCGCAGGGGCTCACCCGGCCGCTGACCCCCATGGGGCTGTCGGCGCTGCGGATCGTCGCCTCCTCCGTGGCCCGCCTCTCCGGCAACCCACCGGCCGACCCGGTCGCCGGCCCGCCGCGGGTCGGCGACGCCGCCGGCCGGCTGTTCCTCGACGTCGGCCTCGTCCTGCGCAGCTCCGCCGGGCGGGCGGTCTTCCCGCGCGTGCTCGACGTCATGGAGTCGCGCTCGGCCGCCGTCCTCCGCGGGCTGTTCGACGACCCGCGGCTGTCGGTCGTCCACGGCTGGGGGCCGGTGGTGCGTCAGCTGGCCTGGATCGCGGCGCGGTACGGCGTCCCGCTGCAGGTCGCCCAGGCCGTCGTCCGCCCGGCGGCCGCGCGCCGGCGGCTCGACCGCCTCGGCGCCCGCCTGCGGGAGCGCCCGCTGCCGGGGGAGGGCGCCCCGGCGCGGCAGCGGCTGGACGCCGTCGTCGCCCTCCTCGGCGACTCCCTCGGCACCCTGGCCCCGCGGATGGCCCCACCGGTGGCCACCGGGTTCGCGCTGCTCGGCCTGGCCGGGAAGCTGCTCGGGCCCGACGCCCGGCCCGGCGACCTCGCGACGGTCCTGCGGGGACTGCCGCACAACGTGACCACCGAGATGGACCTCGCGCTGTGGCACCTGGCGACGGCGGTCCGCGCCGACGCCGACGCCGCGGGTGCTCTGCGGGCGACATCGCCGGCCGAGCTCGCCGCCGGCTACCGGGACGGCGTCCTGCCCGCGGCGCTCCAGGAGGGGCTGCGCGGGTTCCTCGACCGCTACGGGTTCCGCGCGGTGGCCGAGATCGACCTGGGGGTGCCCCGCTGGGCCGACGACCCCACCCACGTCCTCGGGGTCCTCGCCAACTACCTGCGGCTGGAGGACCCGGCGGCCGCCCCCGACGCAGTGTTCGCCCGCAGCGCCGCGGAGGCCGAGGACACCGTCGCCACGCTCACCGCCCGGGCCCGGCAGCGCGGCCCCGTCCGCGGCCGGGTCGTCGGCCTCGCCCTGGACCGCACCCGGCAGCTGGCCGGCCTGCGCGAGCTGCCCAAGTACGACATCGTGCTGGTCCTCGGCCGGGCCCGGGAGCAGCTGCGGGCGGTCGGTGCGGAGCTGGCGGCCGGCGGGGTCCTGGACCGGGCCGACGACGTCTTCCTCCTGGGCCTGCGCGAGGTCGCCGCCGCGCTCGACGGGCGGGACGTGCGCGACCTCGTCGTCGAGCGGCGCCGCGCGTACGACCGGGAGATGACGCGGCGGCACGTGCCCCGGGTGCTGCTGGGCGACGGCAGCGAGCCGGAGGCCCGGGCGGTGCCGGTGGCCGAGGCGGACGGCGCGCTGCGCGGCACAGCGGCCTCGGCCGGGACCGCGACCGGCCCGGCGCGGGTCGTGCTCGACCCCGACGGCGCCTTCCTGGCACCCGGGGAGATCCTCGTGGCGCCCTCCACCGACCCCGGCTGGACGCCGCTGTTCCTCACCGCCGGCGGGCTGGTCATGGAGATGGGCGGGCCCAACTCGCACGGCGCGGTGGTCGCCCGCGAGTACGGGATCCCCGCGGTCGTCGGCGTCCCCGGTGCGACCGCCCGGATCACCACCGGGCAGCAGCTCACGGTCGACGGCGGCCGCGGCCTGGTCACCCCCGCGGCGCCGGAGCCCCCGACGTGACCTCGCGGGTCCGGACCGCGACGACGGCGCCGAACCCGGCACGGTCGAGCGCCTCGCGCACGGCGACGACGGCCGCCGCGGCCGGGGTCCAGCTCTCCACGCGCCAGGCCTGGTCCAGGGCGTCCACCGTGCGCTCGGCGACCCGGGCGGGGACGAACACCTCCACGGTCACCGCGTAGCCGGCCGGCTGTCCCGCGGTGCCGGTCACGCAGCGCCGCCCGTCCGGTGGGTGGGCTCCCGGGCCTCCTCGCGGAGGGCGGCGCCCGCCGCCGCGGCCCCCTCCGTGACGGTGGGGTAGCGCGGGCTCCAGCCCAGCTCCACCCGGGCCCTGCGGTTGCTGACCCGCATGGAGGTGTCCACGACGCAGGCGGCGAGGTAGGGCGCCACGAGCCGGAGCACCCACACCGGGACCGACCGCGGTGGCGGTGCCCCGATGGCGGCGGCCAGCGCGGTGAACACCTCGCGCCAGGTGGCCGCCCGGTCGTCGACGACGTTGTACGCCCGGCCGGGCAGCCCGCGCTCGAGCGCCGCGACGGTGGCCTCCGCGGCGTCCTGGTGGTGCACCCAGGCCAGCAGCCCGCTGGACACGACCGGGAGCCGCCGCCGGCGGAGGAGCGGCGCCAGGGCCGCCAGGTCACCGCCGTACAACGCGCCGTAGCGCAGGGCGATCCCCTCGGGAGCGGTGAAGGCCTGCTGCTCGGTGCCGCGCATGGCGGCCAGGTGCGGGTCGAACCGGTCGCCCCGCGGCTCCCCGAACGGGTCGTCCTCGGTGAGCGGCCGGTCGCCGTGGTCGCGGATGCCGTAGCCGAGGACGATCGACTGGGTCAGGAACCGCCTCGCGCCGAGCGCGTCGGCGGCGGCGAGCAGGTTGGCCGTGCCCTCGGTGCGCAGCCGGTCGGTCGCCGCCATGCCGGAGTGCCGGATGGGTGGCCGCCGCAGCGCGGTGAGCTCGTGGATCACGGCATCGGCGCTCAGGCCGTCGACGGCGCGCAGGAGGGCGTCCCGGTCCAGGGCGTCGGCCACGACCGACCGGACGCCGGGGCCGGGTGCCCGGGCAGGAGTGCGGCTCAGGGCGAGCACCTCGTGGCCGGCGGCGACCAGCGCCGCGGTCAGCGGGCGGCCCAGTGCGCCGGTCGCGCCGGCCAGCAGGACCCTCATCTCGGCACCTCCTCGGAGCGGGGGACGGGACGCCGACGCAGTCGACGTGACCGCCGAGCATCGGCCCCGCGGCCCGGTTCCGGCATCCGCCCTCGGTAGACCTCCGGGTGGAATCCCCGGCGTCCGGTCCAGAGCGGTGGAGGGCCCGTTCGCCCGCACCCGCGCCTACGATGACCGGTCGCAGTGTCCCGGCGCGGCGAGCGAGGGCAGGTGGGGCCGTCGGCGATGGCCGGAGCAGTCGGGCGAGTCCTCCTCCAGGCCGACCCCGTGTGGTCGGAGGAGCTGCTGGCCACGAGGACCACCCCTCCCGGGCGGGAGCGGGGGTTCGTGTCGCGCCCACGGCTGCTGGCGCAGCTCGACGCCGGTCTGGCCGGAGGGCTGACCCTCGTCTGTGCCGCCGCCGGGTCCGGCAAGACCGCCCTGCTCGCGGACTGGGCGTGCCGGCCCGGGCACCCGGTCGCGTGGCTCACCCTGGACGCCTGCGACGACGACCCCGCGCGTTTCTGGCGGTCGGTGTCCGCCGCCCTGGACCGGCTCCCGCCCGCGCGCCCGGGGCGGCCGGCCGGACGCGAGGCCGTGCTGGTCCTCGACGACTTCCAGCTGGTCACCTCCGCGCGGGTGCACGAAGCGCTCGCCGGCCTGCTGGACCACCGGCCGCCGCGGCTGCACCTGGTGGTCGCCAGCCGCGTCGACCCACCGCTGCCACTGGCCCGGCTGCGGGCGCGCGGCCAGCTCACCGAGCTGCGCGACGCCGACCTGCGGTGCACGCCCGAGGAGGCCGGCGTCCTGGTCCGCGGCGTGGGAGGAGCCGCCGCCGACGTGCCGGACGGCGCGGTGCGGCAGCTGGCGGAGCGGACCGAGGGGTGGGTCGCGGGGCTGAAGCTGGCCGCACTGTCCCTGCGGGAGCGGACCGACGTCGCGGGCTTCGTCGCCTCCTTCGACGGGACCCACCGCCACGTCCTGGACTTCCTCGCCGAGGAGGTGCTCGACCGCCAGGCCGGACCGGTGCGGCGCTTCCTCCTCGAGACCTCCCTGCTCGACCGGCTCAGCGGCGAGCTGTGCGACGCGGTGACCGGCGGCCGCGACGGCCAGCGGGTGCTCGAGTCGATCGAGGCCGCGCACCTGTTCCTCCTGCCGCTGGACGACGTCCGGGGCTGGTGGCGCTACAACCAGCTGTTCGCCGACCTGCTGCGCACCCGGCTCCGGGACGAGGAACCGGACCGGGTGCCGCGGCTGCACGCGCGGGCGGCCGACTGGTGCGCCGGCCACGGGCTGGTGGAGGAGGCGGTCGGGCACGCGCTGGCGGCCGGCTCTCCCGACCGGGCGGCCGAGCTGATCGAGCAGCACGTCGACGAGCGGGTGCTGCGCAGCGAGCGGGCCACCGTCGAACGCTGGCTGGCGGCCCTGCCCGGCGGCGTGCTGCGCGCCCGCCCTCGGCTGCTGGCCGTGCAGGCGCTTCTGGCGCTGGTGGCCGGGCGGACCGACGAGGCCGAGGCGCCGCTGACCGTCGCCGAACGGGACGTCGAGCGGGCCGAGGAGCCGTTCGAGCCGTCGGTCGGCCGGTCGAGGAGCCTGGTGGCCGACGTCGGGGCGCTGCTGGCCTTCGAACGGGGGTTCCTCGCCGAGCTGCACGGCGACGTCCCCGGCACGGTCGACGGCTGCCGGCGCGCCCTGGCCCGGCTCGGCCGGGACCGCACGACGCTGGCCGCCGTCGTCACCGGGCACCTGGGCGTGGCCGAGTGGCTCGCCGGCCGGCCCGCGGAGGCCGAGCGCGTCCTCGCGGCCAGCGTCGCCGACCTCCGGACCGCCGGGGAGACGTTCCTGGCGGTGCGGATGAGCGACTCCCTCGGCCAGGTCCAGGAGGCGCGCGGGGACCTGGACGCCGCGGCCGCCACCTACGCCCGGGCCCGCCGCACCGTCGGGCCGGCGATGGCGCCGGCGGCGGGGATCGCCGCCGTGGGCCTGGCCCGGGTCGCCTACCAGCGGGACCAGCTCGACGCCGCGCTCGGTCACCTGTCCGACGGCATCGCCGCGTGCCGCCAGCTGGTCTACAGCCAGCCGATGGCCGCGGGCCTGGCGCTGCTGGCCTGGACGCGGCAGGCGCGCGGCGACGCCGAGGGCGCCCTGGCCGCGATGGACGAGGCGGCCGGCGTGACGCCCGGGCCCCGCCGGCCCAGCGTGCTCGACCCGGTGCCGGCGCAGCGCGCGCGGCTGCTGCTGGTGCAGGGGGACGTCGCCGGTGCAGCGGAGTGGACCACCGCGAGCGGCCTGCACGCCGACGACGACCCCGCGTACCCGGACGAGCCGGGGTACCTGGTGCTCGCGCGGGTGCTGCTCGCGCAGGACCTGCCCGAGCAGGCGCTCGGCCTGCTGGACCGGCTCGAGCGGAGGGCCCGGGCGCAGGGCCGAGTGGCCGGGCTGGTCGAGATCGGGGCGCTGCGCGCCCGCGCCCTGGCCGCCGGCGGCGTCGGGCCGGAGGCGCTCCGGGTGCTGGCCGACGCGCTGTGCGCGGGCGCGCGGGCCGGTCTGGTCCGGGTGCTCGCCGACGAGGGGCCGCCGCTGCGCGCGCTGGTCCGCCGCCTGCTCGCCCGGTCCGCGGCCGGGGCCGTGCCGCCGGACCACCTCGGCAGGGTCCTGCGGGCCTTCGAGACGGCGCCGTGCCCGTCTGGCGTCGCGGTCTCGCCGGAGACGCTGAGTCCCCGCGAGGTGGAGGTGCTCCGCTGGGTCGCCGCGGGCCGGCGGAACCAGGAGATCGCCGACGCGCTCGTGGTCGAGCTCAGCACGGTGAAGAAGCACGTCACCCACATCCTGCAGAAGCTCGGCGTCGACAACCGCACGGCCGCGATCGCCCGCGCCCGCGCCCTCGGCCTGCTGCCGCAGGGACGCGAGGCCTGACGCGGACGCGGCGCTCGAGGCGTTGACCCCGGTGCCCCGCCCCGGCGACCGCGTCGTCCGCTACGCCTCCTGACCGGCGCTCCTCCCGCCGTCGGTCAGCCGTGCAGCCGCACCGGCAGCCGGGTCAGCCCGCGGATGAGCATGCTCGGCCGCCAGGCCGGCCCGTCGGGGTCGGCGGCCGGCGCCAGATCCGGGAAGCGGGCGAGCAGGGTCCGGAACGCCACGTCCCCCTCCAGCCGGGCCAGCGGAGCCCCGAGGCAGTGGTGCAGGCCGAAGCCGAAGGCCAGGTGGCCGGTGGTGTCCCGCTCCAGGTCCAGCCGGTCGGGGGCGGGGTAGTGGCCGGGGTCGCGGTTGGCCGACGCGAGCGCGACGAGGACGACCTGCCCCGCGGGGATCGTCGTGCCGGCGATCTCGACCGGCTCGGTGGTGTGCCGGAAGGTGGCCAGGTCGACCGGGCCGTCGAAGCGGAGGAACTCCTCGACCGCCCGGGGGGTCAGGTCGGGGTCGGCGCGCAGCCGGGCGAGGGCGTCGGGGGAGCGGAGCAGCCAGTACACCCCGTTGCCGATGAGGTTGACCGTCGTCTCGTGGCCGGCCACCAGCAGCAGGAAGGCCATCGACACCGTCTCCTCGGCCGACAGCCGGTCGGCGTCCTCGGAGGCGGCGACGATCGCCGACAGGACGTCGTCCCCGGGGTGGGCGCGCTTGTCGGCGACGAGGCCGGCGAGGTAGCCGGCCATCGCGACCGCGGCGGCGGTGCGCTCGTCGGTGGCGTCGTCGGAGGAGAGCAGGGTGTTCGACCACGTCCGGAACGCCGAGCGCTCCGCGTCGGGGACGCCGAGCAGCTCGCAGATCACGCTCATCGGCAGCGGGAAGGCGAAGGCGTCGAGCAGGTCGGTCTCCGCGGGCCCGGCGGCCATCGCGTCGGCCAGCTCCGTGGCGATCTGCTCGATCCGGGGGCGCAGCGCCGCGACCGCCCGCACGGTGAACGCCCGCCCGACGAGTTTGCGCAGCCGGGTGTGGTCGGGTGGGTCGGAGCTGAGCATGTGCCGGGTCAGCTCGCGGGCGAACACCGTCCGGCGCTCCGGCGGCACGGGGGAGGAGTCGAGCACCTGGGCGAACCGGGCGCCGTCCTTGGACAGCCGGGGGTCGGCGAGCGCTGCGCGGGCGTCGTCGTAGCGGGTCACCAGCCAGACCGGCAGGCCGATCGGGGTGCGGGCCCGCGCCACCGGCCGGTCCTCGCGCAGCGTCGCGAAGACCGCGTGCGGATCGGCGAAGAAGGACTCGTCGAGCTGCACGACGGTGTCCTCCGTGGTCGTCGGCTCAGGCATCGTCGCGGTCCTCCTCCGCCACCAGGTGGACGGCGGCCTCCTCCGCGGACGCCGCACCGCCGGCGCGGCCGCGGTCAGCGGCGACCAGCTCGTCCTCGGCGTCCCACGAGGTGCCCTCGCCCTCGACGAGTCGCCCGGCACGGGCACCGCCGACCTCCTCGTCGAGCAGTTCGCCGTCGGTGTCGGAGGCGTCGCCCAGCCCGTCGCCCCAGCGGTCGCCGTCCGGGTCGGCCGGTTCCGGCACCTCGCGGGCCAGCCGGCGCTCCAGGCCCTCACCGGCCGACTCCTCCTCGCCGGTGGTGCCCCAGTCGGCGACGGCCCAGGGGCGCTCGGCCGGTGACCAGCCCTCGTCGAGGGGGTCCACGCCACGGTCGTCGAGGGAGTCCTCGGGGTCGAGCACGCCGGAGTCGTTCTCGCCGTCGAGATCGTCGGGGGAGAGGTCGGGGTCGAAGGGCTGCATCCTCGCGTCTCCTGTCGTCGCGGTCCTCCGCGGCACGGCGAGCGCCGCCTGCCGCAGCGGTCGTGGAGCGGCGGAGCCCGAGTGTCGTGCGCCTCCGGGGAGGCGCACAAGGAGCCCGCGGTCTGCGGGTCGGGACGGTTCCCGTTGACCGGCGCGGGGACCGCGAGGACAACGGGGGGTGCCCGGACACGAGTCGACGGGAGGACAGCCATGGACACCACCACCCAGCCCCTGGAGCACGCCAGCTTCGACCGACCGGACGAGGTCCGGGAGGGCGACAACTGGCGGATGGAACTGGTCAACCTGTCCGGGGGCGCCCAGATCGGCCGGATCACCCTGCAGCCCGGCTGGCGCTGGTCCGAGCACGTCAAGCCCGTGGCGGGGACGGAGCTGTGCCAGGCGCCGCACCAGCAGTACCAGGTCGCGGGCCGGGTGCACGTGGTGATGGCCGACGGCACCGAACTCGACTGTGGCCCCGGGGACGTGGTCTCCCTGCCGCCGGGCCACGACGCGTGGGTCGTGGGCGACGAGACGGTCCAGGCCATCGACTGGCACGGCGCGTCCGTCTGGGCCCGTCGCGCCTAGCGGGCCGGCGGCGCATGGTCAGAACTGACCATGCGCCGCCCACGCCGAAGACGACGCGTCCTGGTCATGTGCCGCGCCCGGTCCGCGGCCACCCTGGGAGCACCACACCCGTTCCCGGAGGGACTCCCATGGCCGCGGTTCCCCGCGTCGCACCGGAGGCGGACCCACTGCTGCGGACCGGCGCCGACCCCTCGGCGTCCGACGTCCGTGCCGGCACCCGGTGGCTGTTGAGGGCGTTCACGGGGCTCACCCTGCTCGCCGTCGTCACGCTGCTGGTCTGGCCCGAGCGGGCGCGGGAGGCCTTCGCGTGGTCGATCGCCATGGAGGTGACCGCGGCGTGGCTCGGCGCGGCCTACGCGTCGGGCACGGTGCTGTCCGTGCTGGCCCTCCGGCGCCGGCGCTGGGACGAGATCCGCGTCGCCGTCGTCACCGTCGGGGTCTTCACCGCCCTCACCCTCGTGGCCACCCTGGTCCACACGCACCGGATGCACCTGGTGCACGGCGAGGAGGCCGGGCGGTTCGCCGCGTGGGTGTGGTTCGGCGTCTACCTCGTCGTGCCGGTCGCCTGCGCAGCCGTCGTCGTGCTGCAGGAGGTCGGCCGCGGGCCGGCCCGGCACGTCGGCCGGCCCCTGCCGCGGTGGCTGGCCCGCCTGCTGGCCGCCCAGGGCGCGGTGCTGGCCGCCGCCGGCGCAGTGCTGTTCCTCGGCGGGCTGACGGTGCACCACCACTCGGAGCCGGTCACGCGGTTCTGGCCGTGGGACGTGATGCCGCTGAGCAGCCAGGTGATCGGTGCCTGGCTGGTCGCGCTGGGCGTCGGCGCGGTCCTGGTCATCCGGGAGCGCGACCTGTCCCGCCTGCTGGTCCCGGCGGTGACCTACACGCTGTTCGGTGCGCTGCAACTGGTCGTGCTGGCGCGCTACCGGGCGGACCTCGACCCGGCCGACCCGTGGCTGTGGGGCTACGTCGTGGTCTGCGCCGTCGTCACCGCGACCGGTGGCTACGGCACCTGGGCGGCCCGGCGCGGAGTGATGCAGACCAGCTCGAGGTACACGTCGAGGACCGCATCGACGGCCGCGCGGCACCGGGCCACGGACGCGCGACTGTCGGGGGTGTCCTTCTCCCGCTGCCTGACCCGCGCGTCGGCGAGCTCTTCACAGGCCAAGGCGAACTCGAGGCCGAGCAGGTCCCTCGTGTCGTTGACGGCGGTGGTCACGGCTGCTCCTGGGTCGGATCCGTCGGCGGTGGGTGGAGCGGAGGTCGAGCTGCTGCGGCGCTGACGGCGCAGCACCCCGGTCACGGCAGGGGTGGCGACGCCGTCGTCGCGGGGTACGCGTGCGCCGCGGTGGCCCGGCGGCCGTCCCGGAGCGCGAGCTGGGTCCTCAGGTGCCAGTGGGTGCAGTCCGGGCAGGAGGCCAGCCAGACGTGGGTGTGCCGCCAGCAGGGCGTGGTCGTGGGCATGGGGACCTCGTCTCGGGATCGGAGGACGTCGGGTGGCGCCGCCGCCCCGGCTCCGGCGACTGCTCGGCACGGAGGGCCACGGCAACTGACCGACCCGACGACCAGATGCTCTGAGGGCGCGGACTGATACCGGGAGGCCCGTCAGCCGGCCAGGCCGGGCTCGCCATCCCCCCGAGGGCACCTGAGGTCGCCACGACCGGACCTGCCTCCCGCCGCTGCGCGACCACCCCGCTCTGCGCGGCCGGTATCTCCTCCCGCGCTCGCGGGCTCCTCCCCGCGTCGGCCGTCGGGGCGCCGTCGGCCCCGTGACCGCTCGGAGGACCCATGTCTCGACGCACCCTGCCGGGCCTGTTCATCGGGTCGTCGTCGGAGGGGAAGGGGCTCGCGGAGGAGCTCGCGGCCGAGCTCTCGGCGTCCGGCCGTGTCCGCGTCCTCCCGTGGTACGAGGCCTTCGACATCGGGTTCGCCGCCCTGGAGGACCTCGCCCGGCGGATCGAGGAGGTCGACTTCGCCGCCTTCCTCCTGCTGCCCGACGACCGGGTCGACCACCGGGCGGACTCGCACCCCGTCCCGCGCGACAACGTGGTCTTCGAACTCGGCCTGTTCATGGGCCGGCTGAACCGCGAGCGGACCTTCGCCCTGGTGGAACACGATCCGCAGTCCGGGTCCACGATCCGGCTACCCAGCGACCTGCGCGGGGTCACGACCGTGTGGTTCCAGCGGGAGGGCGTGGCCGAGGCCGCCAGGACGATCGCCCGGCGGGTGCGCGCGCTCGGCCCGGCGGCGCGCGTGCCGAGGGGCGCGCACATCGTCGAGAGCGGGGTGGAGGGCCGCAACATCCACGACTCCATCTCCTCCGCGGTGCGGGCCGCCTGCCCGGGCGACGTGGTCCTCGTCCGGCCCGGGATGTACGCCGAGCAGGTGGTGCTCACCAAGCCGCTGAGCATCCTCGGTGTGGGGGTCGTGGAGCAGCAGCGAGCCGTGCTCCGCGCCGCGGGCCCGTGCACGCTGAGCTACCGCGCCGCCGGCGGCACCGGGCGGGTGAGCGCACTGACCGTGGAGGGCGGTGGGCCGGCGCAGGGCGCGTCCATCGACGTCCTCACCGGAACGCTGGTCGTCGACGGGTGCGACGTCATGACGCGCGGACCGGTCGAGGCCGCCATCCGGGTGCGCGGGGACGGTCAGGCGCGGATCACCGGCAACCGCATCACCGACGGCAGTGGGATCGGCGTGCTGGTGTGCGAACGGGGGCACGCGCACGTGGCCCACAACCTGATCACCGGGCACGCGCACTCCTGCGTCGAGGTCCGGGACGGGTGCCGCCCGGAGCTGTCCGACAACCGGATCGGCCTCGGTCTGGGCGGCGGCGTGCTCGTCCGCGGCCCGGGGACGCGTCCCCGCATCGAGCACAACGACATCTCCGGCAACCGGGACGCGGGTGTCGCGATCACCGAGCAGGCCCAGCCCGTGCTGAGGGGCAACCGGATCCACGACGGCTACGGCCCCGGGCTGTGGGTGGGCGACGGCGGTGGCGGCACGGTCAGCGACAACGACCTGTACGGCAACCGGGGGACGGCGGTGGAGATCGCCGGCGGCGGGCGGCCGCTGCTCGTGGACAACCGGATCCACAACGGCACAGCCGGGGGCGTCCTCGTCGCGGCCGGCGGGAGCGGTCGCATCGAGCACAACGAGATCAGGAACAACGAGCGGGCGGGGGTGGCCCTCTTGCGCGGCGCCCGTCCGGAGACCTTCACCCGCAACCGCATCGTCGACGGCCGCGCCGAGGGCGTGTACGACGAGACGAGCGCCGACCGCGACGACAACGACGTCCACCGCAACGCCCGGGGGGACTGGCGCACGCCCGACGACCCGAGGTGACCGGCCGCGGCGTCGCGCTCGGCGGTCGGCGTATCAGCGCGCTGCGCGCCCCCTCTACCTGGAGCAGGACCACCCCTTCGACCGACAGGAACGAGGACGATGGACCACTCCACCACCGCCGACCCGCCCACGGGAGCACCGGACCGGACGGGAGCGGGCCGATGAGCTGGCGCGTCGCACGCTCTCTGGAGACCTTCCGCGCCCAGCTCGATGCCGCGTGCCCGTCCCGGGACAAGCGCAGCGACGGGTCGATCGGCGACGCGGCGCACGCAGCCCGGACCAGTGACCACAACCCGTGGTACGGCCCGGGGATCGTCACGGCGCGGGACTTCACGCACGACCCCGCCGGGGGAGTCGACATCGGCGTGGTCACCGACCAGCTGGTGCAGACCCGGGACCCCCGGATCAAGTACGTCATCGCCAACGGGCTGATCCTCGACTCGCGGCCGGGGAACCAGCCGTGGACGTGGGTGCCGTACCGGGGGCCCAACCCGCACCGGCACCACTTCCACCTGTCGGTCGTCGCCTCGCCCCTCTGCGACGACCCGGCGCCCTGGGCACTGCCCATGTTCGCCGGCGTGGACCTCGGCTCGGACCAGGTCAACGGCGACCTGCTGCGGTCGGGCAGGCGCGGTCCCGCCGTCCTGGGCCTCCAGCGTCGGCTCAACCGCGACCACCCGGAGTTCGCCCGGTTGCGGGAGGACGGAGTGTTCGGGCCTGCCACCGAGGCCGCCGTGCGTGAGTTCCAGCGGCGCTCGGGACTGACTGTCGACGGCATCGCCGGACCAGCCACCATGCGGGCACTGGGCCTGGTGCCCGTCTGATCCGCAACGCGCCGGCGGCCACGTCGTGTCCGCCGGCGCGCTCACCGACGGCCCGGGACGGCACACCGTCCCGGGCCGTCCGCGCGCCCTGCCGCCGCGGCAGTCCGGGGGCGGACGAACCGGGGCGTATCAGGCAGCCGACTCCGTGGCTCCTCTCCTCGGGCGCCCACGGAGAGGCCGCCACGCACGACGGCCTGTTCCACCGCCGCCTCGACGGTGCGGTGTACCGGTGGCCGCGTCCGTGGGTGCCCGGCCCCGCTCCACATCACCCCGAGGGAGACCCATGCCCACCATCGGCGAGCTCGGCAAGACCCTGATGGACAACATCGGCGTCGTCCTGCGCGGCGGTCCCGACCAGCCGCTCCCGGAGTCGGCGTTCCTGACCTGGTGCCGCCCCGGCATCCCGTTGACCGCGGCGGACCTGGACTTCGCCGAGAACGGCGTCTTCAGCGCGGCGACGGCGGAGGGTCAGAAGGCGCTGTCGAACCACGCGTTCGCCTTCAGCACGCTCATGGACTACATCCCGACCATCGGCCGGAACTACGACCACGCCCAGCAGGAGGCCTCCTTCGCGCCGCAGGGCGGGATGCGCCTGAGCGTGATGTACGAGCAGATCCTCAAGGCCGCCAAGGTCGTGCACCACGAGCTGACCGACGAGGAGAAGGCCCGCCTCGAGCGCTGCCGGGCCTTCCTGCAGAACACCGTCAAGGTGCAGGACCTCATGAGCGGGCAGCTCGTCGAGAAGGCGACGCCCTCCGCGGCGGTGAAGGCCTACGACGACGCGATGGCGGCGTGGATCCTGGCCAAGACCAGCCGCGGCAACAAGCTGGCCGCCGCACGCGCCGCCACCGGAGCGGCGGGGCTGGCCGCCGTCACCGACTGGGAGACCAACCACGAGGTCTACGACATGCAGGTCGCCCTCGCTGAGGCCAAGTGGGCGGCCGAGGGCCACCGCAACGAGGTGGACCAGGCACGGGCCATCGTCGACCAGACCACACTGCGCAACCTCGTCCTCTGGAAGGCCGCACTGCTCGACCAGTTCGCGAAGGGCCGGCTGGCGCACGTCGACTCGGGCACCAGTTTCCCGTACACGACTCTGGTCCCCGGCAACGTCGCCAATTCGCCGGGGTGGACGACCTACGAGCAGACGCACGAGCACCGCAGCATCTCCACCCACCAGGAGTCGACGTCCTGGAACGCCTCGGCGGGCCTCGGCTTCGGGCTGTGGTCCTTCGGGGCGAACGCCGGCGGGGAGAGCCACAACAGTGGCATCGACGTGCAGTGCCAGAGCTTCCGGCTCTCCGTCGAGCTGGCCCAGGCGGTCGTCGTCCGGCCGTGGTTCTTCCCGGAGTTCCTCGTCAGCCGCGGCTGGACGCTGCGCCCGGGGGACGGCTGGACCTTCGACGGCGTGCCCTCCGACGGAGGGGACCCACCGCGCGGCCTCCTCGTCGGCTACCCGACACAGGTGATCCTGGCGCGCAACCTCACCATCACGTCGGACGAGTTCGCCTCCACCTACCGCGAGACGTCCTCGCGCGTGGGTGCCGGCGGGAGCGTGGGCTGGGGACCCTTCCGCCTCGCGGGCGGCTACTCCCACAGCGACCACGACACCAAGCTCGAGGTCACCCAGGACGGGGCGACGATCAGGACGAACGGCATGCAGGTCCTGGGGTTCGTCAACCACAAGCTCGGCAAGACCCCCGACCCCCTGCCGAGCATCCCCGAGACGGACTTCGCCTGATGCCGGGGGACGAGGCCGCGGTGCGTCCAGGCGTGGACACGAGGGTCGTCCTCGCACTCCACGCCCTGGGCGTCACCGGTTTCGCTGCGGGCCGGACGGCGGCGGTGCCCCGGCCTGCCACGGGGTTCTCCTTCGAGGACCTGCGCTTCTGGCCGGCCGAGGAGGCCGAGGACAGCCGGCGAGCCGAGGCGTTCGCGCTGCTGCTCAACAGCCGGCTCCGCCCACCGTTCGCCACTCCGGAGCCCCGCCTCCTGTGGGACGTCTACGGCGAGGTCCTCGATCCCGCGCGGGTCCGCCTCGCCGAACGGACCCCGACCCCCGAGGAACAGGCGCGCCACGACGCAGCGAAGGCACTGCTCACGCCCCAGGTGCTCAGCACGTACTTCTCGTGCAGACAGGCCGTGGGGACGGCGCTGGTCGACCTCGCCACGGTGCGTGCCTCCCGGCCCGACCCCTCGACCGGGTCGGAGGCGGCCTGGCAGGCGCAGGTGGCCCTCGCCGAGGACCGGGTGGCTGCGGCGCAGGTCGAGCTGCAGCTGACCGGCCGGGCCGGGGAGGTCGAGGCGGCCATGGCCGTGGTCGATGCCTGGCCGGGAGCGGCTACCGCCGTGTCCTGGTCGGAGCACCGGCAGCAGTTCGAGCTCGCCGACGTGGGGTCACTCGACGGCGTCTCGAGCTACTTCCTCACCCGCTTCGTCCCCACCGACGTGCTGGAGGGACGGGGCTGGGTCCGCTTCGAGCTGCCCGGGTCGCGGATCGGGGAGCTGATCGCCGGGCTGCCTCCCGAGGTGGCCGCTGCCGGTGGTGAGCCCGCGCAGGACGCCGACATCGACCGGCTGACCGTCGAGCTGAGCTACGTCCAGGTCCTGCGGCCGTGGTTCGACCCGGGGGTCCTCCGCTCGCGAGCGTGGCGGTACGCCGACGACACCTCACCCGTGGTGTCGGACGGGGGCACACCCGCGGCCGGGGACTTCCCGTACCTGGTGACCGGGCTGGTCCTCGCCCGCAACCTGGAGCTGACGGCGGCGTCCGGGACGGGCGGAGGGACCCCACCGCTACGGCTGGGCTACCTCCGGCACGGGATCGAGATGTCGCCTCCCTCTGCGCTGCCGGGTCTGCGACCGCCGGTGCCGATACCGGAGCCGGACGGTCCGCGGGTGGTCGACGTGAGCCACGTCGTGCGCCCGGACCCGGTGGACGGGGGACTCCTGGTCGACCGTGACCCACCGGTGCTGGCCCGCCGCGAGACCGACCTGGTCGAGGTCGTCCACCCGCGGTGGCGTGCCGAGCTCCGTTCCCGTCGGCTGACCGAGCTCCCCGTTCGGCTCCGGACCTGGCTGGCGGACGTCGACTTCGCCAGTCCCGATGTGTCCACCACCCCGACGACACCCCCGTCGCCGTCCACGCGTGTCCTCGTGGGCGCTGACGAGGCCATCGTCGTCGCCTACCTGCTGGAGCCTGTGGGCCCTGCTCCGGCGCCCGACCCCGGGCTGAGCTGGCCCTGAGTCGCCCGGCCGGCCGGGGCGCCCGCGCGTAGGCCCCCGGCCGGCCCTGGGTTCGCCGCGGTCCACGACCGGCGCCGCGACCGCTTCGTCCACCCCACCCCTCAGCTGCACAGGAGGTGCACCATGCCCGTGTCCGACCGTGAGCTCGTCATCGGGGACGGTCCCGAGATCTACTACGTCCAGGGCCAGTTGCGTCGCTGGGTGCCCGACGCCGTCACCCTCGCCACGCTGGATCCGCGGAGCTGGGCCGCCGTCCGGCGCGTCCCCCAGGACGAACTCCTGGCCCTGGAGCTCGGGGCGCCCCTGCCGCCGATGGTCGACGGCAGCGTGCTCGTCTGCCCCGACGGCACCGCCTACCTGGCACGCGGCGGAGTGCTGCACCGGATCCCGGACGCCGAGACCCTCGCGCGTCAGCCACGCGACCGCGTGGCCGCCGTCGATCCGGCCGACATCGCCCTGCTCCAGGCCGCGGTCGGCGATCCGCTCCCCAGCGTTCGGGACGCCGACGCCGGAGCCCTGGCGATCGACGCCTACATCCGCTCCCTCGCACCGCTCCCGCACGAGGGCGATGGCGACACACCCGGGCCGGTACAGCAGCGGCCGGGGGTCACCGACGTGGACGGCGTAGCGGTGGAGGTGTTGGAGCAACGTGTCCGGATGGCCCGGCAGGTGGCCGACTTCGTGGAGGTCAGCCCCATCCCGGACACCATGTGGCCCGGCGCCGCCGTGACCGGGGCCTCCGTGCAGTCGGGCGCCCTGGCACCGATCGCCCTCGGCCGGGCTCCGGGGTGGGTCACGCTCACCACCGACCTGACCCTGCCGCAGGTGCGCTCCCAGTCCCGTCGCCTGGACGAGCCCTCTCTGCGCGGGTACGTGGACACGCTCAACGAGCTGGTCGACGACCTCGCCCCGCAGGACAGCGCGGCGGTCATGTCCCTCCGGCTGGAGAAGGTCAGCACGCTCGAGGAGGCGATGGTGAAGTTCGGCCTGAACCTCAAGGGCTCCGGCTGGGGGGTCGACGCGAAGGCGCGACTCGACACGCACCTCGAGCGGAGCACGACCTTCGGGGTGTTCTCCCAGGCCTACTACCAGGTGGTGTTCACGCCCGACGGCTCACCGCCGCGCTTCTTCTCCGACCAGGTCACCCTCGCCGACGTCCAGGCCTACGCAGGCCCGGACAACCCGCCCTGCTACATCTCCTCGGTCACGTACGGTCGGATGCTCACCTTCCTGGTGGACAGCGAGGCCTCCAGCCTCGAGGTGCAGGCGGCCGTCAAGGGGAGCTGGCAGGCGGCCGTCAGCGGTCAGGCCGATCTGGAGGCGACCTACAAGAGCACCCTGTCCCGCAGCTCCGTACGGGCCGTCGTGGTCGGTGGCTCGAGTGGTGCGGGCGGTGACGTCATCGTCGACCCGGCCAACCAGCTCCTGCCCTGGATCAAGAGCCAGCTCCGGATCTCGCGAGACCTGCCGGCGGCGCCGATCCAGTACACGGCGCGCTACCTGGCCGCACCGCACAACCTGGTCCGGGTCACTCGGGTCACCGACCCGGTGAAGATCGTCGACGCGAACGTCTACGGCGGCCGGGAGTTCGCGGGCCGGTTCGAGGTGGGGGAGGGCTCGGGCCGTGGTCCGGTGGCCACCGGCGTCCGGGTCAACCGTGGTGACGAGGTGACCGTCACCGCCACGGGGTCGATCTGGGCGGGCTGGGTCTTCATCGGGCGGAACGGCCCGGAGGGACTCGATGGCCCGCCGAAGCCGTGGTACCCGCTCCCGGAGGGCGACGGCGTCCGCGGGTCGATGCTCATCGGCGGGTACGACAACGGCAACTGGTTCCCCATCGGGTCGGGAACCCGCTTCCACGTCCCACCCGACAGGGACGACACCGAGCTGTGGTTCCGACTGAACGACGACAACATGGAGAACGGGAACGGCACGTTCGACGTCTCACTCACCCTGCGACGCCGCATGCCGGTCATCAACGCGATGGGCTGATGCACCTGACGCCCCCGGGAGCGCCCGACGGTCGCTCCCGGGGGCGTCGTGCTTCGCAACCCGTCTGGCGATCGCCATTCCACCGCCTCCGCCCTACGACTACCGGCATCGTTCTCCCTCATTTCCGCAGGGGGTGATCCACGTGGTCGCGTCGCGCGTCGCGTAGCGACCAGGTACAGCCGCCCGCATTCCTACGTCATGACGGCGGCCATTCCTACGTAGTCCTCTGGATGTGGCCTGACCACTCGTCTCGGAAGAGTCCTCCTCGACCAGTTCGACGCACCACAGAGGAGGGCGCAATGGCCACCGATGAATGGCGAAATGGAGCGGGGAGTGCCTCTCGCCGAGGCGATTCGTCCCCTTCTGACGTCATCGAGCGGCTGCGGATCGGGGACGAGGCGGCCTGGACCGACGTCGTGCGGTCGCACGAGTCCCGGCTGCGGGCGGTCGGCCGTGCCCACCGGCTGGGTGGCCAGGAGGTGGAGGACGCGCTGCAGCGCACCTGGGTCTCCCTGCTGACGCATGCGCGGCAGATCCGCGACCCCCGGTGCCTGCCCGCGTGGCTGACCACCACGATGCGCAACGAGTGCCTCCGGGAGCTGCGCGGCCCCGGCCGGCTCCGCGACCAGCTGGTCGGCGACTGGGATCCGTACGAGGCCCGGTGCGCGGACGACGACGTCTGTGACGTGCTCCCGGACCTGCTCCACCGGAGGGAGCTCGCCGCGCGGATCTGGGACCACGTCGACGCCCTGCCGCCGCGACAGCGGGACCTCGTCCGGGCGCTGTACGGCGAGGAGGAGGTCTCGTACGCCGACGTGTCGGCTCGGACGGGCATGCCCGTGGGCGCGATCGGACCGACCCGTCAGCGAGCTCTCTCCCGGCTGCGGGAACTCATCGGCACGCAGGATGGCTCGGAAGACGGGACCGCCCTGCTGAGCGCATGAGATGAGTAGTCAGCCGCCAATGGGCGGAGCTTCCGGTGCAACACACGCGAGCAGCATTCGAGAGGGTTCCGCTGACCTCCTGCCACGGCTAGGCTGCGGCTACTGCAATTCTGCCGGAACACCCCGACGCGCAATCCGAGGTGGCACACCGAAATCGCACCGTGGGAACCATCTGCTGTTCTCACGGCGACACCCAGGGGGCGGGATGCCGGAAGAGTCGAAGAAGGTCTGGATGGACATCTGGATCGACAATCGCGAGCCGGTGGCCGTAGAGGGCATCCCCGACGACCTCGTCCGGCAGATCGAAGACGCCCTGCGCGATGGCACGGTCCTCCGCCTCGACGTGGACCAAGGCGTCATGCTCATCAACGGGACGGCCACATCGACCGTCCTGGTCGCGGCCCACCGCCGGCCGGCGACCGCGGAAGCTCGTAACACCTGACCCGCTCGCGGACTCAGCGTTCAGCGGCTGGGCTGTCCGCCTCGGACACCAGGAGCCGGTGGGCGAGGGAAACCGCCTCCACTCGACTGGACACCCCGAGCTTGCGCAGCAGGTTGGAGACGTGTGTCGCGGCAGTGCGTTCCGTCGTGCTGAGAGCCCGGCCGATCTGACGGTTCGTCCGCCCGCGCATGAGCAGGTCGAGCACCTGCCGCTCCCTGACGGTGACCCCCAGCGCGCTGATCGGGTCCTCGGGCGGCGTACGGCCCGAGTCGCGCACCGGCGAGGCCTGGACCGCGATGGCGTCGCGAAGCAGCTGCGCGCGGCGCAGGAGGGGCGTGGCGCCGAGGTCCACGAGCAGCGTCTCGGCCTCGCCCAGCCGGTCGGCGGCCTCCCTCCGGCGTCGCCCTGCCGCCAGATCCTCGGCCTGACGCAGCAGGGCGTACGCGACGTCGTGGGGCTGGCCAGCCGCCCGCCACGCACCGGCTGCGATCGCCCAGCGTGTTCCCGGTTGAGCATCACTCTCCGGGTCGAGTTCGGCCTCGCACTGCGCGAGCAGTGCCCGTTCGTGCAGCGAGCACCGGTCCGGGTCGCCCCGCCGTGCCGTCAGGACCTCGACCACCGCATGCTCCACGGTGGCCATCCCGGACCGGAGGGCTGCGTCCGACCGGCGGGCACGGACGTGCGCCAGCGCCCGCGTGCAGACCGCGCACAGCCGGAGGGCGGTCGTCTGCAGGCCCACGCCCGGGAGGTCCCGCACCGCCTCGGCGGCGATCCGGAGCCCGTCGTCGCCGCGGCCCTCCAGCAACGCGAGCTGGATCTCCAGACCCCGGAGTCCAGCGGTGATCCGCGGGTCGGTGACGCTTTCCGCAGCAGTTCGCATGTCTTCCAGCAGGAGGCGGGCGGAGGCGGTGTCCCCGCGGGTGAGGTGCACTTCCACCAGCAGACCCTGCAGGTACTGGCGGTCCAGCGGCCCCCAGTCCTCCAGACCGGCCTCCGCCACTTCCCGCGCCTCGGTCAACCGCCCGGCCCGCAGGTGGGCGACGGCCAGGTTGGTGATCAGCACCGCGAGCATCGAGCGCGGCACGTCCAGGCTCGTCAGCTCCGCGACCCCCTCGGCCGCGGTGTCGCCGGCGTCAGCGGGGCGGCCTGCCTCCAGCAGGACGAACGCCTGGTTGGCGAACACCCGCATCAGTTCCTCGGCGTCGCCGGTGCGCCGCGCGAGGTCCCGGGCCTGACTCAGCCGCTCCAGCCCGGCCTCGAGCTCACCGGACACCCCCTGGCTGGTGCCCCAGGTGGTGAGGGCGTGCGCCTCGACCGCGGTGAGCTCCAACGTCCTGGCCGCCTCGACGGCCTCTTCCGCCACGGACGCGGCGCGGGCGAACTGCCCGGCGGTCGAGAGGCGGGTGGCCCACGACGCGAGGGCGCGCGCCGTCACGGGCGTCATGCCCTGGTCCCGCGCGAGGGTGACCGCCCGTTCGTGCAGGTCCAGCGCGCCGGACAGGTCCCCGTCGGCCCACACCAGCTGCCCCAGCCGCTCCAGCGCCATGGCCTCCTCGAGGGGCGAACCCCGGTCGACCGCCAGGGCGACGGCCCGACGTGCGTGCGCCAGTGCAGGTCCCAGGTCGCCGGCCCAGCGGCGGTCCTCCGCCGCCTGGAGCAGCAGGGGCACCAGCCGGGTCCCCGATGGACGCTCCGACGCGGCGTCCCACACGGCCAGCGCCGACTCGGCCTGCCGTGCCGCCTCCCCGTGGGCGTGTGCGTGCCGGGCCAGCGCCTCGGCCGTGACCGCCGCTGCCAGCGCCGCGGTCGGTTCAGCGGCCGCTCGCCAGTGGAAGGACAGCGCCACGGCCGTCCCGAGGTCGGGGCCCCGCTGCTCGGCGACGCGCTGGAGTGCGGGAGCCACGGCCCGGTGCACCCGACGACGCTCGGCGGGCGGCAGGCGCGCGTACACGGCCTCCTGGAGCAGCGCGTGCCGGAAGCGGTACGCCTCTCCGTCCGGGACGAGAGCGCCACGGTCGAGCAGTTCCCGCAGCGCCGCCAACCGGCGGGACTCGGGCAGGTCCAGGACGGCTTCCAGGAGCTCGTCGGTGAACTCCCGGCCGATCGCGGCGGCCGACCGCAGCAGCTCGGCGGCGTCGCCGGCCAGGCCTCGGAGCCGGGAGAGGGCGGCGTCGGCCACCTCGTCGGGCAGGACCGCGGCCCCACGCTCCCAGGCCGTCCGCAGTTCCAGCGCGTAGAAGGGGTTGCCGTCCGCACGCCGGGCGATCTCCCGCCGGACGTGGCCCGGGAGGCCGCCCCCCGCGTCGAGGAGGGCGTGGACCGCCGCGTCGTCCAGCGGAGGGAGGTCCACCGCCGTGGCCGAGCCCCGGCGCCGCAACTCGGTGAGCAACGTCCTCGTCGACTCCGCCGAGCTCTCGTCGTCCCGCGCTGTCACCAGGACCAGGAGCCGCTGCTCCCGGAGACCGGCCACGAGGAAGGCCAGCAGGTCCAGGGAGCTCCGGTCCGCCCAGTGGACGTCCTCGAGGACGAGGAGGACCGGGAACTGGGCGGCGAGCTCCGTGACCGCCCGCAGGCACTGCTGGAACAGCCGGCCGCGGTGAGTGCTGCCGCCCGCACGCACACCGGTGCCGATCGCGTCCAGGTCCGGCGCCGACTCGACGGCGGAGAGCAGGCGCGAGACGTCCCCGCGCAGCCCCTCGGGGAGGTCCGGCACCGTGAGGACGTCGTCGAGGACGCCGAGGAACGGCCCGTAGGGGAGGTCCTGGCCGCCCAGGGGGAGACACTCGCCGCGCAGCGCGCGTCCACCTCGCCGGGAGACCTCGTCCACGAGCTCTGCGGCCAGCCTGGTCTTCCCGCTGCCGGCCTCGCCGACGAGGAGTGCCACCGCCGGCATCGCGGCTTCGGCGCCCTCCCAGAGCCGCCGCAGGGTGACGAGTTGGCGCTCACGTCCCACCAGCGGTGGGGTCATGAGCCGGGCCCTCACGTGTCCGAGTGTCCCGCCGAGGCGCGTGGTGGGGAAGGCGATCGGTGACCGTGCGGGGTCGAGGAACTGCGGTGCGGCCGCCGCGGAACGGCCGGTGTCCACCCCGCCCCACTGGCGACCGGCATGTGGTGCGATGCAGCGGCGGGGAGGGGGGAGGGCCCATGACCGCCGCGTGGACCGGCGACGACGGTCCCGCACCGTGCCGCGGCCCGGCGATCCCGGCCCCGTCCCGGCCCCTTCGGCGGGGGACGGTGACGCGCGCGCTCGCCGTTGTCCGCCGGGTTCCCGTGGTGCAGGTCCTGACGAGCGGGCCGGTGCTCCGCGCCTCGGCGTACGCGGTCGTCTCGGCGGTCGTCGGTGGCGTCGTGCGCCGCCTGGCGACCGCGGGGCGGCCGGCCCGGCCCGAGCCGGTGAGCCGGGCCCGGGCGGCGCCGGCCGCGGGTGCGGAGGTCCGGGTCAGCTGGACGGTGGTCGACGTCCGCTGGACCGTCCGCTGAGCCCGCGGACGCGCCCACGGCGGGCCGGGCACCCCCGCCGCCGGCGCTCCGGTAGGATGGACGGCGTAGGGGAGTACCCCTCCACGCTGCGTCGTCAGTACGACCTGCCACCAGGTCCGGCGCGTCGGCCCGGGAGACCACCGGGCGGGGGAGACCTGCCGACCGTGTGGTGGAGGCCCCTACCGTGAGTACCGCTGACCTGTCGACCGTCGCTGCGCCGGCCGAGCCCGAGGGCTGGGTGACGCCGACGTGGGAGCAGGTCGTGCGCGACCACTCCGCGCGGGTGTACCGGCTGGCCTACCGGCTCTCGGGCAACCCGCACGACGCCGAGGACCTCACCCAGGAGACGTTCATCCGGGTGTTCCGCTCGCTGGCGGACTTCTCGCCGGGCACCTTCGAGGGCTGGCTGCACCGCATCACGACCAACCTGTTCCTGGACATGGTGCGCCGCCGGCAGCGGATCCGGTTCGACGCGCTGCCCGAGGACACCGAGCGGCTGCCGGGCACCGCGCCGGGCCCCGAGCAGGTCTACGCCGACACCCACCTCGACCCGCAGGTGCAGGCCGCGCTCGACGCCCTGCCGCCCGACTTCCGGGTGGCCGTGGTGCTGTGCGACATCGAGGGGCTGACCTACGAGGAGATCGCGGCCACCCTGGGCATCAAGCTCGGCACGGTCCGCAGCCGCATTCACCGCGGCCGCGTCCAACTGCGGCAGGCGCTGGCCCACCTCGACCCGCGGACGGGCGCCGTCCCGGCGGAGTAGCCGGCGTCAGCCCAGGACGTGGGTCTCCAGCCAGTCGTTGCGGAAGGCCCCGCGCGGATCCAGCCGCTCGGCCAGGCGGACGAAGTCCGCGTGCCGCTCGTAGCGCCCGGCGATCGCCGCCGCGTCGGCCGCGAACAGCTTGCCCCAGTGCGGCCGGGGCGCGAAGGGCTCGAGCACCCGCTCCAGGTCGACCAGCAGCTCGGCGACCGGCTCGGGGGCCGGCTGCCAGGTGAAGTGGAACGCCACGCTGGGCCGGTCGTGGTTCATGCTCAGCCAGAGCCGGTCGGCGGCCACCGTGCGGACCTCGCAGACCTGCACCACCGACCGGATCCGCGGCGCCAGCGACCGCATCGCCTCCAGCGCCGGGACGGCGCACCCGCTCGGCACCAGGTACTCCGACTGGAGCTCGTCGCCGGCGCTGGGGGTGAAGCCCATCCGGAAGTGCGGGAGGCGGTCGGACCACAGCCCGCGCCGGCCCAGCTGCGGAGTGGCCGGCGCGGGGTCCAGGCCGATGACCGGGTGCCGGTCGACCGTCGCGGGGACGGCGCCGAACAGGTCACCCTCGGGGACGACGTCCCGGTCGACGCGGGACTTGACCCACACCATGTCGACGTCCTCGCCCCAGCCGGTGAAGACGCTGACGCTGTAGCCGCAGGACACGATGTCGTCGAAGTGCTCGGTGAGCGCCGTCCACGGCAACCGCTCGAACACCCGCTGCTCCACCTCGTAGGCCGGCTCGACGTCGAGGGTGAGCCGGGTGACCGCACCCAGCGCGCCCAGCCCGACGACCACGCCGTCGAAGTCGGGCTCACCGCGGGCGAACCGCACGAGCTCGCCGTCGGAGGTGACCAGCTCCAGCGCCGCGACCGCGGTCGCCAGGTTGCCGTTGGTGACCCCGGAGCCGTGGGTGGCCGTGGCCACCGCACCGGCGACCGAGATGTGCGGGAGGGACGCGAGGTTGTGCAGGGCCACGCCGGCGTCGCGCAGGACGTCTGCCAGCTCCCCGTACTTCACGCCGCCGCCGAGGGAGACCGTGCGTGCCTCGGGGTCGACGTCGATGTGCGCGGGCAGCGTCGCCCCGCTGGTCATCGCCTCGAGCGAGATCAGCTCGGCGGAGTCGGCGATGCCGGTGAAGGAGTGCCGGGACCCCAGCACGTGCACGCGCGGCGCGGCGGCCACGACCTCCTGCACCTGTTCGACGGTCGCCGGCCGGTGCAGGCGCCGGGCGCCGTACGTGTAGTTGCCCGCCCAGTTGGTCCCCGCGGTCGCGTCTGCTGTCACGGTGCCCAGTGTGCCGAGGAAGCGCCCCGGTGGTCCGGCACACACCCGGATGAACCGGCCCCGGGTCGGTGTTGCACCGAAGTCCACCCACCGGCCGGGGCTCCCGGCCACCAGAGGAAACCCCATGCCCCACCGCACTCCCTGTTCCCGTCACTCCCGCTCCGTCTGGATCGCCAGCTGCGACGACTGCACCGCCTGGCACCTGTCCGACCTGCGCTCCCGCCGCGACGCCCCGGCTCCCGTCGACACCGACCGCGGAGCCGAGCCCCGGGCCCGCCCCGGCGAAGCCGACGCCGCCTGACCGCCGTCCCGCCTCGCCGGGGGACGGCGGGGTAGCGTCGGTACCGACCGACCGTGGCGGCGGCCCGCGGGTCCGCGGCCGCGCCGGCTGACGCAGAGGGGGTGCCGGTGTGACCGTGGTGCGCCCCACCGGCGACTGGGACGGGGCCACCTTCGCCCACGAGGGCTTCACCTTCGGCACCGACCAGGAGGTCGTGGACCGGGTCGTCCCCTTCGTGCTGGAGGGCCTCTCCCGCGGGGAGCCGGTGCTGGTCGTCGCCGGTGAACGGGTGCGCACCGTGCTCGCCGAACACCTGGGACCGGACCTGGACCGGCTGGCGTCCTTCACCGCCGCCGAGGGCTGGTGGCAGGGCGGCCACCGCACGCTGCACGCCTACGACCGGGACCTGCGTGCCCTGCGGGCGTCGGTGCCCACCTGGCGGCTCGCCGCCGAGCCGGTCTGGCTGGCCGCGGAGGACGGCCGGGAGTGGAGCCGCTTCGAGGCGGTCGCCAACCGCTGCTACACCGCGATGCCGTACTACAGCCTGTGCCTGCACGACCGGCAGCGCCTCACCCCGGCGGTGCTCGACGCGGTCGGCCGCACCCACCCGCTGACGTGGGGCGGCTCCACGCCGGTGGCAGCCGCGGCGTTCGAGGACCCCCGGCACTTCCTCCGATCGGCCCAGCCGGCCTGGCGGGAGCGGCCCGCCGGGGCGCCCGCCGTCGCGGTCACCAGCCCGGCCGAGGCCCGCCGACTGCTCGGGGCCGCCAGGGACGGGTGGTCGGCCCGGTGCGACGACGTCGTCGCGGCCGGCCACGAACTGGTGGCCAACGCGCTGGCCGTCGCGCCCTTCGCGTCGGTCGCCACCTGGACCGACGCGGACGCCCTCGTCGTCGAGGTCGCCGACGCCGGGCCCGGCCTGCGAGACGAGACGCTGGGCTACGTCCCGCCGGACGACGACCCGCGCGCCGCGCGGGGGATGTGGCTCGCGTGGAGCCTCGCCGACGACGTCGCCGTCCGCACCGGGTCCTCGGGGACGACCGTCCAGCTGTTCTTCCGCCGCTGAGGATCGCGCCGCGACCTCTCGCCGGCGGCTGAGGCGAGGAGGGGAACGGCATGGACATCACCACCGTCAACGACCGCCACCTGTACCAGGCGCGGGTCGTGGTCAGCGACGCCGATGACCCCGGGGGACGGGTCGAGCTGCCCGGCCGGGTGGTCCGGTTCGGGCCGCCGGGCTGGCTGACCGTCGTGGACCAGCTGACCGACGACGCCGACGTCGAGCTGTACCCGATGACCCGGGTGCTGGCGGTGACGCACCTGCGCGAGTACGGCGGCGCCGCGCTCCGCTCCAGCGCCGCCCACTGACCCGGTCGGGCTCGGGAGACGGTGGGACGCCGGTCGGTCAGCCGCCGGCCAGCAGCCCGCGCACCGCGTCGATCGTGTCGGCCTCGGCCGGCGTCTTGTCCGGGCGGTAGCGCAGCACGCGGGCGAAGCGCAGGGCCACGCCGCCGGGGTAACGGGGGCTGCGCTGGGCGCCGTCCAGGGCGATCTCGACGACGAGCTCGGGCCGCAGCAGCACCCCCCAGCCGGGCCGCTCCCGGGCCAGCTCCGGGAAGGTCCGCGTCTGCCAGTCCAGCAGCTCGTCGGTCATGCCCTTGAAGGTCTTGCCGACCATGACCGGCTCGCCGCCGTCGGGGTCGCGGGCGCCGAGGTGGATGTTCGACAGCTTCCCCGAGCGGCGGCCGTACCCCCACTCGGCGCCCAGCACCACCAGGTCGAGGGTGTGCACCGGCTTGACCTTCTGCCAGGCCCGGCCGCGCCGGCCGGCCGCGTACGCGGCGTCGAGGGCCTTGACGACGACGCCCTCGTGGCCGGCCGTGAGCGCGCCGTCGAGCACGTCGGCGGCCTGGCCGGGGGAGGGGCGGCGGACGCCGGGCATCCGCAGCGGCGCGTGCTCGTCGGCGGCCAGCAGCCCGGCCAGGGCGTCGAGGCGCACGCGCAGCGGCTCGTCGAGCAGGTCGCGGCCGTCGAGGTGGAGCAGGTCGAAGAAGAACGGGCTGAGCAGCACCTCCGCCTCTGCCGCTTCCCCGCCCCCCTCGCTGCCGAAGCGGCTCATCGTGTCCTGGAAGGCGCGCGGCCGGCCGTCGTCGTCCAGCGCGAGGGTCTCCCCGTCGAGGACGGCCGCGGTGCACGGGAGCGCGCGCACCCGCTCGACCAGCTCGGGCACGCCGGCGGTCACCTCCCGCAGGGTGCGGGTCCACACCCGGACCTCGTCGCCGTCCCGGTGCACCTGGATGCGGGCGCCGTCGAGCTTGTACTCCACGGTCACGTCCTCGCCGAGGTCGGCGAGCGCGGCGTCCAGCGAGGAGCCGGGGCTGGCCAGCATCGGCCGCACCGGACGGCCGACCTGCAGGCGCACCGCGGTGAGCGCGTCCACCCCGCCGGCCAGCGCCGCGGTGGCGGTGGTGGGGAGGCTGCCCGACAGCATGAAGGCCCGCCGGACGTCGCCGGCCGGGACGTCGGCCGCCGCGCCGACCGCGTCGAGGACGACACCCTCGAGCGCCCCCTGGCGCAGCTCGCCGGTGAGCAGCCGGACGAGGAACCGCTGCTCGTCGTCGGTGGCGGCGCCGAACAGGCCGGCGAGCGCCGCCTCGCGGCGGGCCGCCGACCCCGGGCCGGAGGTCGCGGCCAGCTCGGTGAGCGCGCCGTCGACGGCGCCGACGGTCAGCGACGCCTGCGGTGCGGGGTCGTGCGCCTGCCGCGAGAGGGTCCGCCAGCCCACGCCGAGCCGGCCCTGCAGGGGCTCGCCGGCCAGCCAGGCGGTGACGGGCGCGACGTCGTCGGCGTGCGCGCGGCGCAGCAGGTCGGCGATCGCCGCGGCCTTCGCGGTGCGGGAACGGGTGGCCGCGACCGCGGCGGAGACGGCGACGACGTCGGCGAACAGCACCGCGCCATCGTGGCAGCAGGGACCGACCTCAGACGGGGGTGCTCAGCAGCTCGCGCAGGGTCTTGTCGACGAACTGGTTGTCCGGGCCGTACACCCCGAGCCCGCCGAAGTGGCCGTAGATCGTGTCGATCACCCGGACCTGGCCGTTCGGGATGAACTGCGATGCCCACTGTTCGTCCTCGGGCGGGAAGTACAGGTCGGTCCGCGCCGGCATCGACACCAGCGGGCAGCGGATCGAGCGCAGTGCCGCCTCGGTGTCCCCGTCGAACCCCGGGGTCTTGCCGACGTCCCCGTTCTCCCACGTCCACAGCATGGCCAGCAGGTTGTTCGGGTCCCGGCCGTCCAGCCAGAAGCCCTCCCAGAAGCCCACGAGGAAGTCCTCGAGCGTGGAGTAGCCCATCTGCCGGTACTCCTGCTGCCAGTAGAACGCCTGCGACAGCCCCCAGCCGGCGTAGATGCGGGCGAAGGCGCGCAGCCCGGCAGTGGGCAGCGCGTCCGGGGTGTAGTGGCCGCCCTTGAAAGCGGGGTCGAGGGTCAGCGTGGCCCGCAGGCTCTTCAGGAACACCTGGTTGTGCTCGCTGGTCCGCGGCGAACCCACGATCGGCGCGGCCCGCTTGACCATCTCCGGGTGGCTGACCGCCCACTGGTAGGTCTGCCCGGCGCCCATCGAGGAGCCCAGGACCAGCTCCAGGGACTCGATGCCCCACTTCTCGGTGAGCAGCCGGTACTGGGCCTCGACCTGGTCGTAGAAGGTGACCGGCGGGAAGTGCGGCCCGTCGAACGGGGGCGGGGTGTTGCTCGGGGACGACGAGAGCCCGTTGTTCAGCTGGTTCGGGACGACGATGAAGTACCGCCCGGGGTCGCAGGCCAGGCCCGGCTCGATGCTCCACTCGTTGGCGTCGTGCCAGGCGCTGAACCAGGTCGGGTGCAGGATGACGTTGGACCTGTCCTCGGCCAGCGTGCCGTAGGTCTTGTACGCGAGCTTCGCCCCGCGCAGCGTGCCTCCGGACTGGAGGGGGAGGTCTCCCAGGTCGAACAGTTCGTGGTCGCTCGGTGCCGGCATGGCGCGCCTCCGTGGCTGGGAACCGTGGGGGCAGCCTGCAACCGGCGGCACGCCGTGGCAATGGCCCGGTGCGCGGGCCCGGTGCGCGGACCGGCGGGTGCGGACGTCGCCGCACCCGCCGGCCGGACTGGTCAGGCGCCGCCGTCGGCGTCCTGCTGGCCGATGCGCTGGTCGGCCAGGTCGCCGGCCTTGTCGGTCTGCTGGTCGAACTTGCCGCCGGTCTTGTCGTCGGCGAACTGCTCGGCCTTGTCCAGCGCCTGGTCGCTGCGCTGCTCGCCCTGCTCGCTGTTCAGGGCGTCCTTCGCCTTGTCCGCGAAGCCTCCGACGTCCATGTCGTGCTCCTCCCAGTCGGTGTGCGGGAGGTCGGGGACTACCCCACCGGAACGGCTCCGACCCCCGGAACGACGCGGCGATGAGTTCTCCCGCCGGTCACCGTCCTGACCTCGACACCGCTTACCACCGGGAGGAGACCCGATGTCGTTCCAGGCCTACCTCGACGCGATCGAGGAGAAGACCGGCAGGACGCCGCAGGAACTGCTCGACCTGGCCGCTGCCCGCGGCTTCGGTCCGACCACGGAGGCCGGGGAGGTCGTGGCCTGGCTGGAGGACGACCACGGCCTGGGGCGTGGCCACGCGATGGCCTTCTACTCGGTGCTCAGGAACGGGCCGGTCATCAGCGACAGGCACATCGGCAGCAGCGGGTCGCACCGGGACGAGTCCACCGTGCTGCGCCTCGACGGCAAGGCCGACCGCTCCCCGTCGTAGCCCGGCCCGGCCCGTGGCTCAGTGCAGGGGACGGGCGGCGCACCGCGCGTAGCTGTCGGCCCAGGGCCGGAGGCGCTCGACCGCCGCGCTCGCGGCGAGCACGTCGGCGTCGCCGTAGCGGCGCCCGATGACCTGCATGCCGACCGGCAGCCCGTCGACGTCCCCGGCGGGCACGGAGGCCGCCGGGTGCCCGGTGAAGTTCACCGGGTAGGTGAGGCACCAGCCGATCAGCGGGTCGACGTCGACGCCCTCGACGCGGCTCGGGCCGACCGTGTTGCCGTCCGTGGCGTTGTCCACCGGCAGGGCGGCCAGGGTCGGGGTCACCAGCAGGTCGTGGGTCCGCAGCACCTCCTGCACCCGGTCGTAGACGGCGGTGCGCATCCGCTGGTCGCGCAGCACGTCCATCGCGCTGAGCCGGTAGCCCTCGTCGATCCAGCGCAGGTACTCCGCCGGGAGGTCGTCGCGGTGCTCGCCGAGCACGTCGACGCCCTGGTCCCGCAGCCCCTCCAGGCCCTCGATGTTCAGCGGCGCGATCAGCCGGCACCACAGGTCGCTCAGCTCGCGCTGGTCGGCGTCGAAGCGGAGGTCGACCTGTTCGACGACGGCGCCGGCCTGCTCGAAGACCCGCACCGCGTCGGCGACGACGGCGGCGACCCGGCGGTCCACGGGGAAGCCGCCGAAGTCGGGGCTGTAGGCGATCCGCCGGCCGCTGACCGACCGGCGGGTCGCCGCTGCGAAGCCGGAGGGTTCGTCCAGCGAGAACGGGTCGCGGTCGTCGTAGCCGGCCAGGACGTCGAGGGCCAGGGCGGCGTCGTCCACGGTCCGGGTCAGCGCCCCCTCGAACAGGAACGGGTTGACCGCACCGAATGCGTTCGGCCGGGAGACCTGCGGCACCCGGCCGAAGGAGGCCTTGAACCCGTAGAGCCCGCACCAGGACGCCGGGATGCGGATGGAGCCCCCGCCGTCGGTGGCCTCGGCCAGGGGGAGCAGCCCGTCGGCGACGGCGGCCGCGCTGCCGCCCGAGCTGCCGCCGGTGTTCTTCGTCGGGTCGAACGGGTTGCGGGACGGGCCGAACAGCGGGTTGTCGCAGGTCCCGCGGAAGCCCATGACCGGGCTGTTGGTCTTGCCGACGAGGATCGCCCCGGCGGCCTCCATCCGCTCGGCGTACGTGCAGTGGGCAGGGACGCTGAAGCCCTGCAGCGCGGGGATGCCGCCGAAGGTCGCCGGCCAGCCGGGCTTGAAGTCGAACAGGTCCTTGAGCGCGGTCGGCACCCCGTGCAGGGGACCGAGGGCCTCCCCGGACACCAGCGCCCGCTCGGCCTGCCGCGCGCGTTCGCGGGCCTCGTCGAACGCGGTGAACACCAGCGCGTTCAGGCTCGGGTTGCGCGCCTCGATGCGGTCGACCACGGCGTCGAGCAGTTCGACCGGGGAGAGGTCGCGGCGCCGGATCCGGGCGGCGAGCTCGGTGGCAGGGGTGTAGGCGAGATCGTCGGACACGGTCTTCTCCGCACTGCGTCGTGGGGGGATCCCGGGCGTGCGGAGTCTGCCCAGGTCGCCGCGGCCGGGACAAGGGAGAGCGGCTCAGCCCCTCGCCGGGAGCCGGCCGTGTGCCGCGAGCGTCTCCAGCGCGCGCAGCGTCACGCCGCCCCGCCACTCGACCCGCTGGCCCTCGGACCAGGCCAGCCAGGAGAACTCCCACCCGCCGTCCGGGCGCTGCTCGGCCTCGAGCCGGTCGAGGTCGGCGTCGACCTGCTCGGGGGTGAACAGCGCGCGGCTGCGCAGGCCCGGCCGGGGCGACAGCTCCACCGGGGTGAGCCGCTCGTCGGCCGTCCCGCCGGGGACCGCGATGGTCCCGTCGGGCCCGATCGCCGGGCGCAGCCCCTCGACGGCGGCGCGGGCGCGGTCGTCGTCCGGGACGGCGTCGAGGAAGTCCAGCGCGAACTTCACCCAGTAGGCGCCGAGTTCCGCGGGGGCCTCGACCCGCGACCAGCACCACGCGGTCGCGTCGGCCAGCCAGGCGTCGTCCCGGCCGGCGCGGGTCAGCAGCGCGACGACGGCGAAGGTGAGGAACGACGGGCCGTCGTCCGGCGCCATCCAGGGCGCGTGCGGGAAGGCCGCCGCGCTCGGGAGGACGAAGGGCAGCGCGCCGTCGGGGCGGGCGGTCCGCGCCGCCCACGCGGCGGCTCCGGCGACCATCGGGTCGTCCAGCGCGCCCACCTCGTCGAACACCTCCAGCGCGTGCAGCAGGGCCGCCGGCTGGCTGGCGGGGTCGCGGACGTCGGGCTCCAGGGCGTGGCCGAACCCGCCGTCGGGATTGCGGTAGGCACGCAGGGCAGTGAGGACCGGCTCGACGGGCGCCCCGTGCAGCAGCACGGCGAGACGGTGCCGGTCGAGCAGGCGGGCGGTGTCGAGGACGAACCGTTCGGCTGCGGGGACGTCGATGGCCATGGACCGCACGCTAGGGAGCGGTCGGGGCGCCGTCTTCCAGGAATCGGACGGGCGTGGTTCCGGTGAGCCGGCGGACGTCGTCGGTCATGTGCGCCTGGCTGGCGTAGCCCGCGGCGAGGGCCCGGCCGGCCAGGTCGCCGGCGGGGAGGGCCCGCAGCCGGGCCAGCCGCCCCACCCGGGCCAGCATCTTGGGGCCGTAGCCGACCGCGGCCAGCGTCCGCCGGTGCAGCCGGCGCTCGGTCACCCCCAGCTCGGCGGCCACCGTCGCGACCCGCGCCTGCGGCCGGGCGAGCAGCCGGGCAGCGGCCGCCACCAGGGGGTCCGGGCCGGCCCGCCGCGACAGCACGGCCGCCAGCAGCAGCGCGCGACGGCGGACCGGGTCGGCCTCCGCCAGGGGAGCCGCCAGCCGCCGGGCGCCGTCCCCCCACAGGTCGGCCAGGTCGACCTCGCGGTCCCGCAGCTCCGCGGCGTGCGCCCCCAGTGCCGGGCCGGCCGCCCCGGGGCGGAGACGGACGCCGGTGAGCACCGTTCCCGGGGGGAGGTCCACCAGGCGTGGGCCGGTGTCGGCCCCGGCGACGACCAGCTCCCCGCCGGCTCCGGCGATGACGTCGAGACAGCCGTCGGGGACGACGAGCTGCACGTGGCCGGCCGGCGCCCGCTGCTCCCACACGCAGGCCACCAGGGTCGCGGCGGCAGCGGCCGGCCGGACCTCGCGGTACTCCGACGCCACCCCGCGACCCTACGACCGCGCGCCCGGGCGGAGGAGGGCCGTGCAGGTGACCCGCACCGACCTCCTCCGCTCGGCCGGGCGGGGGGGCATGACGTCCTAGACATCTGTTGCGAGACCCCGGAGTCCATCGCATCCTGTGCGTGGGCGGGGCCCCGGGGTTCTCCTCGGGTGCGCCCCGCCCGCCAGCTCCCCGCCCGTGCGGCGGGTCCCCGGCTCAGCCGCCGTAGGGCCGGGTGATGATCTCCAGGACGTGCCCGTCGGGGTCGTGCCAGTAGACGCCGCGACCGCCGTCGTTGGTGTTGATCTCGCCGGGGTGCTGCTCGAACGGGTCGGCCCAGAACGGCAGCCCCCGGGCCCGGATCCGGCCGAAGATGGCGTCGAACTCCTCCTCGGTGACCAGGAACGCGTAGTGCCGCGGATGCGCCTGCGGGTCGTCCATGAAGTCGAGGGAGACGTCGTTGTCCAGCGAGACGACGGCGAACGGGCCGAAGGTGGTGGGCGGCGGGAGCCCGAGGACGTCGGCGAGGAAGGCCGCCGACCGCTGCCTGTCGCGCGCGCCGACGATGGTGTGGTTCAGGTGCACCGGCATCGCGAGCTCCTCTCCGCGCCGGTCAGCCAAGCACCCGGACGGGCGCCGCGGAGGTCAGCGGGCCGTGGCAGGGCGGTTGGGCCCTGTCGGCACGGGGAGCCGGCGGTGAGCATCGGCCCCGGACGCGCCGTCCCGACGACCCGCGAGGGGCAGACGATGCTCGAGCACCCGACCACCGACCGCAGCCGGTTCCTCGAGGGGCCCTACGCCCCGGTCACCGAGGAGGTCACCGCCTTCGACCTGCCGGTCACCGGTCGCCTGCCCGCGGAGCTGACGGGCCGGTACCTGCGCAACGGGCCCAACCCGCTGGGCCTCGACGAGCCCGTGCAGCACTGGTTCCTCGGCCCCGGCATGGTGCACGGCGTCCGGCTGCGCGACGGCCGCGCCGAGTGGTACCGCAACCGCTGGGTCAGGTCCCGGCAGGTGGCCGAGGCGCTGGGGGAGCAGTGGGCCGGCGGCCCGGTGCACGCCGACATGGACTTCGCCGCCAACACGCACGTGATCACCCACGCCGGCCGGACGCTGGCCACCGTCGAGGCCGGTCCGCTGCCCTACGTGCTCACCGACGAGCTGGAGACCGTGGGCCCCTGCGACTTCGACGGCACGCTGCCCGGTGGCTACGCCGCGCACACCAAGCTCGACCGGGCGACCGGGGACCTGCACGCGGTCGCCTACTTCTGGGGCTGGGACCACGTCCAGCACGTCGTCATCGGTCCCGACGGGAGGGTCAGCGGCACCACCGACGTGCCCGTCGCGGACGGGCCGATGATGCACGACTTCGCCCTCACCGAGCGGTACGTGGTGCTGCTCGACCTGCCGGTCACGTTCAGCATGGACGCCGCGATGGCCGGGGTGCGGCTGCCCTACGCCTGGAACCCCGCACACCCGCCGCGGATCGGGCTGCTGCCCCGGGAGGGCGCGACCCGGGAGGTCCGGTGGGCCGAGGTCGACCCCTGCTGGGTCTTCCACACGCTCAACGCCTACGACGACGAGGACGGCCGGGTCGTCGTCGACGTGTGCCGGTACGGCGGCGACTACGACTTCTCCGCGCTGGCCGGGCAGGGGCCGCTCACCCTCGACCGCTGGGTCGTCGACCCGGTCGCCGGGCGGGTGTCCACGAGCCGGCTCGACGACCGCGAGCAGGAGTTCCCGCGCGTCGACGAGCGGGTCGTCTCCCGGCCGCACCGCTACGGCTACAGCGCCGCCATGGGCGACCTGGGCCCGGCGACCGTGCAGCCGACGGGGACGTTCACCGACGGCGCGTTCGCCAACGCCCTGCTCAAGCACGACCTGGTCGCCGGGACCGTCGAGGCGCACGCCTTCGAGCGGGACGCCACCGTCGGGGAGGCCGTGTTCGCGCCGTCGTCCCCCGACGCCGCGGAGGACGACGGCTACGTCCTGGCCTTCGTGCACGACCCCGACCGCGGCGCCGCCGACCTCGTCGTCCTCGCCGCGCAGGACTTCACGGGGGAGCCCGTGGCGCGGGTCCACCTGCCGGCGCGGGTGCCCCTGGGCTTCCACGGCAGCTGGCTCGCCGACGGCTGAGGCCCCCGCCCTCCGCGGAGCCGTCGGCGGTGTCCGCGACACTGCGGGGGTGAACCGGGTCGTCCTCGTGCGCCGCGGCGAGGAGGCCGTCCAGGCGCGCGAGTGCACCGAGGACGGCAGGCCGGTGGAGGTCACCCTGCTGCCGCCCGGGGAGCTGCCCGGCTACGTCCGGGAGCGGGAGTCCGCGCCGGTCCGCTGGGTGTGGGACGACACCACCCGGTGGTACCCGGCGCTCCTGGCGGCCGGCGTCCGGGTCGAGCGCTGCACCGACCTGCGGCTCGGCCACGCCCTGCTGCGGCGCTCGCCGTTCGCCGACCAGGCGCTGCTCGGCGGCGGCGACACCGCGGGGTGGGACGCGCTGCAGCCGGTGACCGAGGCCGCCCCGGCGCTGTTCGCGCTCGACGACCCCGCCGACCGCCTCGACCCCCTCGCCGAGCACGAGCGGCAGCAGGCGGTGCTCGCCGCGTCGCCCCGGCGGGCGCGGCTGGGCCTGCTGGTGGCGGCGGAGTCCTCCGGCGCGCTCGCCGCCGCCGAGATGACCTGGGCCGGCCTGCCGTGGCGGGCCGACGTGCACGAGCGGCTGCTCACCGGTCTGCTCGGCCCGCGGCCGGTCGGCGGGGCCCGGCCCTCGGGTCTGGAGGCGCTGGCCCGGGAGGTGCGCGCCGCGCTCGGCGTGCCCGACCTCAACCCGGACTCGCCGGGCGCGCTGCTGCGGGCCCTCCAGGACGCCGGGCTGCCGGTCCGCGACACCCGGTCCTGGACCCTCGAGCAGGTCGACCACCCCGTCGTCGCGCCGCTGCTGGAGTACAAGAGGCTCGCCCGGCTGCTCGCCGCCAACGGCTGGAACTGGCTGGACAGCTGGGTGCGCGAGGGCCGGTTCCGCTCGGTCTTCGTGCCCGGCGGCGTGGTCACCGGGCGCTGGGCGTCGAACGGCGGAGGAGCGCTGTCGGTGCCGGTCCAGGTCCGCCCCGCGGCGGTGGCCGACGACGGCTGGCGGTTCGTGGTCGCCGACGTCGCCCAGCTGGAACCGCGGGTGCTCGCCGGGATGAGCGGCGACCTCGCGATGGCCGAGGCGGCCCGCTCGTCGGACCTCTACCAGGGCATGGTCGCCTCCGGTGCGGTCGCGACCCGCGCCGAGGCCAAGGTGGGCATGCTCGGGGCGATGTACGGCGGCACCCGCGGCGAGAGCGGCCGCATGATGCCGCGGCTGGCCCGCCGGTACCCGCGCGCGATCGGGCTGGTGGAGGAGGCCGCCCGCGCGGGGGAGCGCGGCGAGGTCGTGCACACCCTGCTCGGCCGGGGATCGCCGGCGCCGACCGGGGCCTGGGCGCAGCGCCCGGTGGGGCTCGGCGAGCCCGCCGACGGGGACGACGGCAGCGAGCAGCGGGACCGCCACCGCCGCGCCTGGGGGCGGTTCACCCGGAACTTCGTCGTCCAGGGCACCGGGGCCGAGTGGGCGCTGTGCTGGCTGGCCGACCTGCGCAACCGGCTGTGGCGGCTCGGCGGCACCGGGCGGGTCGACGAGCGCCCGCACCTGGTGTTCTTCCTGCACGACGAGGTCGTCGTCCACACCCCCGAGGCCCTGGCCCAGGACGTGACCGCCGAGGTGCGGCGCGCGGCGGCCGAGGCGGGCCGGCTGCTGTTCGGGGCGTTCCCCGTGGACTTCCCGCTCGACGTCGCCGTGGTGCGGTCCTGGGCCGACGCCGGCTGAGGGCTCCGGGATCGTCGGTGGCAGCTGCCACGCTCGCCGCCCATCGCAGCCCGCAGCCCCGGAGGACCCGTGACCGACGACACCCTCGCCCCGCTGGCCACCGCGCTCGACGGCACCGGACAGCTGGTGGCCGCCGTGACGCCCGACCAGTGGGACGCCCCGACCCCGTGCACCGACTGGACCGTCCGCCAGCTCGTCAACCACCTCGTCGGCGGCAACCGGCTCGTCGTCCGCGTGCTGCGCGGGAAGCCGCTGCCGCCGATGGACCAGCTCGGCCGGCGGGCCTCCGTCGACCAGCTGGGGGAGGACCCCGCGGCCAGTCACCGGGACTCGGCCGACCAGCTGCTGGCCGCGCTGCGGGAACCGGGGGTCCTGGAGCGGGCGCACACGCTGCCCGCCGGGACGCTGCCCGGCCCCGCCCTCGTGCACCTGCGCACCGTCGAGACGCTGGTGCACGGCTGGGACCTCGCCCGCGCGACCGGCCGGCCCGCGCCGTTCCCCGACGAGCTCGCCGAGCCCGAGCTGGCGTTCAGCCGCGACCTGCTGGGGCGACTCCCGGAGGACCGGCAGCCGTTCGCGCCGTCCCGGCCGGTGGCCGACGACGCACCGGCGATCGACCGGCTCGCCGCGCTGCTCGGCCGGTCCGTGGGAGGAGGCGGACGGTAGCCGTGCGGCTGGACGTCCACGACCGCACCGGGCTGGACACCTCCACCCGCGAGTGACGCGCGCCCCGCGCCGGTCCACCCGCGCCCGCACGGCGGGCAGCGATTACGTTGAGCGGCATGTCGATCGAGTCGCCGGGGGGCGGGCCGGCGGGGACGATCCGCGACCTGGGGTTGCCCGGGCGGGCCGTGACCGCGCTGCTGCGCGCGGGCGTGACCACCACCGAGGAGCTCGCGGGCCTCAGCCGGCGGGAGCTCGCCGCGATCGACGGGCTCGGCCCGGGCCTGATCGCCGCGATCCGCACCGTCGTCCCCGAGCCGGTCACCCGCGTGCCCCGCGCGACCCCCTCGGAGGCCGAGGTGCACACCGAGGCGGTCGCCGCGGGGATCGAGGCCGACGACGAGGCGCCCACGCCGCCGCCCATCCCGTCGTTCGAGTCGCTGCGCGCGCCGCGGCGGCGGACGACGGTCGACCTGATCGTCCCGGCGACGCCGCCCCCCGAGGAGGCCGCGCCGGCCGCGGGCCCCTGGCCCGCTGCGGCGAACCGTCCGCGGCCCGCCGAGTACGCCGATCTGCGGCGCCTGTGCGTGCGCGGGGCCCGGGCCGCGGCCGGCGTGCCGGTGCGGCTGGCGTGGTGGTCGCTGCGCGCGCCGGTGACGGGGCTGCGTCGGCTGCTGGGCCGGTAGCGCCGACCGGGCTCAGCCGTCCCCGTCGCGGCGCCGTCCGGCCGCGACCACCTCGGTGAGGGTCTGGTCGTCACGGGCGATCCACGCCCGGCCGTCGTCGGTGAGCACCAGCGGGCGCTGGATGAGCCGCGGGTGCTCGGCGAGCAGGCGGATCCACGCGTCGGCGTCCTGCGGCAGGTCCGCCAGGCCCAGCTCGCGGGCGAGCGGCTCGGACATCCGCGTGACGTCCCACGGCTCGAGGGAGAGGGCGGCCAGCGCGGCGCGCAGCTCGTCCCCGGTCGGCGGGTCGTCGAGGTAGCGGCGCAGCGTGTACTCGACCCCGGCCTCCTCCAGCTGGGCGCGCGCGGCGCGGCACTTGGAGCAGGACGGGTTGAACCAGACCTCCACGGACCCACCCTAGGGCGGCCTCGCGGCCCTTCCCGCGGCCCCGACGACGGTTCGTGCACGTACCGCGTTCTGCGGGCACCGACCACCGCGGTACGTGCACACCCGGCGCGGGCGGCCCCGCGCACGCGGATCGACGGCGCCTACCAGCTCCGACCGTCGGGCGGGGAAGGCGCGACACGCATCACCCGACGAATCGTCGGCGCGCGATTGTCACAAACGCATAACGCCGGTTACTGTCGGTGGGTCCGCCCGGTCGTCACGTCCCCTCCGGGGAAGCCGGCGGACGCCGCCGAGTCGCCCTCTGGGGCGAGCCGGGGACCCACCGCAGTACTGGGGTGAATCCGCTCCGGGCCACGTGCCCGGGGCCGGTAGGGCTGCTTCCCGCCCGAACCCGTCAGCTAACTCGGTAGGCGGCTCACGGAAGAACGGAGAGCCGCCGCATGGCGTGCCCCTGCGCTGCTGGACGCCCCTCGTCGCTCCGGTACCGGGCGCGCCGGCGCACCTGACCGCACGCGGCCGTCCCGGGCCCGCACCCGCCGCACCCCCGAGCACCCTCGCTCGACCGGCGCCCCCGCCGTCCCCGGAGTGCCGCGGACCGGCCCGCCCGGACCGCCGCCGCCCCCGCCCGACCTCCCCCGCCGCAGCCCGCGCCCCGCCGTGGTCCCGCTGCGCTCGCACACCTCGGAGCAACACCCCATGGACCCCCGCACCACCACCTCCACCCGCGCAGACCGCCGCGGGAAGCCCCGCTCGCGCCGCCGTCCGGCGCTGCTCCTGGGCACCGCCGTCGCCGGCGCCGTCCTGGCCAACGCCCTCATCGGCGTGGAGCCGGCCGCGCAGGCGGAGGCCGGCGCGTCGGAGTCGGTCAGCGTCGCCGCGGAGCTCGGGCTCAGCGCCCAGTCCGCCCCAGCGCGGGTCGACGCGGCTCCGGACCTGCAGCCGCTCGAGGACCTCGCCGCCAGCCGCGCCTCCCGCGAGGCCGAGCAGACCGCCGCACAGCAGGCGCAGGCCGCCGCCGACCAGGCCGCGCGGGACCGGCAGCAGGCCGAGGCCGAGGCCGCCGCCCGGGCCGCCGCCGAGGCCGAGGCCGCCGCGCGCGCAGCCGCCGAGGCCGAGGCCGCCGCTGCCGCCGAGCAGGCCGCACCGGCGGCTGCCGCCGCCCCCGCGCGGGCGGCGGCCCCGGGCGCGGTCGCGCGGATCACCAACACCGCCGGGAGCATCAAGCCGGCCGCCCAGGCCGCCGCCAACGCCGTCGTCTCGAACGTGCCGGGCGCCGCCGACATCACCCTGGGCGGCACCCGCGCCAGCGCGGCCGACCCGCACGGCCACCCGTCCGGCCTGGCCGTGGACTACATGGTCCTGACCGACGCCGCCCTGGGCGACGCCATCGTCCAGTACCACCGCGACCACTGGGCCGAGCTCGGCGTGGAATACCTCATCTGGGAGCAGCGGATCCTGCAGTCGCCGAACGGGTCCTTCGAGCCGATGGCCGACCGCGGCGGCGTGACGGCCAACCACTTCGACCACGTCCACGTGAACTACCGGGGCTGAGCCCGCTCGGCCGGCCGCCGCGGGGAGGACCGTGGAGGTCGCCTGCGGATCGGTCGGGGAGGTGGTGGCCGGTGCTCGAACCGGGAACCGTGGCCGACCAGCTCGCGGCCGTCCGGGCGGACCCGCTGCGGGTCCTGGTCGTCGGCGCCGGCGTGGCGGGGGTGACGCTCGCGCAGTGCCTCCGCGGAGCCGGGCTGCACCCGGTCCTGCTGGAACGACGGCCCGCCGGCCCCGACCGGGGCTACATGCTCGGACTGGTCCCCCTGGTCGATCCGGCGCTGCGACACCTGCAGGTGGAGGGCGCCTACCGGGACCGCAGCGTGCCCATCCGCCGGTACACGCTGCGGGACCGGGCGGGCCGACCGGTGCGGGAGTACTCCTTCGAGAGCCTGCTGGCCTTCGGGGACCACCGCGGCATCGAGCGGGGCGAGCTCCTGGCCGTCCTGGCCGCCGCGGGTGGACCGGTCAGCAACGGCGCGACCGTCCGCCGCCTCGAGCAGGACGGCGCCCGTGTGCGCGCCGAGATCACCGACGGGTCCGCGGTGGCGACCGGCGAGTTCGACGCGGTCGTGGCCGCCGACGGGATGCGCTCGGCCACCCGGTCGCTGGCGATGGGCGACGGCGCGGCCCGGGGGTACGACACCGGCTGGGGCGGCTGGGTCGGCTGGACCGACCCGGACGACGCCCCCGACCGGTACGAAGAGTGCTGGGGGCAGGGGTTCTCCCTCGGCACGTACCCGGTCCCGGGCCGGGTCGGCGTCTTCCTGGGCGGCCCGCGCCGGGACACCGCCCGGGGAGCCGCCGAGTTCGTCGGCCGGGTGCGCCGGCGGCTGCGGGCCCACGACCTCCGGCTCGAGCGCGCACTGCGCACGGTCGCCGCCGGCCACGGCACCCACTACTGGCCGATGACCGACGTCCGGGCCGGCAGGTGGACCGCCGGCCGGGTGGTGCTGCTGGGTGACGCCGCGGCCGGGTTCCTGCCCACCGCGGGCATCGGGGCGGCCATGGCCATCGAGTCCGCCGACGTGCTGGGCCGGGCGCTGGCAGGGGCCACGCCGGGGTCCGTGCCGGCGGTGCTGCGGGACCACGAGGCCCGGCAGCGCCCCCGCGTGGAGTCCGCGCAGCGCACCTCCCGCGTCCTGGGCCGGCTCGTGTTCCGCAGGTCCCGGCCGGCCGCCGTCGTCCGGGACCTGGTCGCGCGGTTCGGAACGCTCGACCGGGCGCTGGCCCCGATCGTCCGGCTCCTCGCGGACCGGCCGCACGGCGGGTGAGCGGGCCCCGCGCCGTGCCGGGGCCCCGGGGGGCCACCCTGCGGTGGCGGTGCCGGATGTCCGGGTGTGCCATGTGCCTGCAGGCCTCCACCGGCAGGAGTTCCCGTGAGCACGTCGAGAGCATCGCTGGAGACCGACGACCACCCCGTCGACCAGGCCAACGTCCGGCGGGCCGCCCTCGGCGGGCTCGTCGGCACCGCGCTGGAGCAGTACGACTTCGTCATCTTACGGCACCGCGGCGGCCATCGTCTTCAACCGGGTGTTCTTCCCCGACGTCTCCCCGGCCGTCGGGGTGGTGGCGTCGCTGGGCGCCTACGCCGTCGGGTTCGCCGCCCGCCCGCTCGGCGGCCTGTTCTTCGCGCGCTTCGGTGACCGGCTCGGCCGCAAGTGGGTGCTGGTGGCCACGCTGTTCCTGATGGGCATCGCGACGTTCGCCATCGGCCTGCTGCCCACCTACGACCAGGTGGGGATCCTCGCGCCGATCCTGCTGGTCGTCTGCCGCTTCCTGCAGGGCTTCGGGGCCGGGGCCGAGCAGGCCGGCGGCGTGACGCTGCTGGCCGAGACCGCGCGGCGCTCCCGGCGCGGCCTGTACTCGTCGCTGGTCTTCGTCGGTGCGGCCCTGGGCTCGGTGCTCGGCGCCGTCGCCTGGATCCTCGCCCAGCGGCTCGACGACGAGGCGCTGCTGTCCTACGGCTGGCGGCTGGTCTTCTTCTCGTCGGTGTTCGTGACGATCGGGGCCTACGTCCTGAGGCGCCGGCTGCGGGAGTCCCCGGTCTTCCGGGAGACCGAGCGCGCGCGGATCGGCACCCAGGACACCCCGGTCGGCGACGTCCTCAAGCACGGTCGCCCGGGCCTGCTGCGGGTCTTCCTGATCAACATGGGGTCCAACGGGCAGTCCTACATCTACCAGGTGTTCATGGGCAGCTACCTGGTCACCTGGCTCGGCGTCGAGGCCGACTTCATCCCCGAGATCCTGCTCTACGGCGCGATCGGCGCCTGCTTCGCCGCCGTCGGGGCGGGTGCGGCCACCGACCGGTTCGGCCGCAAACCGGTGATCCTCGCCGTCCTGGTGTTCCTGTTCCTCTTCCCGGTGCCGGCGTTCCTCCTGGTCAACACCGGCTCGCCGGTCCTCATCGGGCTCGTCGTCGTGGTCGGGTTCATGGTCGCCGGCTACGGGACCGTGGGCAGCCAGGGCGCGTGCTACGCGGAGATGTTCGGCGCCCGCTACCGCTACGCCGGCATCTCGCTGGCCCGCGAGTTCTCCTCGGTCTTCGGGGGCGGCATCGCACCGCTGGTCTCCTCCGCGCTGATCACCTGGGCGTCAGGCAGCTGGTGGCCGGTCGCGGTCTACATGATGGGGATGATCGGGATCTCCGCCGTCGCCATGCTGCTGTCGCCGGAGACCCGTGGCCGCGACCTGCGCCTCGAGGACGACGCCGTCCCGGGGCGGCGCCCGGTCGCCGCCTGACCTGCGACGAGAGGCCCCCCGTGAAGCTGCTGCTGCCCGACTCCGTCCCGCTGGCGCCGGACCTGCCCGACGGCGTCCGCACCGTCACCTACGACGCCTCGGCCCCCGTCCCCGACGAGCACCTGGACGCCGAGGCGCTGGTCGTGTGGGGCAACGCCCCGGCCGACCTCGCCGCCGTCGCCGGCCGGATGCCGCGGCTGCGCTGGGTGCAGACGCTGGCGGCCGGACCCGACGCCGTGCTCGCCGCCGGCTTCCCCGAGGACGTCGTCGTCACCGCCGGGGTGGGGCTGCACAGCGCGACGGTGACCGAGCACGCCCTGGCGATGGTGCTCGCGCTGGTGCGCCGGCTGCCCGCTGCCGCCCGCGCGCAGGCGGAGCACCGCTGGGCCCGCGAGCTGGGCGGCCTGCAGCCGCTGCACCCCGAGGGTGCGGTCACCACCCTGATCGACGCCCGCGTCCTCATCTGGGGGTTCGGCGCCATCGGGCAGACCCTCGCGCCCCTGCTGGCCCAGCTGGGCGCCTCCGTCCGCGGCGCGGCGCGCAGCGCGGGGGAGCGGTCCGGGTTCGCCGTCATCGCCGAGGACGACCTGGACGCCGAGCTGAGCCGGACCGACGTGCTGGTCATGGTGCTGCCCTCGACCCCCGGCACCACCCGGGCCCTCGACGCCGGCCGGCTGGCCGCCCTCCCGGCGCACGCCTACGTGGTCAACGTCGGCCGCGGCTCGACGGTCGACGAGGCCGCGCTCGTCGCCGCCCTGGAAGAGGGCCGCCTCGCCGGCGCCGCCCTCGACGTGACCGAGACCGAGCCCCTGCCCGCGGACTCCCCGCTGTGGGACGCCCCCAATCTGCTGCTCACGCCGCACGCGGCCGGCGGCCGGCCGGTCGGCGCGGACGACCTCGTCTCCGCCAACCTCGCGGCGCTGCTGGCCGGCGGCGAGCTGCGGAACGTGGTGGACCGGTGACCGACGTGCTGGCCGCCCTGGGACGGGCGCGGCTGGTCCCGGTCGTGGTGCTGGACGACGCGGGGCACGCCGGCCCCCTGGCCGACGCGCTCGTCGCCGGCGGCCTGCCCGTCGCCGAGGTCACCTTCCGCACCCCCGCCGCGGCGGACGCCATCCGGGCCGTGGCCGACCGGGGGGACGTCCTCGTCGGGGCGGGGACCGTGCTGACCCCCGCCCAGGTGGACCGGGCCGTCGCCGCCGGCGCCCGCTACGTGGTCTCGCCGGGCCTGAGCCGCGCGGTCGTCGAGCGCTGCGCCGAGCACGGCGTCCCCGCCCTGCCCGGCGTGGTCACCGCGACCGAGGTGCAGGCGGCCCTCGAGCTGGGCGTGACGACCGTCAAGTTCTTCCCCGCCGGCACCTCCGGGGGTGCCCGCGCGGTCGCGGCGCTGGCCGCTCCGTTCGGCGAGGTGCGGTTCGTGCCCACCGGCGGCATCGGCCCCGCGGACCTGGCCGACTACCTGCGCCTCGACGCCGTCGTGGCGGTCGGGGGCTCGTGGATGGTGCCGCGCGACCGGATCGCGGCCGGCGACCTCGCCACCGTCACCCGGCTCACCGCGGAGGCGGTCGCGCTCGTGCGGGGCGGGCCGCCGCCCGGGCGGTGAGGCCTCAGTGGTTGTCGCGGGGGATGCCCGCGGTCCGCGCGACCCGCTGGTAGCCCACCGCCGGGCGCAGGACCATGCCGTCGCACAGCTGGGTGACCATCGAGCGCTGGATCTCCTGCCACGGCGTCTGCGACGGCGGGACCGGGTAGCCGCCGGCCTCCTCCAGCGCCCGGCGGCGCTCGGCCAGCTCCTCGTCGGGCAGCAGGACGTCGGCCCGGCCGGCGGGCAGGTCGATCCGGACGACGTCCCCGGTCCGGAGCAGCGCCAGCCCGCCGCCGGCCGCGGCCTCGGGTGAGGCGTTGAGGATCGAGGGGGAGCCCGACGTCCCCGACTGCCGGCCGTCGCCGATGCACGGCAGCGCGTGGACGCCCTCCCTGATCAGCGCCGCGGGCGGCTGCATGTTGACGACCTCCGCCGCGCCCGGGTACCCGAGCGGGCCCACGCCGCGGATCACCAGCAGGCACGTCTCGTCGATCTCCAGCGCCGGGTCCTCGATGCGGGCGTGGTAGTCCTCGGGCCCGTCGAAGACCACGGCGCGGCCCTCGAACACCCCCGGGTGCGCGGGGTCGGACAGGTAGCGCTCGCGGAACTCGGGGGAGATGACGCTGGTCTTCATGATCGCGTCGTCGAACAGGTTGCCCCGCAGCACGAGGAAGCCCGCGTCGGGCAGCAGCGCCCGGTCGAAGGTGCGGATGACCTCGCGGTCGGTCGCGGCGCTGTCCCGGCAGTTCTCGCCGATCGTCGCGCCGTTGACGGTGAGGGCGCCCTCGTGCACCAGCCCGTGGGCCATCAGCTCGTGGACGACGGCGGGCACCCCTCCGGCCCGGTGGAACTCCTCGCCGAGGAACCGGCCGGCCGGCTGCACGTCGACGATCAGCGGGACGGTCAGCCCCAGGTCCTGCCAGTCGGCCAGGTCCAGCGGGACGCCGGCGTGCCGGGCGAGGGCGCCCAGGTGGATCGGCGCGTTGGTGGAGCCGCCGATGGCGGAGGTGACGACGACGGCGTTCTCGAACGCCTCGCGGGTCAGCACGTCGGACGGCTTGAGGTCCTCGTGCACCATCTCCACGATCCGCCGGCCGGTGAGGTAGGCCATCCGGGCGCGGTCGCGGTGCGGCGCGGGGATGGCGGCGCAGCCGGGCAGGCTCATGCCGAGGGCCTCGGCGATCGCGTTCATCGTCGAGGCGGTGCCCATGGTGTTGCAGTGGCCGGGGGACGGCGCCGAGGAGGCGACCAGGTCGACGAACCCGGCCTCGTCGATCTCCCCGGCGGCCAGCAGCTCGCGGGCTTTCCAGACGATCGTCCCCGACCCGGTCCGCTCCCCGTCGTGCCAGCCGTTGAGCATCGGCCCCCCGGACAGCACGATCGCCGGCAGGTCGACGGTGGCCGCGGCCATCAGGCAGGCCGGGGTGGTCTTGTCGCAGCCGGTGGTCAGCACGACGCCGTCGAGCGGGTAGCCGTGCAGCACCTCCACCAGGCCGAGGTAGGCCAGGTTGCGGTCGAGCGCCGCCGTCGGGCGCCGCCCGGTCTCCTGGATCGGGTGCACCGGGAACTCCAACGCCAGGCCGCCGGCGTCCCGGATGCCCTCGCGCACCCGCTCGGCGAGCACCAGGTGGTGCCGGTTGCACGGGGCGAGGTCCGAGCCGGTCTGCGCGATGCCGATGACCGGCCGGCCCGACTGGAGCTCCTCGCGGGTGAGCCCCCAGTTGAGGTACCGCTCGACGTAGAGCGCCGTCATCCCGGGGTTCTCGGGGTTGTCGAACCAGGCCTGGCTGCGCAGCCGTCGTCCGGGCGTTCCGTCGTCGTCCACCGGGGCCTCCTCTCGCCGGCCGGGGCCGGGTGCCGCGCGACCGCTCCGGGCGCGATTGTGGGACGACGCGCGGGCTCCCGGCGACCCTGCCACCCTGGACGGTGCCGCGGCCCACGCGCGCACGGACGTGCGGCACACGGGAGGAAGGGACATGGGGGACAAGCCGCCGCTGGGGCCGGTCTCCACCGCCCGTCAGGTGCCGCGGTGGTCCGAGCTCCGCGAGGTCGTCCAGTTCCGGCGGCCGCGGCTGGGCCGCACCGCTCGGCGGCTGGAGCACGCGCTCACCGTCCGCGACCTGCGGGCGGCCGCCCGGCGCACCACGCCGCGCGCGGTGTTCGACTACGTGGACGGCGCCGCCGAGGAGGAGATCACCGCGGCCCGCAACGTCGCCGCGTACCGGCGGGTGACGTTCCTGCCGGACGCCCTGCGCTCGGTGGCCGACCCCGACCCCGGCATCGAGCTGTTCGGGTCGCGCATCGCGATGCCGCTGGTGTTCGCGCCGACCGGCTACACGCGGATGATGCACCACCACGGGGAGGCGGCCGTGGCGGCCGTGGCCGAGCACGTCGGCGTGCCCTACGCGCTGTCGACGGTGGGCTCGACCTCGATCGAGGACGTGCGGGCCGCGGCCCCGGGGGGCGAGCTGTGGTTCCAGCTGTTCTTCACCGCCGACCCGGCGGTCAACGAGGACCTCCTGGCACGGGCCGAGGCGGCCGGCTACACCACGATCCTGCTCACCGTCGACACCACGGTCTCCGGGATGCGCTACCGGGACGTCGTCAACGGCCTGACCATCCCGCCCACGCTGACCGCCCGCACCGTGCTGAACATGTCCCGCTTCCCGGTGTGGTGGTTCAACAAGCTGACCACCGGCGGGATGACCTTCGCCTCGCTCACCGGGGTCCCGGGCAACCCGACGCCGGGCGAGGTCGCGAGCATGATGTTCGACCCCGGCCTGGACCTCACCTCGCTGGACTGGCTGCGCGCGCGGTGGCGGGGCAACCTCGTGGTCAAGGGCGTGACGACACCCGCGTCGGCCCGCGAGGCGGTGGAGCACGGGGCCGACGGCGTGGTCGTGTCCAACCACGGCGGCCGCCAGCTGGACCGCTCGGCCGCCACGCTGGACGTGCTGCCCGCCGTCCGAGCCGCCGTCGGCCCGGAGGCCACGGTGCTCATCGACGGGGGCGTCCTCCACGGCCAGGACGTCGTCGCGGCCCGCGCGCTCGGCGCCGACGCGGTGATGATCGGCCGCGCCTACCTCTACGGGCTCATGGCCGGCGGCCGGGACGGCGTGCTGCGCACCTACGAGGTCCTCGCCGAGGAATACCTGCGCTGCATGCAGCTGCTCGGGGTGCGGCGCAGCGCGGACCTCTCCGAGCGGCACGTCGCCTTCACGCCGCACGGCCCGGGGGACTACCCGAACGTCTCGGTCTGACCGCCGCCCGCGCACCCCGGGTTGCCCCCGTGCCGCGGACGTGCAGCAATAGGGCCACGGAGGCGGTGACGCAGCTCACACAGGGGGCGCGATGGTCACGACTCGTCCGGGCGGCCGGCCCTCCTCGGTGGTCGACCGGTTCCCCACCAAGTACCTGCCCGCACCGTCGGTGCGGGACATGCCGGAGCCGCCGTCGAGCTTCCGGCACGTGATCGGACCGGGGATCATCGCCGCCGGCGTCGGCATGGCCAGCGGCGAGTTCATCCTCTACCCCTACATCGCCTCGCAGGTCGGCCTCGTCTTCGTGTGGGCCGCGTTCGTGGGCCTGGCCACCCAGTACTTCCTCAACATGGAGATCGAGCGCTACACGCTCGCCACGGGGGAGACCGCGCTCACCGGCTTCAGCCGGTACTGGCGGCACTGGGGCCTGGTCTTCGCGATCATGGCGTACTTCGCCAACATCTGGCCGGGGTGGGTGACCAGCTCGGCGACCCTGGTCACCTACCTCGTCGGCGGCAGCGTGGTGCCGATCGCCATCGGCATGCTGGTCCTCATCGGCCTCGTCCTGACCCTGGCGCCGGTGGTGTACCAGGCCCTCGAGAAGATCGAGATGGTGAAGGTCGCCGCCATCCTGCTGCTCATCGCCGTCGCCTCGGTCGCCGTGATCGGCGCCTCGACGTGGGCGGACCTGCCGCACATCGTCACGCGCGCGGGGCTGCCCTACGAGGAGCTCGGGTTCGCGCTGCTGCTGGGCGCGCTGGCGTTCGCCGGCGCCGGCGGCGGGCAGAACCTGTGCCAGAGCAACTGGATCCGCGACAAGCGCTTCGGCATGGGCGCCTACGTGCCGCGGATCGTCAGCCCGGTCACCGGCCACCTGGAGGCGGCCCCCTCGACCGGCTACGCGTTCGAGCCGACCCCGGAGAACCTCGGCCGGTGGCGGCGCTGGTGGAAGTTCGCCAACACCGAGCAGCTGACCACGTTCGTGCTGATCAGCTTCCTCACCATCCTGTTCACCTCGCTGCTGGCGTACGCCACCGTCTTCGGCCAGGAGGGGCTGGCCAGCGACATCTCGTTCCTGCAGGCCGAGGGCGACGCGCTCAACGCCAGCGTCGGCGGCTGGTTCGGCACCTTCTTCTGGATCATCGGCGCGTTCTCGCTGTTCGCCGCCGCGCTGGGCATCGTCGACTACACCAGCCGGCTCGGGGCCGACGTCCTCAAGACCGCGTACCTGCGCAACGCGAACGAGAGCAAGATCTACTTCGCGCTGGTGTGGGGCCTGGTCGCGATCGGCTGCATCGTGCTGCTGTCCGGCCTGTCGCAGCCGCTGATCCTGCTGGTCATCTCCGCGGTGACCGGCGGGCTGATGATGTTCATCTACTCCGCGCTGCTGCTGCTGGTGAACCGGCGGGTGCTGCCCGAGGAGATCCGCCCGGGCGGCGTCCGGGTCGCCGCGCTGGTCTGGTCGTTCCTGCTGTTCGGCTTCCTCTCCGTGCTGACGTTCAACGAGCAACTGGCGAAGCTCTTCGGTGGGTGAGCAGGGGCCGGGCGCCGTCCCGCGGGTGGTCACCGCGGGGGAGACGATGGTGCTGGTCGTCCCCCTGGCCCCCGGCCGGCTCCGGCACGCCGGCGCGGCGACGCTGTCGATCGGCGGCGCGGAGAGCAACGTCGCCATCGGGCTGTCCCGGCTCGGCGTCCCGGCCGGCTGGGTGAGCGCCCTCGGCGAGGACGAGCTCGGCGAGCTGGTCCTGCACCGGGTGCGCGCCGAGGGCGTGGACACCAGCGCCGTGCGGCGGGTCCCCGACCGGCCCACCGGGCTCTACCTGCGGGAGGAGGTCGCCGGCGCGCTGCGGGTGTACTACTACCGCCGCGGGTCGGCGGCCTCCACCCTGGCGCCGGGCGCGTTCGACCCGGCGGTCCTCGAGGGCGCCGCCTTCCTGCACCTCACCGGGATCACCGGGGCGCTGTCGCCGGAGTGCGCCGAGTTCCTGCCGTGGGCGGCGCGCACCGCTCGGGAGGCGGGCGTCCGGGTGAGCTACGACGTCAACTACCGCAGCCGGCTGTGGGAGCCGGCGGCCGCGCGGACGGCGACCGAGGCGCTGCTGCCGCACGTCGACGTCCTGCTCGTGGGCGACGAGGAGGCCCGCGCCCTGTGGGGGGAGGACGAGACCTGCCTGGAGCGCCTCGCCGACGCCGGACCTGCCGAGGTGGTGCTCAAGCTCGGCGCCCGCGGCTGTGCGGCGGCGGTGGACGGCGAGCGGCTCACCTCCCCGGGGTTCCCGGTCCGCCAGGTCGACCCGATCGGGGCCGGGGACGCGTTCGCGGCCGGCTACCTCGCCGCGACCCTGTGGGGCCTCCCGCCCGACGAGCGGCTGCGGACGGCGAACGCCATGGGCGCCTTCTGCGTGCAGAGCGCCGGCGACTACGAGGGCCTGCCCAGCCGCCGTGAGCTGACCGCGTTCCTCGACCGGACCGTCGACCTCGGGAGGTGACCATGACCGCCGCGGCCCTGCTCGAGGGCGTGTACGTCGCCAACGTGACGCCCTTCCGCGACGACGAGCGCGCCGGCATCGACGTCGACGCCTACCTCGCCCACGTCCGGTGGCTCGCCGGGCACGGGGTCACCGGCGTCGTCCCGTTCGGCACCAACGGCGAGGGGCCCTCGGTCTCCGCGGGGGAGAAGCGCGCCGTGCTGAGCGCGCTGCTGCCGGAGGCGGGCGCCCTGCACGTCGTCCCCACGGTCGCGGAGGGAAACTTGCCCGACACCCTCGACCTGCTGGCCTTCCTGCAGGACCTGCCGGTGCGGGCGGTCATGGTGCTGCCGCCCTACTTCTTCAAGCCGGTGCCCGCCGAGGGGCTGCGGCTGTTCTACGAGCGCGTCCTGGCCGCCACCCGCCACCCGGTGGTCGTCTACCACGTCCCGAAGTACGCCGTCCCGGTGCCGCCCGAGCTGGTGACCGGCCTGCCGGTGTGGGGCGTGAAGGACTCCGGGGGCGAGGCGGGCTACGCCGAGACCGTCGCCGCGGCGGGGAAGGGGGTGCTGCTCGGCACGGAGGACGACCTGCCCGCCCGGCTGCCGAGCGCCACCGGCGCCATCTCCGCGTTGGCCAACATCGTCCCCGAGCAGGTCGTGGCGCTCTACGGGCACGTCCGCGGCGGGCGCGCCGCCGAGGCCGCGGCCCTGTCCGCGCACCTGCAGCGGGTGCGGGCGATGACCAAGCAGCACGCCAGCCCGGGGGTGCTCAAGCGCGTCGCCGAGGCGCGGCACGGGTACCCGATGGGCACCGTGCGGCCGCCGCTGGTCCCCGTTCCCGCGTCGTTCGACGCCGCCGCCGTGGCCGAGGGCGCCGCGGCGGTCCCCGTCGGCTGAGGCGGGCGCGGGATGCGGGTGCTGGTCACCGACGCGGCGTACGGCGAGCTCGACATCGAGGCCGGCGTCCTCGCCGGCGCCGGACTAGAGCTGCGCACCGCGCAGTGCACGACCGCGGCCGACGTGATCGCCGCTGCCCGGGACGTGGACGCGGTGATCGTCCAGTACGCGCCGATCACGGCCGAGGTGCTCGAGGCGCTGCCCCGGCTGCGGCTGGTCAGCCGCTACGGCGTGGGGGTCGACGTCGTGGACACCGAGGCCGCCCGGGCGCGCGGGGTGTGGGTGTGCAACGTGCCCGACTACGGCACGGCCGAGGTGGCGCTGCACGCGGTCGCGATGCTGCTGGCGCTGCTGCGCAACCTGGCCGGGCACGACCGCGAGGTGCACGCCGGGCGGTGGGACCACCGGCTGGGCGGGCCGCTGCGCCGTCCCGGCGGGCTGACCCTCGGGGTGGTCGGGCTCGGCCGGATCGGCCGGACGACGGCGGAGCGGGCGGCCCCCTGGTTCGGCGCCTGCCTGGGCTACGACCCGCACCTCCCGGACGAGGCATGGCCGCCGGGCATCGAGCGGGCGGGCCTCGCGGAGCTGTTCGCCCGGAGCAGCGCGGTCACGCTGCACCTGCCGCTGACGCCCGAGTCGCAGGGCCTCGTGGGCGCCGAGCTGCTCGGGCGGATGCCGCGCGGCTCCTACCTGGTCAACACCGCCCGCGGCGGGCTGGTCGACCTCGACGCGGTGCACGCGGCGCTGGAGGAGGGCCGGCTCGCGGGCGTCGCCCTCGACGTGCTCCCCGAGGAGCCGCCGCCGGCCGGCCACCCGCTGCTGCGCCACCCGCGGGCGCTGCTCTCACCGCACGTCGCCTGGTACTCCGCGGAGGCCGAGGTGGAACTGCGGCGCAAGGCGGCGGAGAACGTCGTGGCGTGGGCCCGGACCGGGCGCCCGACGTACCCGGTCGTCGAGGGCCGCTGAGGGAGCCGCTCCCGCGTCAGGAGGCGCAGCCGGCCAGGCGGCCGAGGATGGCCGGGCTGGCTGCGTGGACCACCCCCATGAGGCCGGCCTCCTCGAGGTGGTGGGCCCGCAGCCCGGACACCGCGTCGGAGGCGAGCAGCACCCGGTAGTCCCGCGCACTGGCGCCGTACACCGTGGCCCGGGGGCAGTTCGGGTAGTTGCACCCGGCCAGGACGACGGTGGTGACCCCGAGCCCGCGCAGGTGGTGGTCGAGCGGTGTGCGGTGGAAGGCGTCCCAGCGCGGCTTCCACACCGCCCACTCGCCGTCCGCCACGGCCTGCACCGCACCGGCGCGCAGCCGATCCGGATCGAGGTCCCCGGCGCCGGGGGGCCGCAGCTCCGGGACGATCTGCGAGCCCGCCGATCCGGGCCGCACCAGCGGCGCCCCGGACGCGATCAGCGTGCGCCGGGCCAGGTCGACGTCCTGCCCCTCGTACAGCCGGACGACGTGCACGATCGGGCGCCCGGCGTCCCGGTAGCCCTGCAGCAGGCGGGCGATGACGGGCACGACGTCGCTGGTGCCGGGGACCGGGTTGGCGCCGCCGTCGACGAAGTCGACCTGCGTGTCGATGACCACGAGTGCGGAGCGGTCGAGCTCCGGGACGACGTGCGGGTCGAGGTCGGTCGGCCAGGTGCCCACGCGCACTCCTTCCTGGGTCCCGCGGCCGCGGTGCGGCGGCCGGTGCGGCCACTCTGGCGCAGCGGCGGCCGGACGTCACGGCTCCGCGGGCCCCGCTGCGCGCCATCGCCCGTCCGGGTGGCTCGGCCTCGCGGTCGCGCCGCTTCCTTGACGTTCGGAAACTCCTCCGTCCACGATGCGCCGTGTGATGAGGCTCACACTCCACGGATCCGACACGACCGGCACGAGCCGCGCCCACGGCACGGCGGCCCCCCGATGAGGCTCGTCTCGTTCCACGGCGAGGGCGGTGTGCGCCTCGGGGTCGAGACCGGCGCCGGCGTGGTGGACGTCCGCGCGGCCGCTCCGGACGCGCCGGCCACGGTCGCCGAGGTCATCGCAGCCGGCCCCGCGGCCCTCGAGGAGCTGCGGCGCGCCGTGGGATCGGCGAGCGACGCCGTCCCCGTCGAGGAGCTCCGGCTGGCCGCGGCCGTCCCCGACCCGGGGAAGATCATCTGCGTCGGGCTCAACTACCAGAAGCACGCCGCGGAAGGCGGTCTCCCGGTCCCCGACCACCCGATCTACTTCGCCAAGTACCGGAACAGCCTGGCCGGCTCCGGGCAGGACGTGGCCATCCCGGCGGCGACCCGCCGGGCCGACTACGAGGTCGAGCTGGTCGCGGTCATCGGGCGGAGCACCCGCCGCGTGTCGCCGGAGGAGGCACTCGACCACGTCTTCGGCTACGCCACCGGCAACGACCTGTCCGCGCGTGAGCTGCAGATGCGCAGCAGCCAGTGGACGTACGGCAAGGCGATCGACGGCTTCGCCCCGCTGGGGCCCTACCTGGTCACCGCCGACGAGGTCCCCGACCCCCAGGCGCTGGACCTGCGGTGCTGGGTCAACGGGGAGCTCCGGCAGAGCTCCACCACCAGGGACATGGTCTTCTCCGTCGCCGACCTGGTCAGCGACCTGTCCCAGATCATGACGCTCGAGCCCGGGGACGTCGTCTACACCGGGACGCCGGAGGGCGTGGCCATGGGCATGGCCGACCCGGTCTGGTTGCAGCCCGGTGACGAGGTCGTCTGCGAGGTCCAGGGCCTGGGACGCCTGGTGACCCCGCTGGTGGCCGACCCGACCTGACCGACAGCTCCCGCCCCGGGACCCGCACACGGGGGGCACCGGGCGGCCCTCCCCACTCCCCACCGACGAGGAGTCCTCGTGGAACCGTCCCTGCTGTCCCTCCTCCCGCCGCTGGTCACGATCGTCCTGGCCATCACCACCCGGCGGATCCTGCTGTCGCTGGGCGTGGGCATCGTCCTGGGGGCCCTGCTGTTCGCCCAGTGGGACGTCGGGGGCGCCGTCGACCTCGTGCTCGACACCGCCGGCGGGCTCGTCGTGGCCGACGGCGAGGTGGCGGAGGAGGTCTACATCCTCGCCGTCGTCGTGCTGCTCGGCGTCCTGACGTCGTTCATCTACGTCTCCGGCGGGCTCCTGGCGTTCGCCTCCTGGGCGGTCACCAAGGTCCGGACGCGCGTGCAGGCCGCCTTCGTGCCCGTCGTCATCGGTTTCGTGATCTTCTTCGACGACGCGTTCAGCAGCCTGGTCGGCGGCACGGTCAGCCGGTCGATCACCGACCAGCACCGGATCTCGCGCGCGAAGCTCTCCTACCTCGTCGACTCCACCGCCGCGCCGGTCATCGTCCTGGTGCCGATCTCGGGCTGGGCCGCGTTCATCGCGGCCACCATGACCGGCATCCTGGACGAGAACGGCGTCACGGACATGAACGGCTACGAGGCGTTCCTCCGGACCATCCCGGCGATGATCTACCCGATCACGGCCCTGCTGCTGGTCGTCGCCGTCGCCTGGCTGACCATCGACTTCGGGCCGATGCGGCGGCACGAGCGGGCCGCGATCGAGCGGGGCGTGCTGTTCGACGACAGCCGGGGAGCGGTGCCCGGCGAGACCGACCGGGACCTGCCGGCCCGCCGCGACGGGAGGATCGGCGACCTGCTGTGGCCGGTGGCCACGCTCCTGGGCGTGACCGTCGTGTGCGCGCTGTGGTTCGGCATCGCGGGGTCGGAGGGCTCGCTGAGCCCGATGGACATCCTCACCAACACCGACGTGATCCTCGCGCTCTTCTACGGGACCATCGCCGCCACGCTCGTCTCGGCGGCCATCCTCGTCGCGCGCCGGACGCCGGGCGGCCTGCTGGGTCGCGCCGCCTGGGCGGGTGTGCGGTCGATGCTCATGGCCGCGGCGGTGCTCTTCCTGGCCTGGATGACCGCCGAGATCATCTCCGAGCTGGGCATCGGTGAGTACCTGGCCGGGGTCGTCGACGCGGCGCTGCCGCTGGCGCTGCTCCCGGTGGTCCTCTTCCTCCTGGCGAGCTTCATCTCGTTCTCTATGGGGAGCACCTTCGGCACCTTCGGCCTGCTGCTGCCGATCGCCGGTCAGATCGCCGTGGCCCTCGACCCGGGCCTGCTGATCCCGGTCTTCGGGGCGGTCCTGGCCGGCGCCATCTTCGGGGACCACACCTCACCGCTGTCGGACACGACGATCCTGTCGTCGATCGGTTCCGGCGTGCACCTCATCGACCACGTCAACACGCAGTTGCCGTACGCCCTCGTCGCGGCTGCCGCCTCGGCGGTGGGCTTCCTCGTCGCCGGGCTGACGGAGAGCACCGGCCTGGCGCTCGTGGCGGCGGTGCTGGCCCTGGCGCTGGCCGTCGTCGTCCTGCACGCCCGGTCCCGCCGGACGGCGCGGTCCGACGCGGTCGTCGAGGGCCGCGGCAGCCCCCGGGACGTCAGGCGCTGAGCGGAGCCCGCCGCTGCAGCCGCAGCCGGCGCCGCTCCCGCTCGGACAGGCCGCCCCAGATGCCGAACCGCTCGTCGTTGCCGAGCGCGAACTCCAGGCACTCCATCCGCACCGGGCAGCTGGCGCACACCCGCTTGGCCTCGCGGGTGGAGCCACCCTTCTCCGGGAAGAAGGCCTCCGGGTCGGTCTCGGCGCACAGCGCGTCCAGCCGCCACGACTCGTCGCCGGCGGGGACGGCGCTGTCGAAGAGCGGCGCGGGGGGCTGCACGGCCGGAGCGGGGGCGAGGGTCAGGTGGGGACGCGCGAAGGACGACACGGGGAACTCCTCATGCAGGGGGAAGTTGCGCTCTGGCCGTGACGGACCAGTACGCCCTGAATTCACTTCGTGACGTTACGCAGTCATCCACCCGCGTCGCACTGGCACAACCTCAAGGAGAACTCGGAACAGGTTCGGCGGGATCTGCCCGACCCGACGCGGCGGACGGCGGGTCCCGGCCCCCGCGGGCTCACGGGGCGTCGAAGTACGTCACCCGGTCGGGCTGCGCGGTGAAGGGGTTGGCCCACTCCGACGGCGCGCCGGTGATCGGCTGGGCGTCGGTGACGACGACGAACGGCGTCCCCGGGTAGACGGCGAGCACTCGCGAGGCGGAGGAGAGGTCCTCGGTGCGCTCGACGAGCTCGCCGCGACGCAGCTGCCGGGTGGTCCGCCGCCCGCGCAGCTCCTGCCCCACCTCGGCGACCCACTCGGCCCCGTCGGAGGTGAAGGCGATCGAGTGCACCCGCCGGTCGGCGGGGGCCGGCTCGCAACCGGCGAACTCGGCGAGGGCGTCGTAGAGCCGCTCGGCCTGGTCGTCGTCGCCGGCCCGGGGGAGGAAGAAGGCTGCCACGCCCCGATCCTCTCCGTTCCCACCGACAGACCGGCCGTCACGTCAGGAGCGCGAACCCCGGCACGTGCTCGGTCAGCCACGCCGTCCAGCGCGGCGCCTCGCGCTCGGCCGCCTCCGCGCCGCCGTCGCCGAACAGGTGGGCGCGCACCGTGACCTTCGCGCCGCCGTGGTCGAACGCCCCCAGCTCGACGATCCCGGGGTGCGGGTGCTCGGCGTGCAGCGTGACGGTGCGCCCGGTGGCGTCGACGACCGTTCCCGCGGTCGCGGGGGCACCGCCGTCCACCTCGACCCGGTCGCCGACCCTCGCGCCGGCCAGGCCCAGCGCGGCGAGCAGGTCGCGGCCGACGTCGTCGGCGGAGCGGTCCGCGACGGAGCCGAAGACGAGCAGCGGCGCGACCGGCTGCCCCCGGAAGGAGGTCAGCACGAGGCGCAGCGCGAGCAGGGCGCCCCGCCAGCCCTCGTCGGTGCCCTCGAGCTGGTCCTCCCAGCCCTCGCCGCCGGCGAAGAAGCCACTGACCAGCCGGACCACGCACGTGCCGCCGTCGCGGGCCTCGACGAGGAGCTCGGTGGCCCACGGCGGCGCGTCGGGTGCGTCGGGGTCCCAGTCGCGCTCCTCGTAGGCGAAGCGGTGCGGCGGTTCCCAGGCGGTGACGACCCCCTCGGAGCTGCCGAACGGCCCGTGGTGGGTGACGATCCGGCCGCCCTCGCGCTCCTCCACCTCGGCGGGCACGAACCACGTGGAGATGCCCGGCCCGGTGGCGATCGCCTGCCACACCTCCGCCGGGTCGCCGGGGACCTCGACCTCGGCGGCGGAGACGCGGGCGGTGGGCTCGTCGGGGTCGTAGCGGGTCACGGCGACTCCTCGCGGGGCGGGCCGACGGGGACGTCGGCGGGAACGGGGTGCACGCCGACGAGGACGCGCTGCCAGCGGCCGTCCGCCGCTCCCTCGTCGTGGTACCGGGCGACGAGCCGGGTGACCGCCGCGGCGAGCTCGTCGGCGAACGCGGCGCGGTCGGCCGGGGAGGCGAAGCGGACGTCGGCGTCCAGGGCCAGGACCGGCAGCGGCGCCTCGGCGCGCCGGGCCCGCGCGGCCATCCCGCCCACCTCGCGCAGCACCCGGCCGGCGAGCGCCAGGAGGTAGGCGGCCGACAGCCGGTCGGGCGTGCGCGCGGCGTCGGCCGCGGCGTCGCCGAGGGCTCCCGGCGACACCAGGTAACCGGCGGCGGTGGCGACGAGGAGCCGTTCGGTGAGGCCGCCCCACCGCCGGGTGTCGGACGCCTCGACCAGCCGGTGCTCCTCGAGCTTGCGCAGGTGGTAGTTGACCTTCTGCCGGCTCAGCCCGAGGCGCTCGGCGAGCGTGGCCGCGGACGCCGGCGCGCGGAGCTCGGCGAGCAGGCGGGCGCGCACCGGGTCGAGCGCGACGGCGGCCGTGGCCGGGTCGCTGATGACGTCGACGGCTCGCACGGCCCCAGACTGGTCTTGACAGGAATTGTTGTCAAGGGTGGCCGGTCCAGTGGCGCGGCGGCCGGGCCACCACGGCGGCCGGTGCGGAGGACGATCGCAGGACCCACGTCAGGGGAGGTCTGGTGCGCCGTACCGTCCGGGGCCTGCTGGCCTTCTTCGTGGTCTTCGGCCTGGTCGTCGGTGGATGGCAGACCCTCGCGCCGGCGTCCTTCTACCGGGACTTCCCCGGCTTCGGACGGCACTGGGTCAGCGTCGACGGCCCCTACAACGAGCACCTGCTCCGCGACGTGGGCCAGGGCAACCTCGCCGTCGGCGTGGTCGCGCTCGTCGCGCTGGTGACCGGCGGGGTCTGGCTGGCCCGGGCGACCGGGCTCGCCGCGGTCGTGGCGTACCTGCCCCACCAGCTCTACCACCAGCTGACCCTGCACCTGCTGGAGACGCCCGGCGACCAGGTGCTGCAGACCCTCACGCTCACCCTGGTGTCGGTGGCCGCCGTCGTCCTGACCGTGTGCGCGTTCCGGCTGCCGGTCCGCGTCGCCGACGGCCGGCCGTCGTCCGCGGTGGGCGAGGGGGCCGAGGGGCGGTGACCGGCGTGCTCAGCCGCCCAGCCGGGTCACCGGCGAGACGCCGAAGCGCTCGGCGGTCATCCGCTTGATCCCGGCGGGGAAGTCGGCCGACGCGGCGCGGTGGGCGGCGGCCAGCCCGGCCTGGGCGGCGCCGTCGCCGGCGAACGCCGCGACGCACGGCTCCGGGGCGGCGTTGGCCAGCGCGAGCAGCGCACCGGCGACCCCCAGCGCGCCGCACATGGTGAGCAGCGTCGGCGAGCCGGTGTAGATCTCGCCGCCGAAGACCTCGATCTCGTCGAGCAGCCGCTCGGCGTCCCCGGAGGAGTCCTTGAGGCCGGACACCGGCAGCTCGGGCAGCAGGTGCACCGGGACGCCGGGGGAGGAGGCGAGCGGGAAGTGGTAGGCCAGCAGCGGCCGACCGGCCGCGGTCTTGGCGACCCGCTCGTAGTACGGGCGCGGGTCGGCGACCCCGGGCGGCGAGAGCGCCAGCGCGGCGTCGGCACCCGCGTCGAAGGCCTGCTCGGTCAGCGCGGCGGCCTGCGCTCCGGTCGGTGCGCCGGTCCCGGCGATCACCGGCACGTCCTGCGGGACGGCGGTGCGCACGGCGCCGACCAGGGCGCGGCGCTCCTCGGGGCTGAGCGTGGCCGCCTCCCCGGTGGTCCCCGCGACGAGCACGGCGCGCACGCCGGCGTCGACCAGGCGGACGGCCAGGTCGGCGGTGGCCGGGGCGTCGAGGGCGCCCCGCTCGTCGAACAACGTGACCAGGGCGACGCCGACACCGGTGAAGGACGCAGGCACCGCCCCATCCTGCTCGCCCGGGCTCCCGGCGACAACGGAGCGGAACGTCGGACGGCAGGCGCGCTCGGCTACCCAAGGACCCGCCGTTCCTCTTCACTTCCTGCATGCAGGACTGGGATCCCGCTGCATCGACAGCACTCCTCGACTGCAAGCAGGCGCTCGAGGAGCGGGACGTCGTGCGCTGGCTGCAGGAGGTCACCCGCGCCATGTGGCGGCCGAACGCCGAGCGCTACGAGCCGTCCCACCTGTTCGACACGCCCCGCGGCATGGCCGGGCTGTCCGCGGAGAACTTCCGGGAGCGCATGCTCGCCGAGTACCGCGCGGCCCACGCGTCGTGGCGGTCGCGCGGGATCCGCCTCACCCTCCCGCACGGCTCCCTGGTGATCGAGGCCGGCGGGCTGGCCGTGCACGTGGTCAAGGCCCCGGGTGTGCAGATCCGCGAACCGGACTGGACCGGCTTCGCCTGGGACACCAGCGCCGTCCGCCGGGCGGCCGCCGCCCGCAACGCCGGGACCCACGCCCTGCCGCCCCCGCCCGTCGAGGGGCAGCTGGCGTTCGACTTCGACGTCCTCCCCGCCGGGGGCAACCCGGTCTACCGGGACCTCTTCTTCGTCTGGGCCGGGGACGCCGTCGGCCTGACGGCCGGCTGGCTGGGCCTGCCCCGGCTGGGCCGGCACCGCTGGCTGGCGGTGACCCAGCTGTGGCGGGACGACGCCGACGTGGCCGGACCGGGCGGGGACGACGACCCGCGACCGGCGACGGCTCCGGCCTCCCCGGGGCAGGCGGCGATCGACGTCTGAGGGGAGAGCGGCATGACGACTCCGCGCGTGCACCTCCGGGAGGTCACCGACGACAACCGCGAGGCGGTGCGGGCCGTCCGGGTGCGCAAGGACCAGAAGCGGTTCGTGGCCTCGGTGAAGCGCTCCCTGCGCGACGCCGCCGAGGAGCCCACCGCCCACCCCTGGTACCGGGCCGTGTACTGCGGCGACGAGCCGGTCGGCTTCGTGATGCTGTCGTGGCCGCCGTCCGGGCGCCCCTACCTGTGGCGGCTGCTCGTCGGCAAGGACCACCAGCGGCGCGGGATCGGGCGGGAGGTCCTGGCGCAGGTGGTCGACCTGGTCCGCGCGGACGGCGCCACCGAGCTGCTCACCAGCTACGAGCCCGGCGAGGGGAACCCGGGGCCGTTCTACGAGCGGTTCGGCTTCCGGCCCACCGGCGAGGTGGACGACGGCGAGATCGTCCTGCGGCTGCCCCTGACCGACGAGTGAGCCTCAGCGCCCGGGAGCGAGGCGGGCGGCGTCGATGCGCTCGCGGGCGACGTAGTACAGGGTGGCGCCCGCGGCGACGGGCTGGTCCCAGTGCGGGCTGACCAGCAGGCCGCCGTCCTGCCGCACGGCCAGGACCGTGGCCCCGAAGGTGCGCCCGAAGTGGCTCTGGGCCGCGCCGAACGTCGCGTGCGGGTAGCCCGCCGGCACCCGGACCGAGTAGGTGTTGCCCGAGCCGCCCGCGGTCATGAGCTCGTTGTAGACGGCGGTGATGCCCGGGTCGCTGGCCTCCTCGGTGAGCAGGAACGGCATGTGCCACTGCACCGCCTGCACCGCGGCGTTGACGTACCGGAGGCTCTCCCGCCGGGACAGGTCGCGCAGGGCGGCCACCATGTGCACCCGCGGGTTGGCGTGGTCGACGGCGACCGCGATGGCGAGCGTCTCGTTGTCGTCGCGGCCGTCGATCACCGCCGTCCGGGCCGCCGGCACGCCCGCCCGGAGCATCACGTCGTCGCGGGTGAGGTCCCCGCGCACGAAGTGCACCTCCGGCCGGTCGGGCATCGGGTTCTCGGTCACGTCGTCCCACGCGCACAGCGCGACCTGCTGCCGGCCCTCGGCGGTCAGCTCGGCGACGATCCGCTCGGTGCGCCCCGGGACGTACCCCAGCAGGACGACGTGGTCGTGCAGGTCCAGTGCCACTCCACCTCTCAACCGCTTGCCCCGGACCGACTGCAGGGCGTCGGCCAGCCGGGTGAACAGCAGCGTCAGCGTGACGATCCCGCCGACGATCACGTAGCTGCCCACGACCCGGCCGGCCGTCGACGTCGGGAAGACGTCGCCGTAGCCCACCGTCGCCGAGGTGACGACGAAGTACCACCAGTAGGTGCCCGGCCGCACGATGTCGCTGCCCGGCGGCTCCGCCAGGGCCATCGCCAGCCAGCTGGTCGCGAAGACCAGCAGTGCCACCGTCAGGGGCAGCCGCCAGCCGTGCAGCCGGAGCCGCAGGAACCGCGACAGGCGGATGACGAAGAACGGCACGCGTGCTCCCGGCTCGGCGACGGTCCGCGCAACCTACCGGGCCCAGCGGGTGCGCTACCGCCCGCCCGGCTGCGCGCCCGGCGGGCGGTAGCGCACCTGCTGCGCCCGGCGCATCGCCTCCATCGTCTCGTCGACGGTGAGCAGCACGGTCGTCTCCAGCGGGCTGAGCGCACCCCCGGCACCGAGGGCCAGGGCCACGGCGGCCATCGAGACGTTGTCCGGCGCCTCCCAGAGCGTGTAGCCGTCGCGGGGTCCGAAGGCGTACCAGAACCCGTGCAGCGTCCCGCCGACGGACTCGATGTAGGACCGGGCGGCCTCCCGCCGGTCCTCGGGGTGGGCGATCAGCCGGGCCCAGGTCTCCGGCGTGTAGCTGAACCTGGTCAGGTAGAGCGGCATCGTCGGCCCCTCTCGTCCGTCTCCCCGGGGACGCCGAGGCTAGCCCCGGGGAGACGGACGGGGGACCCGCTGCCTGCCTCAGCCGGCGGCCGGGCCGTAGGTGAGGTGTGCGACCCCGTTGCTCAGGCGGTCGGCGCCGAGCAGGGACAGCGGCGTCCGCGGTGCGCCGTCGGGGAACAGCCGGATGCCCGTCCCGACGGCGATCGGGTACACGTACAGGTGCAGCTCGTCGACCAGGCCGTCGGCCAGCATCGCCCGGACCAGCGTCGCGCTGCCGCTGACGTAGAGGTCCCCGGCCTCCTCGCTCTTGAGCGCGCGCAGCCGGTCGGCGTCGTAGCCGCCCACGACGGTCGAGTTCGACCACACCGCCTCGGCGTCGCTGAGGGTGGAGGAGACGACGTACTTGCGGGTGTCGTTGAAGAAGGGGGCGCCCGGGTCGTCCTCCTCGGTCCGGGTGGACCAGGCCGGGGCGAACATCTCGAAGGTGGTCCGCCCGAGGAGGATGCCCGACGCCGACCCCGTGAGGGCGCCGATGGAGGCGGCCAGGTCCTCGGGGAAGCCGTAGTCCATCGTCCACATCGGTGCGTCGACGACCCCGTCGACGGTGGTGAACTCGTGGACCTTGATCGCGCCCAATGCCTTCTCCTCTGCGGTGGTGGAGCAGTTGTCGTGGGGGAGACGCCGGCCGGCGCCGGTTCTCATCGGTGGCCCGGGACGAACCCGCGCCGCCGGGGTGCTCAGCGAGTGTCGCCGAGCAGCCCCAGCCGTTCCAGGACGCCGACCAGGTACAGCCGCCGCGGCCGGATCAGCCCCGGCACGTGGCACCACCCGGGACCGGCCACCTGCGCCATCCGGCCCAGCGCGCGGTCGACGTCGGCTCGCGCGCCGTCGGGCAGCTGCGCGTACACCTCGACGAGCTGCTCGCCGGTCAGCTCCGGCAGCCGCGGTCCGTCGGGTGCCGGAGCCGGCGCGGCGACGGGCGGGCGCAGGGCCGGTGCGGTCGGCAGCGCGGCGGTGGCGGCGACCTGCGCGGCCGGTCGGGCGTCCTGCGCGACGGCGGCCGCGGCCGGTGCGCTCGGCAGCGGAACGGCCGGGCGCGGGAGCGGCGAGCCGGTCCCGCCGTGCCGCGGCGCCGCCGGGCCCCCGCCGGCCAGCAGCCGGCGCAGGTAGGCGCCGGGGTTCTTGATCTCGGAGAAGCGCGCGGAGATCTCCCGCAGGGCGGCGTCGAGCACGCCCGGGTCGGCGGTCCGGACGACGGACTCGGCGTCGAACACGCCCCACTGCTCGAGCAGCGACACGACCTCGGCGGCGGACAGCCCGGCCACGGTCGTCGGCGCCGCGAGCACGGCGGCACCGGACGCGTCGACGGGGAGCCCGGCCGACGGCGGCGTCAGCCGCGCGTCGGTGGGGGACAGAGATGGATGGTCTTCATCCATCCCATCCTCATGACGGTGACTGCGCGCACCGGTGTCGGCGAACCGGTCACCGGTGCGACCTGCAACTCCTCGCCCGGTGTCAGGCCTGCTGACACCGGCGGACGTGGTGTCAGCTTCCCCGACACCGGCTCCCGGGACACCGGTGCCAGCTTCCGTGACACCGGTGGAGGCATCACCCAGCGGCCGGTCACTGTGCGTGAGGGTCTGCCGGCGCTCGACGGCGCGGTAGAGCTCCGGGCAGAGGACGTAGCGACCGCGGCCGAACCGGTCGGCACGGCCGCCGACGCCGCGGGCCTGCTGACGGTCGAGGAAACCGGCCTGCTCCAGCTGGGTGACCAGCTCGCCGGCCTTCTGCCGGCTGCAGCCGAGCTGCTCGGCGAGCTTCGTGGCGTTGGTGTCCACCACGAGGCGGTGACCGTCGTCGCCGGCCATGCAGATGAGGGTGAACAGCGCCGAGAACAGCTTGACGCCGAGGGCCCGCTGCAGCTGCAGGGCGGCCTCGGGCATCACGGTCACCTTCAGCCCGCCGCCGGGCGCGATCCCGTCGGTCGTGTAGGCGGCGATGGTCTTGGTGACCTCGAAGACGAGCGCCGGGCGGGCGGCGCTCGGCGCGGGGTCCCCCGGGCGCGGGGGAGGGGAGGAAGGCGTCATCGGCGTCTTTCCGTGCGCAGGGCGCGCGACACCGCGGGAGCGGACCGACGCGTCCTGAGGGAACAGCACAGAGCACCCGACGGATCGCTGCTAGCCTGTGGCTGTCGACTCCGGAGGCTCGCAGAGGGCGTCGGGCGTGCGTGGCATCAGCTCCGAGGCTGGTGCCACGTTTCGTATCTGGAGGAAGTCAGCTCATCGCGGCGTTGCTCCGGCTCGTCGCGTCGGCGGTCGGGATCACGCGGCGTCGGAGACGACGGCCGGCACGGTGAGCGTGGTCACCAGCAGCGAGGCGACCGGCACCGGGTAGCTGTGCAGGTACTCCACCAGGCCGCTCGGGTCGTCGAGGAGCTCGACGTCGCCGTCCCGGTCGATGACGACCAGGCCGCTCCAGCCCGGCCGCAGCCGCTTGCGCTTGAGCCGCAGCGCGTCGCTGAGCCGGCGCAGCTGCTCGCCGCGGACGCCCAGCCGGTGCGCGGCCATCGCGAAGCGGCCGATGGCCAGGTCGCTGGTCGAGTAGAGGACCGGCCGGGTGTCGCCGCGGCGGCGCCGCTGCTCGGCGCCGAGCACGCCGGCACGCTCGAAGGTGTCCAGCTCGGTCGCCGTCAGCCCGAGGTCCTCCTCGACCTGTGCCCGGGTGTAGAAGCCCGGCTCGCGGGAGGTGCGGCGAGCCCGGGTGGGAGCCGCGCTGCTGGTCGCCAAGAGGGCCTCCTCGAATCACACGTCTGTCGTTCCCGCGCATCGTGACACGGTCCGCCGGGCCGGACCGCGACGACTCGCGGGGCGCATCCCGGTAGTTCTGCGCCCGCCGCCGGACGGGCCGTCCATTCGGGGGGTCCGCCCCATGAGTGGAGCCCACGCGCGGTGCCGCTCGGGGGAACCTCGCCCCGAGTTGTGCAGGCCGGGGATGGTTTGCGCAAAGCAGTACCGGGACGAACTCCGGTAGTTGCGCAAAGGCGATGACAGCTGCGTTTGCGCAAAGGTGGGCGGTACCGAGGTGCAGACCGACCACCAGGACGCGTTGATCCCCGTCCGTCGGCGCGGCATGCTGTTGCGCAACCGATGAACGCGAGGTTGCGCAACATGACGGATCCGCCGATCGACGACCGGGACGCCGAGGAGCGGGAGTTGCTGACGGTCGAGCAGGTGGCCCAGCTCCGCCGGGTCACGCCGGCGGCCGTCCGCGCGCAGCTGCGGGCCGGGACGCTCGCCGGGGAGCAGGTCCTCCAGGGCCAGCGGACGGTCTGGCGCATCCCGGCGAGCGCGGTCCGGCGCGACCGGCCGGAGACAGGGAAGCCGGCGGTCGGGCGCAACCCCGGGGAGGCCCCGGCCGGCCCGCCTGCGGGGGACCGCCCCGCGGCGCCGGTGACGCCGTCCGAGCCGGAGGCGGCGCCGTCTGGGCCGGGGCCGGGGCCGGCTGCGCCCGTGACCGGGGAACCGGGGCCCCGCTCGCCCGACCCGCTCCTGCCGGCGAGGCTGGCGGCACTGGAGGCGGAGGTGCGCCGGCTGCGCCGCCAGTTGACGCACCTGGCCGACGCCCACCACCGGCTGCTCGACGCCCTCACCGCCGACGGGGACGACGACCCGCTGCGCTGACCGTGCCGGCGGGCGGTGCCGGGGACATCATCGAGGGGTCGACGAGCAGTGCTGGCGTCGTCCGAGGACCGTTCGCAACCCGGGGAACGGGAGGTGCGGCGATGGCGCGCAGCGACTTCCACGTGGCACTGACCAACGCGCTGGACCTGGCGATGCCGCCGGAGGTGGGGCAGGAGTACGACATCGAGGCCGTGGTCGACCAGTGCATCGCCCTGCTGGAGCGGGCGGGGTGGCGGTTCACCCGCACGCCGCCGTCCCCCTCCGCCCCGCGCCGACCGACGTGACGCGTGACCGGGCCTCCGGGACCGACGGGTCTGTGCTCCACCGTGCGCGGCGCGGTAGGAAGCAGCGGTGAGCCGCATCAACGACGTCGGCGGGATGTCGGGGTTCCCGGCGATCGTCGAGGAACCCGACGAGCCGCCGTTCCACGCCGACTGGGAGGCCCACGTCCTCGCGCTCAACGGCGCGCTGATCCGGCGGGGCGTCTACAACCTGGACGAGTTCCGGGACGCCATCGAGCGGATGCCGCCCGAGGAGTACCTCGCGGCCTCCTACTACGAGCGCTGGTTCACCGCGGTCACCACGCTGCTCGTGGAGAAGGGCGTCGTCTCCGAGGAGGAGCTGGCATCGCCGGAGGAGCTCGGAGCGCCGCATGACTGATCTCGCCCCCGGGGGGGGGGGGGGGGGGGGGGGGGGGGGGGGGGGGGGGGGGGGGGGGGGGGGGGGGGGCGGCGCGGGGCGCCCGCGCCGCCCCCGGCCGGCGGGCGGCGGGCGCGGGGGGGG
>NZ_JBJGYQ010000016.1:0-133394 GCF_054050075.1 Geodermatophilus sp. SYSU D00965 | reverse complement strand
AGCCACACGTGCTGGTGCAGATCGGGATCGAGGACCTGGTGGACCCCGCCACCGGGCCGGGTACGGGGAAGCTGGCGTCGGGGGCGGTGATCTCCGCGGCGCGGGCCCGCTGGCTGGCCTGCGACGGACAGCTCACCCGCATCGTGCTCGGCCCCGACGGGCGGCCACTGGACTACGGCCGCACCGCCCGCCTGGTGCCACCGCACATCCGCCGCGCCGCGGAGGTCCGCGACGGCGGCTGCGTGTTCGCCGGCTGCGGCGCTCCCACCTGGTGGTGCGACGTGCACCACGTGCTGGAGTGGATCAACGGCGGCGACACGTCCCTGGAGAACTCGGCGCTGCTGTGCGAGCGGCACCACACCAAGGTCCACCACGGCTTCCGCGTCGAGCGACAACCCGACGGCCGATGGCGCACCTGGCGCCCCGACGGCACCCCGATCCACACCGGCCCGCTACTCCCCGCCGCCGCCTGACCCCACCCCGGGCCCGCCGCGGCCTGAGCCGCTCCGCTCCGCCGGCCGCCGCCTGACCCACCCGACCCGATCCGTTCGGCGTCGGGCGTCGGCGCGTGCCCGATCGACGGGGTGGCGCGTCAGCTCCGCAGCGGGCTGGCCCGCTGCTGCCCGCGGCGGCCTGACCCCTTCGACCCAGGTGGCGTCGGAGGGGTCAGGGCGCGTCCACGGTCCAGGGGACGAGCGCCGAGCCGGGTCCTCAGCCGGGCCTGCGGATGCGGACCGGGCCGCGGGCCGTCTCGACGTCCACCACCGCACCGCCCTGGGTCACCACGACACGGCCCGCAGTTGCGAGCCGGCCTGCCGCGTCCCGCGCCGCCGGCATGAGGTCCCGCCAGCCGGCCGGGTCGACCGCGCGGGCGGCCTCCGAGGGACAGATCGACGCGTCGACCCGCCGGTCTGCGAGCAGCGCGACGATCGCCTGCTCGAGCCGCGTGCCGACGTCGTCCACGCGGTCAGCGTGCCCCCGACCCCACGCACCCGCCACTGGCCGCGGCGGCCAACGGGGAGGATGCTCCGGCTCGTGCACCGGACGACGTCCTCGCTGGTGGGGGCCAGGTGGGCGCCGGCCGCGCTCGCGGCCGGCGGGTCCTGCGGAAGCGGCGGGCGCCCCGGTGACCGACGCCCGCGCGCAGCGGCTCGCCGCCCTCACCGCGATCGACACCGCGCTGGCCGATCCCGTCCGCCTCGTGCGGGTCCTGCAGGACGCCGCGGACGACGAGGCCGCGCTGGACGGCCTCAGGCGCGAGTTCGGGCTGGACACGGTGTCGGCCACCGTCGTCCTCGACCAGCAGTTCCGTCTCCTCACCCGTCGGCACCGCGACCGGCACGCCGAGGAGCTGGCGGTGCTCCGCGCCGAGTGGGGTCCGCCCGTGGCCGCGCGGCTGCGCTTCGACGGGAACAGGTCCGCCGTCCTCGCGGTCGACGGCGCCGAGCACGCCTTCCGCGCCCGCGGCAGCACCGGCGTCCTGGACGACGTGTGGGCCTTCCTGTACCGCGAGGTGGCGCGGCCGCGGCTGCGGCCGGTCGTGGTCGCGGTCGCGGGCCTGGACGCCGGGCCCGGCCGGATCACGGTCGACCCGGACGGCTCGGCGTGCTTCGAGGACTACCCCGGGGACGCCGACGGGTAGGTGCGGCGGACCCGTCCGCCCCGCACCGAGGAGAACCGTGTCCCCCGACGAGCGCGCGCTGCTCCAGGAGTTGCTGTACGCCTACGGCCCCGGCGACCAGGAGGACGAGGTCCGGGAGGTCTGCCGGCGGGAGCTGGGCCCGCTGGTCGACGAGCTGCACGTCGACGACGCGGGCAACCTGGTCGGCCTGGTCCGGGGCACCGGCGGGCAAGACGCCCCGGTGGTGCGGGTGATGGCCCACATGGACGAGCTGTCGATGATCGTCAAGCGGGTCGAGCCGGACGGCTCCCTGCGGTTGAGCCAGCTCGGCACCATGTACCCGGGCAACTTCGGGCTCGGGCCGCTGACCGTGCTCGGCGACGCGGAGACGCTCACCGCCGTCCTGCTGCTCGGCTCGGAGCACACCACCCCGGAGACCACCCAGGTGTGGCAGACCAAGCCCGACGGCGGGGACCAGGCCATGGAGTGGCGGCACGTCGCCGCGTTCACCGGCCGCACCCCCGGCGAGCTGGCCGCCGCGGGCGTGCACCCCGGCACCCGCGTCTGCGTCCACCGCAGCCGGCGCACGCTGGTGGAGTTCGCGGACTTCGTCGGCTCCTACTTCCTCGACGACCGGGCTGCCCTCACCACCCTGGTCGCCGCGGCCCGGCTGCTGCGCGAGCGCGGCGCGCGCCCGCCGGCCGACGTCTACCTCGTCTGCACCACCGGTGAGGAGATGGGCGGCATCGGCGCCGCCTACGCCAGCCGCACGCTGCCCGGGGAGATCACGCTCGCCCTCGACGTCGGTCCCGCCGAGGCGGAGTACGGGGTGCCGGCCGACTCCGGCCCGGTGGTCGCCTACGCCGACGACGCCGTCGTCTACGACAAGCGGCTCTCCGACCACCTGGTGGCGCTCGGCCGCGAGCTCGGCCTCGAGCCGCGGGCCGCCGTCTGGGAGGCCTTCGACTCCGACGCCTCCCAGTCGAAGAGCTCCGGGCAGGCAGCCCGGGCGGCGCTGCTGTCCCTGCCCACGCTGAGCACGCACGGCTACGAGGTCCAGCACCGGGAGACCATCGGCCGGTGCGCCCGGCTGCTGGCGGAGTTCCTCTGCCGCCCGGTCCCGCGCGTGTGACCCGGGGGCGCCGGGTAGGGCGCGACGATGGCGAAGCGCACCCCGGTGGGGACGATCGGCAAGGGACGGCGCGGCATCAGCGTGCCCGGATGGGCGCTGCGCGGGGCCGCGGCGGGCGCGGCGGCCAGCACCGCCCTCAACGCCGTCACCTACGTCGACATGGCCGTGCGCGGCCGCGGCACCAGCTCCACCCCGGAGCAGACGGTGGAGAAGCTGGCCGAGAAGGTGCACCTGCCGATCCCCGGCGAGGGCGAGACCCGCGACAACCGGGTGCAGGGGCTCGGCCCGCTGACCGGCCTGGTCGCCGGCGTGGGTGTCGGCGTCGTCGTCGGGCTGGCGCGCGCCGCCGGGTTCCGGTCCCAGCCGCTGGTCGGCACGCTGCTCACCACGGCCGGGATCCTGGTCGCCGCCAACGGCCCGATGACCGCCCTCGGGATCACCGACCCGCGGACGTGGTCGACCACCGACTGGGTCAGCGACCTGGTCCCGCACCTGGTCTACGGCGCGGTGCTGAAGACGACGATGGACGCCTTCGACCGCGCCTAGACCGACCGCGCCTGGATCGGCCGGCGGCTCAGTCGGCGGCTCAGTGCCGCCAGCCGCGCTCGTCCACGCCGCCGGGCACCGGGGCCTCCGGGTCGTAGGGCGTGCGGGTGAAGACGAACGTGCCCAGGTCCAGGTGGTCGCGGGCGAAGCGCAGCGGCTCGCCGGCGTAGTAGCCGTCCAGCCCGACCCACGTGCCGTCGTCCTGACGGACGAAGCGGCTCGCCCGCCCGGGCCGGCCCGGCAGCGGCCCCAGGTGCAGCAGCCCGCCGTGCAGGGCGCGCAGCACGTGCGGCGCGGGCCCCCAGTACCAGATCCCGAGGTCCTCCAGCGGCACGGGGGACGGCGCCGGGGTCCAGGGCTCGACGATCCGCGGCTCGGCCGCCCGCAGGTCGGCGAGCAGCCCGAACACCACCGGCTCGGGGCCGCTGGTGGCGTTGGCCAGCGACACCGCCCCGGTCCGCTCCTCCCGGTCGACGAAGACCCCGGCGAGGAACCCCGGCATCGACCCGCCGTGCCCCACCAGCGTGCGCCCCTCGACCCGCATGACCTGCAGGCCCAGCCCGTAGGCCGACCACCCCGGCACCGAGGAGTCCACGCCGCCCGGCACCGTCATCTCCTCCAGCGTGGCCGGGTCCAGCACGTCACCGGTGTCGCCGAGCAGGAAGACGGCGAACCGGGCGAGGTCGGCCAGCGTCGCCCACAGCTGGCCCGCGGCGGCCATCACGCCGGCGTCGTGCTCGGGTTCGGGCAGGACGACGTCGGCCCACGGGTGCACCGCGTGCCCCTGTGCGGCCGGAGCCGCCGGGCGCGGCGTCGTCCGGGTCATGCCGAGCGGGGCCAAGACCTCCTCGCGGACGACGTCCTCCCACGCCCGGCCGCGCTGCCGCGCGACCAGCTCACCGAGCAGGCCGAACCCGAGGTTGGAGTAGTGGAACCGGCGGGCGGCCCCGAGGACGACGTGCTCGTCGTCCAGGTCGAGCTCCTCCAGGGAGACGCCCGGCGTCCGCTCCCACCAGCCCCCGGGGCTCTCCGCCGCCGCTCCCCCGAGGTGGGCCAGCAACTGGCCGACGGTGCGGTCCCCCAGCGGCGTGCCCGGCACGTGCCGGTCGAGCGGGTCGTCGAGGTCCACGCGTCCCTCGTCCCGCAGCCGCAGGACGGCGACCGCGGTGACGGTCTTGCTGATCGAGCCCAGCCGGTACTGGACGTCGGTGTGCGGCTCGGGGACGTCCCCGCGCCCGGCCGACCAGGCCAGCCCGCCCCCGCGGACCACGCCCGCGACCAGGCTGGGCGCCCGGCCCTCGCGCTGCACCCGGGCGGTGCGGGCGAGCAGGGTGCGGGCGGTGGACGGCAGGACCGGTTCGGGCATGGCCCCAGACGCTAGTTCGCCGCCGCGACCTCGCGGCCCGGCAGCCGGCCGGTGCGCCGCGCCCAGCGCTCGAACCAGACGGTGGCGAACGGGGGCACCGAGGCGGCGAGGGCCAGCAGCAGGGTGACCGGGGACCACCGCAGCACCCGGGCGCAGAGCAGCGCCAGCAGGCAGTACACGACGAAGACCCCGCCGTGGATCGGACCGAACACCTGCACGCCCACCTCGGAGGTGCCGAGGACCCACTTGACGTACATGCCGCTGAGCAGGCCCAGCCAGGACAGCGCCTCGGCGACGGCGACGACGCGGAACGCGGTGGCGGCGGTGCGGGGGTTCATCGGGAGCGCGGGTCCTCCGGTCGGGTGCAGGTCCAGGGGGTCCAACGCGGGCCGGCCCCCGATGGTCCCGGCCCGCGGGTGTGACGGTGCCCGCACCCGGCGCCCCCGCTCCTCCTCGTCCTCCGGTCCGGGTCCGCTCCTCGCCCGCAGCGCCCGCAGCGCCCGCTGCGGTGCTCCCGGGACCGTCGGCCGACCCGTGGCAGGGTCGGGAACCGTGCGAGGGCTGGCGCGGCGGGAGTTCTGCCTCGTGCTGCTGCGCCGCATGGCCGACCTGCGCCCCGACCTGGTCGCCGAGGCACTGCCCCGCGTCGGCGCCACCCGGGCGGAGGCGCACGCCGCGCACACCCGGTGGCAGGCGCTGCAGCACTCGCCGCGGGCACCGCGCGGGCTGGCCCTGCGCTCCGCCGTCCTCGGGCCGCCCGAGGAGCTCGAGGACCGCCGCTTCGGCGACCTGGACCTGCAGGTCCGCCGCTGGCCGCTGCCGCTCTGGCCGCACCTGTACTGGGAGGTGCTCTCCGCCCCCGGCGGCTCCGTGCTCCAGGAGCACCTGGTGCGCGCGCCGGGCTCGCCGGTGCCTCGCGCCACGGCCGGCCGGCTGCGGGTGTGGGAGCACGTCCTGGACGACGTCGTCGGGCTGCCGGGCGCGCGGAGCGTGGACCCCGGCGTGGTCACCCGCTGGGAGGTGCACCTGCCCGGCGGGGTCCGGGCGCGGTTCGTCTGGGGGCTGCTGCAGGAGGTCAGCCGGCCGGCGGCGCGCTGACCGCGGCCTGGGGCGCCGGCTGCGCGGTCAGCGGCCCGGACAGCACGCTGCCCAGCACCGCAGCGACGACGAGGACGGCGGCCGCGCGCGGCGACCCGGCCGCGAGCAGGGCCGCGCCGGCGGCCCCGAAGACCACCACCTTCGTCAGGACGGCGAGCGCCGCGACCTGCACCACGGCCTGCGGCGCGGCGAACAGCCCCCACAGCAGCGCCGCGGTCAGGGGGACGCCGAGGGCCAGGAGCCACCGCAGCGCCGTCGTCCCGCCGGCGCTCCACCCCCACAGGCCGAGGGCGGCCAGCGCGCCGAGCTCGGTGGCGAAGGCGACGCCCGCCCAGGTCCACTGCCATGCCTGCACCATCTCGGGCCCCCTCCGTGGTGAACGACGCTCTGATACGAGAGCAGTGTTCACACCCGGCGCCGGGACCGTCAAGTCCCGGACACGACGGAGCCCCCGGACGCACGTGGCGTCCGGGGGCTCCGGGGGCTCCGGGGGCTCCGGGGGGCAGCCGCTAGCCGGCGATGCGGTTGAACTGCGGGGTGGCGCCCATGACGTCGACGCTGGCGACCTTGACGACGTCGCCGGAGGTCGGCGCGTGCACCATCTGGCCGTTGCCGATGTAGATGCCGATGTGGCTCACCGGGCTGTAGAAGGCGACCAGGTCACCGGGGCGCGCCTCGGCGCGGGAGACCTGCTGGCCCATCTGCGACTGCATGCGGCTGGAGTGCGGCAGGCTGATCCCGGCCGCGCGGAAGGCGTACTGCACCAGGCCGGAGCAGTCGTAGGAGCCCGGGCCGGAGGCCGCCCAGACGTAGGGCTTGCCGCGCTGGGCCATGGCCGTGTCGATGACCGCCTGGATCGAACCGCTGGCCGCGACGACGGGCGCCGAGCCGCCGGTCGACGCCGGACGCTCGCCGCGGCTGGCCCGCTCCTCGCCGCCGTGCGCGGTGGCCGCGGCAGCCAGGGCGGCGCGGCGCTCGTCGGCGGTCAGCCGCGCGTAGTCGGCCTGGTACTCGGCGATCTGGGCCTGGAGGTCGGCCTGCTGCTTGGCGACCGCGTCGTAGGACTGCTGTGCCTCGGCGGCGACCCGGTCGGCCTCGGCCTGGGCCGCGGTGGCGGCCTCGCCGGCCGCGACCGCCTGGCCGAGCACCTCGCCCTGGTGGCCGGCGACGGTCTGCAGCAGGGTCACCCGGTTGACGAACTCGTCGGCCGAGCCGCTGGTCATCAGCGCCTGCAGCGACCCCATGCTCTCGCCGGTGAAGGCGCTTCGGGCGACGCCGGTCACCTGCTGCTGCGCGGCGGCGACCACCGCCTGCGCGTCGGCGACCTTCGCCGCCGCGGCCTGGGCGGCGGCCTGCTGGGCGGCGAGCGCCTCGCGGGCCTCGTTGAACTGCTCGGTGACGACCTCGAGGTCGTGCCCGCGGGCGGCGACCAGAGTCGCGGCCTCCTGGGCGGTGGCCGGTTCCTCGGCACCGGCCGAGGTCGGGACGAAGGCCACGCCGACGGCGGCGGCGAGGACGAGGGCAGCGCGCCGGGCGGCGCGAGCGGACGCCATGGTGTGGCGGCTCTCCGTTCTTCCACGAGCCGCCTACCGAGTTAGCTGACGGGTTCGGGCGGGAAGGCGCCCGGCGCGCCCGGCCGAGGCCGTGCGTGCTTCACCCCAGTGCTGCGGTGGGTCCCCGGCCCGGCTCCCCCGGGGAGGAGGGAACCGGCTCGGCGGCGACCGCGGGGTGTCACCCATTGCGGTGACGGAGCGCCCCGGCGGACGCACACACCGTAAGCGCCGTGACCCTGCCGTGACAATTACCGGCCTGTGATTTCGTGGACTCTCGACTCGACCGCGCAGGTCCCCGGGGCGGCTGTGGCGGAAGAGACACGTGGGGTCGCCACCGCGATGGCGGGTATGTGCCCTCCATGGATCTCAAGCGACCTCTGGTCGTGCTCGCCATCGCCGGGGCGCTCGCCGGGTGCAGCAGCACCAACAACTCCAACACCGACGTCGACCGCGGCACCACCGACTGCGGCGCCGCCGAGGCCGGCAGCAACCGGGCTGACTGCTCGGAGAGCGAGAACGCTCCCACGCAGGGCGGCTGAGCACCCGCCGGACCCGCTACGGTCCGCCGGGTGAGCGCACGCAGCAGGTACGACGCCGTCGTCGTCGGGGCCGGTCACAACGGCCTGGTGGCCGCGGCCTACCTCGCCCGCGCCGGCTGGTCGGTGCTGGTCCTCGAGCGGCTCGAGCAGGTCGGCGGCGCCGCGGTCAGCCGGCAGGTCTTCCCGGGCGTCGACGTCCGGCTGTCGGCGTACTCGTACCTGGTCAGCCTCCTGCCCGACCGGATCGTCGCCGACCTGGGGCTGGAGGTGACCCTGGCCGACCGCGCGGTGGCCTCCTACACCGCCGTCCCCGGGCACACCGGCCTGCTGGTCGAGCGGGACGAGGGGCCCGCCACCGCCGCCTCCTTCCGGGACCTCACCGGGTCCGACGACGAGCTGGCCGGGTGGCGGCGCTTCTACGGCCGGCTGGCCGACCTCGCCGAGGACCTCGCCCCCACGCTGACCGAGCCCCTGCTCTCCCCCGACCAGCTGGCCGGACGGCTGCGCGACCCGCAGCTGTGGCACGACCTCGCCGAGAGGCCGCTCGCCGACGTGGTCGCCGACGAGCTCTCCCACGACGTCGTCCGCGGGGTGGCGCTGACCGACGGGCTGATCGGCACCTTCGCCGACGTGCACGCCGCCGACGGCCTGGCCGGCCGCTGCTTCCTGTACCACCTGGTCGGCAACGGCACCGGCCGGTGGCGGGTGCCCGTCGGCGGGATGGGCGCGGTCACCGGGGCGATGGCCGCCGCCGCCCGCGGGGCCGGAGCGGAGCTGCTGACCCGGGCGACGGTCACCGCGCTCGACCCGGGTCCGGACGGCGTGACCGTGCACTGGACCGACGACGAGGGCACCGAGCGGGCGGTCGACGCCGGGCGGGTGGTCTCCGGCGCGGCGCCCGCCGTCCTCGACCGGCTGCTCGGCGTCGCCCCGCGGACCACCCCGGACGGCGCCCAGCTCAAGGTCAACATGGTGCTGGCGCGGCTGCCCCGGCTGCGGTCGGGGGTGGACCCGGCCGTCGCGTTCGCCGGCACGTTCCACGTCGACGAGGCCGCCGGCCAGCTCGACGCGGCCCACGCGCAGGCCGCCGCCGGCCGGCTGCCCGACGTCATCCCGTTCGAGGTCTACTGCCACTCGCTGTCCGACCCGTCGATCCTCGGGCCGCAGGAGCGGGCGGCCGGCCACCAGACGCTCACGCTGTTCGGCCTGCACACCCCGGCGGCGCTGTTCCGGGAGGACCCGGTCGGCACCCGCCGGGAGGCCGTGCGGCGGGTGGTCTCCCAGCTCGACGCGCACCTGGAGGAGCCGCTGCTGGACTGCCTCGTCCGGGACGCCACCGGCGAACCCTGCCTGCAGGCCGCCTCGCCGCTGGACGTCGAGGAGTCGCTGGCGATGCCCGGGGGGCACATCTTCCACGGCGACCTGTCCTGGCCGGTCGCCGCGACGCCCGCCGAGGTCGGCACCTGGGGCGCGGCGACGGCGCACCCGCGGGTGGTGGCGGCCTCCTCGGGCGGGACGGTGCGCGGCGGGGCCGTGAGCGGCCTGGGCGGGTACGCCGCGGCCCGCGCGCTGCTCGACCGCCGCTGAGGGAGGACCGGCAGCAGGACCCCGTCCGGCGGGATCGGCCCGGACCTGGTGCCATGGGCGGGTGGACCTGCGGCGGGAGACCCGGGCACTGATCCGCGGCGCGGCGCGGCGGCTGCACGGCCGGGACCTCGCGCTGATCGCGGCCGGGCTGACCTTCTACGCCGGCATCGCGGTGGTGCCGCTGCTGCTGGTCGCCGTCCGCCTGACCGCGCTGGTCACCTCCGCGGGCACCGTCCGCGACCTCGCTGGGCGGCTGGCCGGGCTGCTCCCGGCGCAGCTGGGTGCGCCCGAGGCGCTGCGCGCGCTGGTCCGGGCGGGCGTGGGGATGGGGCTGCTCGAGGTCGTCCTGGCCCTGCTGCCGCTGTCGTTCTACGGCGAGGGCCTGCGGCGGGCGCTGCTGCGCTTCACCCCGCGCCGGGACACGCTGACCGGCTGGCGGGGCCGGCTGCTGGGGCTGCCGCTGGTCGCCGCCACCCCCCTGCTCCTGTACCCGCTGCTCTTGGCGGCCTCGGCGATGGTCGAGCTCACCGAGCGGGGCAACCGGCTGGGCAGCCTGGCGGTGGGCTACTACACGGTCCTCTTCGCGCTCACCGTGCCGCTGCTGTGGGGTTTCGGCGTGGTCGCCGCCGGGCGGCTGCGCTGGCCGGCCCTGGTCTCGGGCGCGCTGTTCACCGCCGCCTGCCTGTCGGGCTTCCTGCAGGGCTTCGTGCTGTTCCTGGCGCTGCCCCTGGCCCTCGGGGCACCGTTCGGCGGGCTGACCGTGGTGGGCGCGGTGGTGGCGATCAGCCTGTGGCTGTTCCTGCTGCACCTGGTGGTCATCGGGGGCTGGCTGCTCACCCAGTCCCTCGACGAGCGCCTGCGTGCCGGTCACCCCTCGTCGTCGGAGCCGCCCTCGAACACCTCCCCGCCGTCGGACTCGCCCTCGTCGTCCCCGCCGTCCTCGGAGTCGCCCTCGTCGGCCTCCTCGGAGTCCGCCTCGTCCGGCGTCGGCGCCGGCTCCGCCTCCTCCTCCGGCGGCGGGTCGGCGGGCTCCTCGGGCGCCGGGGAGTCCTCCGGTTCGGGCGCCGGGGGCTCCTCCGGCTCCGGCGCCCGCCGCGGCGGCGGCGCCGGCTCCACGTAGTCGGCGCCGTTGCTCACCAGGATCGACACCTGCTGCCCCGGCACGGCGCGGCCGCCGCGCGGCGGGCTGGTGCCGAGCAGGGTGCCGGCCTCGCGGGCGCTGTCCACCCGCACGGTCGTGGCCAGGAACCCGGCGTCGGACAGCGCCGCCTGGCAGCGCCGCACCGACGTGCAGCCCGGGACCGGCCGGGTGTTGCCGTTCTGCACGACCTCGTCGGCCGGCGGGAACTCCCCGCTGCCGCGCGCCTCGAGGACCGGCGCCATGGCGTCGCGCCAGACCGTCGCGGCCTTGCCGCCCCCGAAGCCACCCACGTTCTGCTTCTGCTTCGGGTTGAGCACCATCACGCTGGCGGTGATCTCGGGCGTGTAGCCCACGAAGGCGATCGAGTCGTTGTCCTGCGAGGTCCCGGTCTTGCCGGCGATCTGGTGACCCGGGACGTGGGCGCGGGCCCCGGTCTGCCCCGGGTTCCCGGGTGCGACGTCCTTGACGAGCATCTGGTTGAGCGTGGTGGCCACCCCCGGCGGGATCGCCTCGGGGGTGCACCGGTCGCCGAGGGCGAGCGGCTGCCCGTCGGGGCCGATGGCCGGCTCGCCGTCCCGGTCGAGGACGGCGGTCACCGGGACGACGTCGCACTGCGTGCCGCTGGCCGCCAGCGTGGAGTAGGCGCTGGCCAGCGCCAGGGGGCTGGTCGCCTCGGCGCCGAAGGTGAAGGAGCCGCGGTTCTCGTCGATGATCTGCTGCGGCAGCGCGGGGTCGCTGAACTGGAACAGCCCCATCCGCTCGGCCATGCGCACCGGTTCCTCGACGCTGCCCAGCGCGTCCTCCAGGCCGAGGAAGTAGGTGTTGGAGGACTGGTAGAGCGCCGTGGTCATGTCCAGCGTCGACCGGTAGTTCCCGACGTTCTCGACGTCGTACCGGCCGGCGCCGTCGCGGTAGACCCGGGAGACGTAGGGGTCGGACGTGGTGAGCGTGTAGTAGCTGGAGTAGCCGCGGGCCAGCGCGGCCGCGGCGGTGAACACCTTGTAGGTCGACCCGGAGCCCTTGCTGGGCGCGGCGTTGAGGTTGAACGACTCCTGCGCCGGGTCCTCCCTGTCGTAGCCGAAGACCCGGTTGACGCTCATCGCGAGCAGGTGGCCGGTGCCCGGCTCGACGGCGGTGAACATGGCGGCCAGCGGGTCGCCCATCGGCAGGGTCTCCAGGACGGCGGCGTCACCGGCCCGCTGGAGGTCGACGTCCAGCGTGGTCTGGACGACGTAGCCCTCGTTGTCCAGCTGCTCCTGGGTGAGCCCGAGCTCCTGGATGAGGTACCGCTGGACGAAGTCGCAGACGAACGCGCCGACGCCGGCCTGGACGCAGCCGCGGGGCGGCGCCGGGGCCGGGGCCAGCCCCAGCGGTGCGGCCTGGGCCGCGGCCGCCTCGGCCTGGCCGACCCGGCCCTGCTCGGCCATCCGGGAGAGGACCTCGTTGCGCCGCTCGGTGGCCGCCTCGGGGTTGGTGAACGGGTCGTCGGCGGTCGGGCTCTGCGCCAGCCCGGCCAGCAGGGCCGCCTGCGGCAGGGTCAGCGCGGCGGCGTCGACGCCGAAGAAGGCGCGGGCGGCCGGCTGCACGCCGTAGGCGTTCTGGCCGAAGTACACGATGTTCAGGTAGCGGGTGAGGATCTCGTCCTTGGCGTAGGTGTCCTCCAGGGCCAGCGCCAGCCGCGCCTCCCGCAGCTTGCGGCCCACCGTCTGCTCGGTGGCGGCGCTGCGCTCCTCGGCGGTCTGCGCGGTCTGCAGCAGGGTCTGCTTGACCAGCTGCTGGGTGAGCGTCGAGCCGCCCTCCTGGACGCCGCCGGCGGCGAGGTTGGTCATCAGCGCCCGCAGCGTGCCCTGGACGTCGAGCCCGTGGTGCTCGAAGAAGCGGGCGTCCTCGATGGCGACCATCGCCTGCTTCATGACCTCGGCGATCTGGTCGCCGGCCACCGGGGCGCGGTTCTCGTCGTAGAAGTAGGTGATCGGTTCGCCGTTGGCGGCCAGCAGCACCGTGTTGCCGGCCGGGGGGTCGACGGTCAGCTCGGTGGGGAGGTCCCCGAAGAGGCTGGTCGACTGCTGGGCGGCCAGCGACGGGCCGCCGACCCACGGGAACAGGACCGCCGCGAGGAGGGCCCCGGCCGCGACGACCGTGGCGGCCAGCTTGAGCAGCGTCCTGACCCGTGCCTCCGCGCGCAGGTCCATGGGCCCCCTTCCGTGACGGGGGTCACTGGAACAGAGAACTCGACCGTCCACAACCACCCGCGCCGAGCACGCCCGCCTCCGACGCCCGAGCGTGAGCGGGTGTTCACCCCGTGATCACCTCGGGCAGGTCCCCGCGGTCGTCGGCGCGCGTTCCTGGCTCACGGCCGGTCCCCCGGCTCCACCAGGTGGACGGCGACCGCCCGGAACTGCTCGGGGGTGGCGAGCAGCACCTCCTTGGTCGGCTCGCCGACCTCCAGCGCCGGGCCCCGGCGCAGGGCCGCCAGCGCCCGCAGCCGCGGGTCGGCCAGCACGGCGTCGACCAGCCCGCGGTCCCCGCCGGTGAACAGCGCGGCCACGTCGCCGGCGTGCGGCAGGAGTACCCGGACGGCGGTGTCGGCGGCGGCCGTGACGACGGCGTCGGTCTGGTTCGCCCGCCGCCGCGCGAACCGCTGCTGACTCCACCCGCCCGCGGCGGTCCGGCCCTGGACCAGCCGCGCGTCGACCTTCGAGACGAGCAGGTCGGCGCCGTCGAACACGCCGACCGCCCAGCGCCCGCGCCGGACCAGCAGCACCGCGGCCCGGTGCGGCTGCCGCGCCGCGGCGGAGAACGCGGTGAGCAGCGCCGGGCCGGGCCGCCACGGGAACGGCGCGCGCAGGGTGACCGTCGTCGTGTCCGCGCAGGTGATCCGCACGGACCCCTCGTCGAGCTCCGCCGGGGCGAACGGCCCGTGCCGGGTGGCCACGCCGTCGAGCCAGCGGCCCAGCCGCTCAGGCGGGACGCGCAGCAGGCGACCACCGCCGGCCGCGGGGCGCGGACGGGTCACCGGCGCGGACGGGGGACGGCGGCACGGGAGGGACCCACGGCGCGGATCGTAGGGCGCGGGACCGACACGACCCCGCCTTGAGCCGGGACGCCGGTGCGCGGCAGGCTCGCGGTCGTGCCCCTCCCGCTGCTCCCGGTCCCCGCCCGTATCGTGGCCGCGCCCATGGCCGGTGGTCCGTCGACGCCGGCGCTGGTCGCCGCGGTGGGTGACGCCGGCGGGCTGGGCTTCCTGGCCGCCGGCTACCGCACGCCCGAGCAGGTCGCCGCGGAGGTGGCCGAGGTCCGGGGCCGCACGGGGGCGCCGTTCGGCGTGAACGTGTTCGCGCCGGTGCCCGAGCGGCCGGAGGAGTCCGCGCGGGTGCCGGCCTACGCCGAGAGCATCGCCGCCCGCGCCGCCCGCCTGGGCGTCTCCCCCGGCACGCCCGCCCACACCGACGACGGGTTCGCCGCCAAGGTGGACCTGCTGCGCGAGCTGCGCCCGGCCGTCGTCTCGTTCGCGTTCGGGCTGCCGCCCGCGGCCGCGCTCGACGCCCTGCACGACGCCGGGCTGCCGGTGTGGGTCACGGTCACCTCGCCCGAGGACGCCGCCGCCGCGACCGCGGCCGGCGCCGACGGGCTCGTCGTCCAGGGGTGGGAGGCGGGCGGGCACCGCGGCGGCCTGTCCGACGAGGAGCCCGCCCAGCTGGGCCTGCTGCCGCTGCTGACGCTGGTCCGGCGGGTGTCCCCGCTGCCGCTGGTCGCCGCCGGGGGCATCGCCGACGGCGCGGGCGTGGCCGCGGTGCTCGCCGCCGGGGCGGCGCTGGCCCAGCTGGGCACCGCGTTCCTGCCGACGCCGGAGGCCGGCACCGCGCCGGTGCACGCCGCGGCGCTGGCCGAGGCCCGGCCCACCGCGGTCACCCGTGCGTTCACCGGGCGCCGGGCCCGGGCGCTGGTCAACGACGCGGTCCGCGACCTGGGCGACACCGCCCCGGCGGCCTATCCCGAGGTGCACCTGCTCACCGCCCCGGTCCGGGCCGCGGCGCGGGCCGCCGGGGAGGTCGAGGAGCTGCACCTGTGGGCGGGGCAGTCGGCCGCGCTGGCCGAGGCGGTGCCGGCCGGGGAGCTGGTCCGCCGGCTGGCGGCTGAGGCCCGGGCCGCGCTCGACCGCGCGCCGCGGCCCGGCTGAGCGGCGGTCAGTCGCGCGTCGTCGGCAGGCCGGCGGCCCGCCAGGCCTGGTAGCCGCCGACGACGTCGGAGGCCCGGTGCAGGCCGAGGGCGCGCAGCGAGTCCGCGGCCAGGCTGGAGGAGTAGCCCTCGTTGCACATCACGATGACCTCGACGTCGTAACCGGTCGCCTCGGGCAGCTTGGCGTCGCTGGCGGGGTCGAACCGCCACTCGAGGTGGTTGCGCTCGACGACCAGCGCGCCGGGCACCTCGCCGTCGGCGTCCCGCTGGAACGCCGGGCGGGTGTCGACCAGCAGCGCACCGGCCGCCCACCGCTGCGCCGCCTCGGCCGGCTCCACGCGGTCGATGCGGCCGCGAGCCTCCTCGAGCAGCTCGTCGATGGTGCGGGCCCCCGTCGGTCGGTCGGTGCTCATCGGGCCATGGCCGGCTCGGTGGCGTGCTCGGCGGGCACGTGCAGCACGCGCTGGGCGGCGGCGACGACGACCGCGGCCACGAGGGCGGCGACCGTCGCGACGGCGAACGCGGCGTTGGCCCCGGACACGTCGACCACCTTGCCGGCGACCGAGGCGCCCACGGCCACGCCCAGGCCCAGCGCGGTGCCGATCCAGGTGAACGCCTCGGTGGTCGCCGACCGCGGCACCAGCAGCTCGGCGAGGGTGAAGGAGCTGATCAGGGACGGCGAGACGGCGATCCCGGCGACGATCACGAACGGGATCATGACCCAGATGTTGCCGATGAGCAGCAGCGGGACGCTGAGCACGGTCAGCGCGACCAGCACGACCGCCAGGCGCAGCCGCAGCGGCGAGCGCCAGTGCACCGTCCCCCAGCCGATGCCGCTGGCCATGGAGCCGACCGCCAGGGCGGCGATGAGCACGCCGGACAGCGACATCGCGCCCACCTCGTCGGCGAAGGCGACCAGGGCGATCTCCAGCGTGCCGAGGATGGCGCCCACCGCGGCGCCCACGACGAACAGCACCCGGATCCCGGGGCTGCGGATGGCCCGCGGGCCGGTGCGCGCCTCGTGCCCGTGCGGCGGGGGCTCGGTGCGGCCCTGCGCGGCGAACAGCAGGCTGCCGATGACGGCGAGCGTGAACGCGGTGACCACGCCGGACGTGGCGTGCCCGGTGGTGGAGAGGAAGGTGACCAGCACCGGGCCGACGATGAAGACGAACTCGTCGACCACCGACTCCATGGCCAGCGCCGTCGGCAGCCGGTGGGTGCCGCGCAGCAGGTGGGTCCAGCGCACCCGGATCATGGAGGCGACCGGCGGGATGCAGGCGCCGGCGACCCCGGCCGAGACGAACACGACCCAGCGCGGCCAGTCGTCCTTGACCGCGGGCAGGAAGACGCAGCCGGCCGCGACGAACACCGCCAGCACCGGCAAGAGGGTGCGGCGCTGGCCGTGGGTGTCGGCCCACCGTCCGATCAGCGGCCCGGAGATCGCGGTGGTGACCGCTCCCGTGGCGGCGACCGCCCCGCCGTAGCCGTAGGACCCGCTCTCCGACGCGATGAGCAGCACCGAGCCGAGGCCCACCATGGACAGCGGCAGCCGTCCGATGAACGCGGCCAGCACCATGGGCAGTGCGTGCGGCGTGCGGAGCACGTGCAGATACGGATTGGGCACGGGCGGGGATGCCTGTCGTCGGGCGGCTCGGCGCTGAGCCGGCGGGTGTGGACGTCAGGTGACGCTATCCGACCTCGGTCCCCCCGGCCTCGTGGGAGCGTGCCGGGACCGCCGACACGCCGGGCGGGACGCGAGAGGGCCCCGCACCGGTCGCCGTTGACCGGTGCGGGGCCCTGTGGCCCCTGCGGGGCCCGCCGCGAGCCTGCGAGCGACGGGGGCAGGGGGTCCTCTCCTACGCGAGACGGTGCTCGAGGATCGCCAGCTCGTCCCACATCGTGCTGGGGAGCTTGTCGCCGAACTTCTGGAACCACTCGGTGATCTGCGGGACCTCGGCGCGCCACTCGTCCTTGTCGACGGCGAGGGCCTTCTCCACCTGTTCCGGGGTCATGTCCAGCCCGGCGACGTCGAGGGCGTCGGCGGTCGGGACGTGGCCGATCGGGGTCTCCACCGCGGCCGCGGTGCCCTCGAGCCGCTCGACGACCCACTTGAGGACCCGGCTGTTCTCGCCGAAGCCCGGCCACAGGAAGCCGCCGTCCTCGTCGCGACGGAACCAGTTCACGTAGAAGATCCGCGGCAGCTTGGCGGCGTCGTGCGCCTTGCCGGTCTCGACCCAGTGCCGGACGTAGTCACCGGCGTGGTAGCCGATGAACGGCAGCATGGCGAACGGGTCGCGGCGGACGACGCCGACGGCACCGGTGGCGGCGGCGGTCGTCTCCGAGGAGAGCGTCGCGCCCATGAACACGCCGTGGTTCCAGTCCCGCGCCTCGGTGACCAGCGGGATGGTGGTCTTGCGGCGGCCGCCGAAGAGGATCGCCGAGATCGGCACGCCCTTCGGGTCCTCGTACTCCGGCGCCAGGATCGGGCACTGGGTGATCGGGGTGCAGAACCGGCTGTTCGGGTGGCTGGAGGGCTCCTCGCTCTCCGGCGTCCAGTCGCGGCCCTTCCAGTCGGTGAGGTGGGCCGGCGGCTCGTCGGTCATGCCCTCCCACCAGATGTCGCCGTCGTCGGTGAGGGCGACGTTGGTGAAGACCGAGTTGCCCTTCTCGACCGTGCGCATGGCGTTCGGGTTGGTGTCCCAGCCGGTGCCGGGGGCGACGCCGAAGAGGCCGTACTCGGGGTTGAGGGCGTAGAGCCGGCCGTCCTCGCCGAACCGCATCCAGGCGATGTCGTCGCCGAGGGTCTCGACCTTCCAGCCCGGGATGGTCGGCTCGAGCATCGCCAGGTTGGTCTTGCCGCAGGCCGACGGGAAGGCGGCGGCGATGTAGTAGGTCTTCTGCTGCGGGCTGGTCAGCTTGAGGATCAGCATGTGCTCGGCGAGCCAGCCCTCGTCGCGGGCCATGACCGAGGCGATCCGCAGCGAGTAGCACTTCTTGCCCAGCAGCGCGTTGCCGCCGTACCCGGAGCCGTAGGACCAGATGGCCCGCTCCTCGGGGAAGTGCGAGATGTACTTCGTGGTGCTGCACGGCCACGGCACGTCCTGCTGGCCCGGCTCGAGCGGGGCGCCGAGGGAGTGCATGGCCGGGACGAAGTCGGCGTCGTCCCCCATCGCCTCGAGGATGCGGCCGCCGATGCGGGCCATCACGCGCATGGAGACGACGACGTACTCCGAGTCGGTGAGCTCGACGCCGAACATCGGGTTCTCGGCCTCGACCGGACCCATGCAGAACGGGATGACGTACATGGTCCGGCCACGCATCGAGCCGCGGTACAGCCCGGTCATGATCGACTTCATCTCGTCGGGGGCCATCCAGTTGTTGGTCGGCCCCGCGTCGGCCTCGTCGACCGAGCAGATGAAGGTGCGGTCCTCGACGCGCGCCACGTCACTGGGGTCCGACGCCGCCCAGAAGGAGTTCGGCTTCTTCTCCAGGCGCCGGAAGGTGCCGGCGTCGACCAGCTGCTGGGTGAGGCGCTCGTACTCCTCGTCGCTCCCGTCGACCCACACGACCCGCTCGGGGGTGGTCAGCTCGGCCATCTCACGGACCCAGGCGAGCAGCCGGGGGTGCGTGGTGGGTGCGTTGTCGAGACCGGGGGTGGCCACGGAAGTCACGGCGTCTCCATCCTCTGGGTACGCCGGACGGACATACCGCCGGCGCCTTGCTGCTGGTCCTGCTCAGCTGACAGCCGACCGCCGGGCGCCACGGGCGCCGACTGGAGGTCGGGTCCGGTCAGCGTACAAGCGGGGACGTCCACTGTAACCGTGAGAGATGTTACGTATAAGACGTCTACCCGATGGGACGAAGGTCCCTGGTCGTCACCTGCGCGCCCGGGGACCCTCGCGGGCCGATCGGGTCAGCCGGCCGACTCGCCGCTGCCGTAGTGCGGGCCGACCTCGGCCCAGAAGGGCTCCCACTCCCCCGGGCCCGCCCCGCCGGTGATCTCGGCGTCGAGCTTGTCGAGGTACCAGTGCCAGCCGCCGGCGACGTCCCCGACGGGGAACCCGGCGCGGAAGACCTGGGTGAACACCAGCGTGGTCGTCGTCCCGTCGGTGGAGAGGTCGAGCTCCACCCGCCACGGCTCGTCGCCGAGGGTCCACTCCAGGACCAGCCGGCGGGGCGGGTCGCACTCGAGGATGCGCACCGACTCGCTCGCCGGCTCCTGCTCGTGGGTCATCGTGAACGTGCCGGTCGCGCCGGCGCCCCGCGCGCCGTCGTAGCGGCCGATCCAGCGGGCCAGCCGCTCGGGCTCGGTGAGCGCACCCCACACGTCCTCGATCGGGTCGGGCCACGACCGGCGGAACTCCAGTCGCCGCCGTCCGTCGGGCTCGGTGGTCACGACGCCGCGGCGGGCGGGCACTTTCTGCTGTGTCACGTCGGGTCTCCGCTCTGCGGGGGTGCCGAGGCCCCCCGCCCCTCTCGGGCCCGCCGGCCGCGGGCGATCTCGGTGTCCAGTGCGTCCAGCCGCCGGGCCCACAGGTCGCGGTAGGGCTCCAGCCACTCGTCGAGCTCCCGCAGCGGTCGCGGGTCGAGCGCGTAGAGGCGGCGCCGCCCCTCCTCCCGGCAGGTGACCAGGCCCGCCTCGCGCAGCACCCGCAGGTGCCGGCTGATCGCGGGGCGGCTCACCGGGAACCGGCCCGCCAGCTCCCCGGCGGCCAGCTCACCCTGCGCGAGCAGGGCGACCAGCTCGCGGCGGGTCGGGTCGGCGAGGGCAGCGAGCGCCTCCACGACGGATGTGTAACACATCAGTTACGCGTTTGCCCAGGGGTTGCCCGGCGGCGGGTCAGGGCACGGGGTGGGCATGACCGTCACCGACCCGGACGTCCCGGACCCGCTCAACGACCCCCGCACCCTCCAGGCCGACCCCGGCGCCCAGGGACAGGGGGACGACCTCGCCTCCGCCGCCGACGACCCCGCGGTCAGCGGCGAGGAGGAGATGTCCGAGGAGCGGCTGCCTCCTGGCGGGGCGGACTCCGGCGACGACGGCGGGGACGTGACCGGCGGCGCGTTCTCGGAGTCGCCGCGCGACTGAGACGGAGCGGTCCGTTTCCGCCGCTCCCGGCGCGGGAACTGTCGGGTCTCCACCGTTCCGAGACGAGGAGGTCGCCATGGCCACCGGTGAGACCGGGTTCGAGGACGTCACCTACGACCTGATCTCGGTGCAGTACCACTCGCTCAAGGCCGGTCACGACTACGGCCAGTACGTCCGAGACGCGGAGAACGCCGGGCTGCAGGACATCGCCGGCTTCTTCCGCGAGGTGATGGAGCAGGACTCCGCCCGCGCCAAGCGCTGCCACGAGTTCCTGCGCCAGATCTCCGGCACAGAACAGGGCGGCCCCGCCACCCAGTGACGCCGGGACGACGGCCGCCTCTCACTGTCGGGAGGCGGCCGTCGTCGTTCCCGGCCCCGTCCAGAGGCTCGCCGCCGGCCCGTCCCGGGCACCGCCCTGAGCCGGCGAAGGGCGGGGAGGACGGGGTCCTCTCTCAGACGGCGCAGGTGTCGTCGGTGCAGCCGTCGGCGGCGGGCACCGTCTCGAGGGGGTGGGCGTCGGCCCAGGCCCGCTCCAGGACCTGGAGCAGCAGGTCGGCCGGCTGGGCACCGGCGGCGCCGTACTTCCGGTCGACGACGAAGAACGGGACGCCGGTCGCGCCCAGCGCCTGGGCGGTCCGGCCGTCCTGGTGCACCGCCGGCCGGTGGCGGTGGTCGGCCAGCGCAGCACGCACCTCGGCCTCGTCCAGGCCGGCCTCGACGCCGAGCGCGGCGAGCGAGTCGACGTCGAACACCGACCGGCCCTCCTCGAAGTGGGCGTGCAGCAGGCGCTCCTTCACCGCGCCCTGCAGACCGTGCTCGGCGGCCAGGTGGATCAGCTCGTGGGCGAGCAGGGTGTTCCCGGTGAGGCCCTCGTCGAGGTGGTACTCGAGCCCCTCCTCGGCGGCGATCTGCTCGACCCGCCGCTGCATCTGCCGCATCTCCTCGACGCTGCGGCCGTACTTGGCGGCCAGCGCCGGCAGGGCGGCGGAGGTCTGGCCCTCGGGTGCCGTCGGGTCCAGCTGGAACGAGCGCCAGACGACCTCGACCTGGTCGCGGTGGGGGAACCGGGCCAGCGCGGCCTCCAGCCGCCGCTTGCCGATGTAGCACCAGGGACAGACGACGTCGGACCACACTTCGATGCGCACGACCGCCCCCAACACCCGAGGCGGCGCCGGTCATCCCGGCCGGTGCGCCTCCGCCCGCGCCCGCCCGTTCCCGGGCGTCGGGTCGAGGAAGACGTACCGCACGCCCTCGTGCCGGGCGACCAGCCGCCGCTCGGCCTCGTCGGAGGCCCGCTCCACGTCGGCGACGGTCGCGTCGTCGGCGAAGTCCACCTTGGCGGCGACGATCAGCTGACCGGGGCCGATCACCGTGGTGAACAGGAACGGGACGGCGGTGACCTGCGGCAGGGCGGCGATCTCGGCGCGCAGCTCCTCCTGGATGCGCGGGGCCACCGACTGGCCGATGAGCAGCGAGACGTTGGCCCGGGCGAGCGACCCGGCGACCAGCAGCAGGAGGACGCCGATGAGGATGGCGGCCAGGCCGTCCCACACCGGGTCGCCGGTGAGCTGCTCGAGGAACAGGCCGAGCGCGGCGAGGACGAGCCCGACCAGCGCGGCGCTGTCCTCGAAGGTCACCGCCTTGACGGTGGTGTCGCTGGTCTCGGCGAGGTAGCGGCGGGGCGTCGTCCCCCACCGGCGGGCCGAGCTGCGCACCTGGCGGACCGCCTTGAGCCAGGAGGCGCCCTCGAGGACGAAGGAGACGGCCAGCACGACGTAGGCGATGACCGGGTCGCCCTGCTCCTCACCCTCGATGATCGTGGTGACGCCCTGGTAGAAGGAGAATCCGGCGCCGAGGGTGAAGGTGGCCAGGCAGGCCAGAAGCGCCCAGAAGTAGGTCTCCCGGCCGTAGCCGACCGGGTGCCGGGCGTCGGGGGCGCGGTCGCCGCGCTTGAGCGCGACGAACAGCAGGACCTCGGTGATGGTGTCGGCCAGCGAGTGCGCGGCCTCCGACAGCATCGCCGAGGAGTGGCTGATCAGGCCGCCGACCAGCTTGGCGACGGCGATGCCGAGGTTGGCGAGCCCCGCGACGACGACGGTGCCGGTGGACTCGCCGCCGGACCCGTCGTCGGTGGCCTCCGTGGCCAGGGCGTGGTCACGGGTGGGGACGGGCTCGCTCATGGCCGCACCGGTGCCCCGCCGTTGCCCGGCACAACCGCCCGTCGGCTCACCGGCAGCGCCCGGCCGTCCCCACCAGGGCCCCGAGGGCGGCCGTGCCGCCGGCCGACCTAGCGCACGCCGACGAGGTCGACGACGAAGACCAGCGTCGCGCCGGGCTTGATGACGCCCCCGGCGCCCCGGTCGCCGTAGGCCTTGTGCGCCGGGATGGTGAGCCGGCGGCGGCCGCCGACGCGCATGCCGGTGATCCCCTCGTCCCAGCCCTGGATCACCATGCCGACACCGAGGCGGAACTCCAGCGGGTCGCCGCGGTCCCAGGAGGCGTCGAACTGCTCTCCGCCGTCGTGGGTGACCCCGACGTAGTGGGCGCTCACCAGGTCGCCGGCCTTGGCCTCGGGGCCCTCGCCGACGACGAGGTCCTCGATGACCAGGTCGTCGGGTGCCGGGCCGGTGGGCGGCTCGACGTCCGGACGGGTCAGTTCGGCCACAGTGCTCCCTCCCCGCACCGGGGCGGTCCCGGCGCCGTCGCCCCATCCAATCAGCGGCCGGCGGACGACGCAGACGCGGAGCCAGGGCCGGTCAGACCGGGTCGAGCACCTCGCGCGCCCGCGGGGTGTCCGCGACGTCGAGCGGGTGCGCGACCTCGTCGGCCGGCATCCGCGCCGCGAGGACCGCCACCACCGCCAGCAGCGGAGGAGCCAGCCCGGCCACCAGGAAGGTCGCCGACGACCCGATCAGCCCGCTCACCGGCCCGGCCAGCGCCATGGACAGCGGCATGAGGCTCAGGGAGACGAAGAAGTCCAGGCTGGAGACCCGGCCGAGCAGGGCCGACGGCACCCGGCGCTGCAGGAGCGTGCCCCAGATGACCGTCCCCGCCTCGAAGGCCGCCCCGATGAGGGCGCCGGCCACGATCATCAGCACCAGGCTCCCGCTGAGGCCGAAGACGGCCATCGGCACGCAGCCCAGGCCCCACAGCAGGACCATCACCGTGAGGTAGCGGCGGGGCAGCCGCAGCGACGCCACGACCAGGGAGCCGACCGCCCCGCCGATGCCGAAGGCGGCCAGGACGTAGGCGTGCTGCGTCGGCCCGCCGCCCGCGTCGCGGATGGCGAACGGGACCAGCACCTCGAGCGGGCCGAGGAGCACCAGCACCATCAGCGCCGCGAACAGCAGCGTGGCCAGCAGCCAGGGCGTGCGCACCATGTAGGCGAAGCCCTCGCGCAGGTCGGTGAGCACCCCGGCCGGTGGAGCGTCGTCGTCCCCCCGCCGGACCGGGGTGACCGGCAGCGCCAGCACGTGCGCCACGGCGAGCAGGGACACCGTCGCGGTCGCCGCCAGTGCCGCGCCCGGTGAGAACGCGGCGACGAGGAAGCCGGCGGCGGCGGGGCCGGCCGCGTTCTGCAGGAGCGGCCGCACCGCGCCCTCCAGCCCGTTGGCCGCCAGGAGGTCGCCCTCCGGCACCAGCGCGGGCAGCTGCGCCGAGTAGGCCGGGTAGTACAGCCCCGTCGCCAGCCCCACGGCCAGCGCGGCCGCGGCCAGCTGCCCCAGCGTCAGGAGGTCCATCAGCGACAGGACGGCGACCACCGCGACGGCCCCGGCCTGGACCAGCGCCACCGCGAGCAGCAGGTACCACTGCGGCACCCGGTCGGCGAGCACCCCGCCGAGCAGGGTGCTGGCCAGCATGCCGCCGGCGGACAGGCCGGTGACCAGGGACAGGGCTGCCGGGCCGCCTCCCAGGGCCACCACCTGCCAGACCACCGCGACCGCCCACAGCCCGGCGCTGAGCAGCGACAGCGCCATCGACGCCGCCAGCAGCCGGTAGTGGCGGTGCCGCAGCGGCGCCAGTGCGCGCGGCAGGGCGGCCATGGCGGGACCTCCTCGTCCGGTGGGGGTCCGCTCATGGTCGGCGAGGGGTACGACAGAACGCACGCGGATTTGGCCGCGGCGGGCGCCGGGGCGGTGCGCGCCGTCCGCCCCCGCCACTACGGTGCGGCGGCGTGATCGACCACCTGGCGCTGCAGGCCACCGACGTCGCCGCGACCACCGCCTTCTACCTCCGGGTCTTCGCGCCCGCCGGGGTCCGCGAGGCCATGCGGTTCGACAGCCCCGGCGGGCCGGTCGTCGGCCTGTCCGGTCCCGACGGGCACCCCCAGCTGTGGCTCGGCCCGCTGAGCGAGGGCACCGACCGCCCGGTGCACCTGGCGATCCGCGCCCCCTCCCGGGAGGCGGTGGACGAGGTGTTCGCCCTCGCCCGCGCGGAGGGGGTGGAGGTGCTGCACGAGCCGCGGGTGTGGCCGGAGTACCACCCCGGCTACTACGGCGTGTTCTTCCGCGACCCCGACGGCAACAACGTCGAGGCCGTCCACCACACACCGCCTGCCGCCTGACGACAGCCCGGGAGCATCGCGGCGAGGATCGAGCGAGGAGCGGACCGGGCGCGGAGTCAGGCCGATGTCACAGCCGCCGGAGGGCTGACCGTGCGCCGTCCGGCCCGTCGTGCTGGGCTGGGGCGGTGCCCGACGCGCCCCCCTGGTGGACCCGTGCCGTCGTCTACCAGGTCTACCCCCGCTCGTTCATGGACTCCGACGGGGACGGGATCGGCGACCTCGGCGGGGTCCTCCAGCGCCTGGACCACCTCGCCGACCTCGGCGTCGACGTCGTGTGGCTCTCCCCGGTCTACCCGTCGCCGCAGGCCGACAACGGCTACGACATCAGCGACTACACCGGCATCGACCCGCTGTTCGGCACCCTCGAGCAGTTCGACGAGCTGGTCGCCGCGCTGCACGCCCGCGGCATCAAGCTGGTCATGGACCTCGTGGTCAACCACACCAGCGACGAGCACCCGTGGTTCTGCGAGAGCAGGGCGTCGAAGGACTCGCCCAAGCGCGACTGGTACTGGTGGCGGCCGCCGCGGGAGGGCATGACCGCGGGCGCGCCGGGCGCCGAACCGACCAACTGGCACTCGTTCTTCTCCGGGCCCACCTGGGAGCTCGACGAGGCCAGCGGCGAGTACTACCTGCACCTGTTCGACCGCAGGCAGCCGGACCTGAACTGGGAGAACCCCGAGGTCCGGCACGCCGTGTACGCGATGATGCGGTGGTGGCTCGACCGCGGGGTCGACGGGTTCCGCATGGACGTCATCAACATGATCAGCAAGGACGTCGACCCGGACGGCGCCCTGCACGACGGCCCGCCGCTGCCGGGGGTGCCCTACGGCGACGGCTCGGCGTCCTACCTGTGCGGGCCCCGGATCCACGAGTTCCTGCAGGAGATGCACCGCGAGGTCTACGCCGGCCACCGCGAGCGGCTGCTGCTGGTCGGGGAGATGCCGGGCGTGACGGTCGAGCAGGCGCGGCTGTTCACCGACCCGGCCCGCGCCGAGGTGGACATGGTGTTCCAGTTCGAGCACGTCGGGCTGGACTTCGACGGCGCCAAGTTCGCCCCGCGCCCGCTGCGGATGGCCGACCTCAAGGCCTCGTTCGGCCGCTGGCAGGCGGGGCTGGCCGACGTCGGCTGGAACTCCCTCTACTGGGACAACCACGACCAGCCGCGGGCAGTCTCCCGGTTCGGCGACGACTCGCCGCGGTACCGCCGCGACTCGGCCACGTGCCTAGCCACCCTGCTGCACCTGCACCGTGGGACGCCCTACGTCTACCAGGGCGAGGAGCTCGGGATGGCCAACGCCCCGTTCGCCTCGCTCGACGACTTCCGGGACGTCGAGTCGCTCAACCACTTCGCCCAGGCCGTCGCGCACGGCGAGGACCCCGACACCGTGCTGGCCGCCATGCGCCGGATGAGCCGGGACAACGCCCGGACGCCGGTGCAGTGGGACGCCTCGGAGCACGCCGGCTTCACCACCGGCACGCCGTGGATCGCGGTCAACCCCGACTACGTCGAGTGGAACGCGCAGGCGCAGCGCGCCGACCCGCGCTCGGTGTTCGCCCACCACAAGCGGCTGATCGCGTTGCGGCGCGAGCTGCCGGTGGTCGCGCTCGGGGACTTCACCATGCTGCTGCCCGACCACGACGAGGTGTACGCGTTCACCCGCTCCCTGGACGGCGAGACGCTGCTGGTCGTCTGCAACCTCGGCGGGCACGAGCACCGGCTGACCGAGCTCCTCCCGGAGGCCCTGGACGGCGACCTCGTGCTGGGCAACCTGGCCGACGGCGACCCCGCCGTCCTGCGCCCCTGGGAGGCACGGGTGCTCCGGGTCTGACCGCCCGCCCGCGGTCGGCCCGGCCGAGCAGGTCGTCGGCGCTCCCCGCCTGCGGCGTCGCTCTCCACCGACGTGACTCACGCCACACGATCAGCCGCTACTGTCCGGGGTCCGGCGATCGGGGGAGCTGATGCGTCGTGGAGCGACCGGTCAGGGTCTCGGTGGCAGCGGCCGGGGTGACGGTCCTGCTCGCCGCCTGCGGTGGGGGCGACCTCGGAGGCAGCGAGGAGGGCGAGCCGCTGACCGTGTGGACCCTCGAGAACCTCCCCGACCGCCTCGCCGTCCAGGAGGAGATCGCCGCCGCCTTCACCGAGAGCAGCGGGGTCGAGGTCGAGCTGGTCGCCGTCGACCCGAACCAGTTCAACCAGCTGCTGATCTCCTCGGCCGCCGCGGGACGGCTGCCCGACGTCATCGGCGCCCTGCCGCTGGCCGGCGTCCAGCTGCTGGCGACCAACGAGCTCATCGACCGCGAGCTGACCGCCGCCGTGGTGGAGGGCCTGGGCGCCGGCACCTTCTCCGAGCACGCGCTGGAGCTGACCCGGGACGGCGACGCGCAGGTCGCCGTCCCCAGTGACGGGTGGGCGCAGATGCTGGTCTACCGCAAGGACCTCTTCGACGCCGCGGGCCTCGCCGCACCGGAGACCTACGACGACATCCTGGCCGCCGCGCGGGAGCTGGACAGCCCCGAGCTGGCCGGCTTCGTCGGGTCCACCGTGCCGAACGACGCCTTCACCCAGCAGACCTTCGAGCACCTCGCCCTCGGCAACGGCTGCCAGCTGGTGGACGACACGGGGGAGGTCACGATCGACAGCGATGCGTGCGTGGGGTCGTTCGCGTTCTACGACGAGCTCATCGGCGACTACTCGGTCAGCGGCGCGCAGGACGTCGACACCACGCGCGCCGCCTACTTCGCGGGGGAGGCGGCCATGGTCGTGTGGTCCTCGTTCATCCTCGACGAGATGGCCGGCCTGCGGGCCGACGCGCTGCCGACCTGCCCCGACTGCGCGGACGACCCGGCCTTCCTCGCCCGGAACAGCGGTGTGGTCACCGCGATCTCGGGGCCCGACGGCGACGAGCCGGCGCAGTTCGGCGAGATCGTCTCCTGGGCCGTCACGGCCGACGCGCAGCCCGCCGCCGGCGACTTCGTCAGCTACCTGATGGACGACGGGTACGAGCGGTGGATCGGCTTCTCGCCGGAGGGCAAGGTGCCCACCCGACGGGGCACGGCCGAGGAGCCGACGCGCTTCCTCGACACCTGGGCCACCCTGCCGGCCGGCGTGGACACCAAGGCGCCGCTGACGGACTTCTACCCGGCCGAGGTCCTCGACGCCCTCCGGACCGCGCCCGACCGGATCGCCCCCTGGGGGATCCCCCAGGGGCAGGGCGCCCTGGTCGGCGCCTCCCTGGGCGAGCTGCCCGTGCCGCAGGCGATCGCCGCGATGACCGGGGGCGAGGTGGATCCCAGCGGGGCGGCGGAGCAGGCGGCCGAGGCGCTGCAGGAGATCGCCTCGTCGGTGGACTGACGTGCGCCCGGCGGTGTCCGAGGACCGGCGGGACGGCGGCCGTGAGCCGCGGGGTCGCGGGACCCTGCGGGGACGCGAGTCGCGGACCGGGCTGGCCCTGATCTCACCGACCGTCGTCCTGGTCCTGGTGCTCGTCGTGCTGCCGATCCTGTGGACGGTGGTGCTCGCCTTCCAGGACCTCAAGCTCATCCGGCTGCGGACGGACGGGCTGTTCGGGCCCTTCACGGTCGAGAACTTCGCCGACGTGTTCGGCTCCCCCGGGTTCTGGGAGTCGCTGCTGACCACGCTGGTGTACGCCGTCGGCGGCACCACGGCGTCGATCGGGCTCGGGCTGGTCGCGGCGCTGGCCCTGCGCCGGGGCTTCCGCGGCCGCACCCTGGTCCGGGCGTCGCTGCTGCTGCCCTACGTCGCGCCGGTCGTGGCGGCGACGTTCGTCTGGGGTGTGATGCTCAACCCCCAGTTCGGCATCGTGAACGAGCTGGGGACCGGCCTGCTCGGCTGGGACGAGCCGATCCCCTTCCTGTCCGAGCGCCCGACCGCGCTGCTGACCGTCATCTTCTTCGAGATGTGGCGCTCGTTCCCGTTCGCCTTCCTCTTCATCACCGCGCGCCTGCAGGCCGCGCCGGCCACGCTGGAGGAGGCGGCGCGGGTCGACGGGGCGACCCCGACCCAGGTGTTCCGCCACATCGTGTGGCCCCAGCTGCTGCCGACGATCGCGGTGCTGGCGCTGCTGCGCTTCATCTGGACCTTCAACAACTTCGACGACATCTACCTGCTCACCGGCGGAGGGGCCGGCACCGACGTCATCAGCGTGCGGGTGTTCGACTTCCTGGTCAGCCGCGGGGACATCGGCGCCGCGTCCGCGCAGGCGCTGGTCCTCTCCGCCGTCCTGATGGTGCTGGTCGCGGTGTACTACCGGTTCGCGGCGAAGGACGAGGTGGCCTGATGGCGGGCATCGCGACCGTGCCGGCGGAGACCTCCGCCGCGGCCGGCACCCAGCGCAGCGGTTCCCCGGCGGGACGGCGCTGGTCGCGCACCACCGTCGAGACCCGGGTGCTCGGCGTCATGCGGTGGGTGGTGATCGCGGGGCTGCTGCTGTTCACCCTGTTCCCCTTCTACTACATGGTGCTGCTCTCCCTCCGGGACCTGAGCTCGCTGCTGCAGGCGCCGGCGCGCCTGTGGCCGACGCTGTCGGAACTGACGCTCACCACGTACCGCGACGTCCTCGCCCCCACCGGGTCCGGCGGGCAGGGCTTCCTGCGCTTCATGGCCGTCAGCGGAGTGGTCGCGCTCGGCACGGTCGCGGTGACGCTGACCTTCGCCGTCCTGGGCTCCTACGCCCTCGCCCGGCTGCGGTTCCCCGGCCACCGGCGGATCAGCGTGCTGTTCCTCGCCGTCTACCTGTTCCCGAGCATCCTGCTCGCCGTCCCGCTGTTCATCTTCTTCACGCGGGTCGGGCTCCGCGGCGCCCTGCCCGCACTCGTGCTGGTGTACGTGTCGCAGACCGTCGCGGTCGCCATCTACATGCTCCGCAACTACTTCCAGACCGTGCCGGCCAGCATCGAGGAGGCCGCCGCGGTCGACGGCGCCGACCGGTTCACGATCATGCGCCGGGTCACCCTGCCGCTGGCGATGCCGGCGATCCTCTCCAACGCCCTGTTCGTCTTCATGATCGCGTGGAACGAGTTCCTGTTCGCCCTGCTGTTCCTGGTGGAGGACCGGTCGCGGTGGACGGTCTCCCTGGGCCTGTCCCAGCTCGCGGGCAGCGTCGAGATCCCCACGACCGTGCTCATGGCCGGGTCGGTGATCCTGACGGTGCCGATCGTCGTGCTCTTCCTGGCCACCGAGCGGCTCCTCACCGGCGGCCTGACCGCCGGCGCCGAGAAGGGGTGAGCGCGCCGGGCGCGGTGACCGGAGGAGGGTCGTCCGCGTCACCTGCACCGATCTCCTCCGTGCGGTCGAGCGGGTGGGCGAGCTCGTCGGCGGGCAGGCGGCCGGCCAGCAGGACGACGGCGGCCAGCACGGGCGGGACGAGCCCGGCGACGAGGAAGGTCGCGGTCAGCCCGATCACCTCGCTGACCGGGCCGGCCAGGGCCATCGACAGCGGGAGGAACGCCGTCGAGACGAAGAAGTCCAGGCTGGAGACGCGGCCGAGCAGCGCCGGCGGCACCCGCCGCTGGAGCAGCGTGCCCCAGATGACCATCCCGGCCTGCGCGGTCGCACCGGTGACCAGCCCGGCGGCGATCATCAGCAGCAGGGACGTCGAGGTGCCGAAGACCACCAGCGGGACGCAGCCCAGACCCCACAGCAGGTTCATCACCGTGAGGTAGCGGCGCGGCAGCCGCAGCGAGGCGACCGTCGTCGACCCGAGGGCCCCGCCGATCCCGAAGGCGGCCAGCACCAGGGCGTGCTCGACCGGCCCGCCGCCTGCGCGGTCCTTGATCGCGAAGGGGGCCAGCACCTCGAACGGGCCGAGCATCACCAGCAGCATCAGCGAGGCGAACACCAGCGTGGCCAGCAGCCAGGGCGTGCGAACCATGTACCGGAAGCCCTCGGCCATGTCCGCGAACAGGCCCCGCACGGGGTGCGCGGGCGCCGTCCCCGGCTCCCGGCGGACCGGCGTCGCCGGCAGGACCGCCACGCAGACCGCCGCCGCCAGGGCCGCGGCGGCGGTGACCGCGAGGGCCGCGCCGGGGGATGCCGCGGCGACCACCCCGCCGGCCAGCGCCGGACCGGTGGCCTGGAACAGCACCGGGCGCATCGTGCCCTCGAGGCCGTTGGCCGCCAGCAGGGAGCTCTCCGGGAGCAGCGCGGGGACCAGCGCGGAGTAGGCCGGGTAGTAGAGGCCGTTCGCCAGCCCGCCGACCAGGCCGACGGCGGCCAGTTGCCAGAGGGTGAGCACCCCGGCCAGGGACAGCGCCGCGACCAGCGCGGTCCCCCCGGTCTGCACCAGCGCGACGGTCAGCAGGATGTGCCGCTGCGGGACGCGATCGGCGAGCGCGCCGCCGAGCAGGGTGCTGGCCAGCATCCCGCCGGCCTGCAGGCCGCTCACCAGCGACAGCTCGGCCGGCCCGCCGCCCAGGGCCACCACCTGCCACACCACGGCGACGGCGAACGTGCTGTTGGTCAGCAGGGAGAACCCGAGCGAGGCGGCGAGCAGGCGGTAGCGCCGGTACCGCAGCGGCGTCAGGGCGCGCGGCAGGCCGGCCATCGAGCAACTCCCCCGTTCGTTCCGCCCCGGCGCCGGGACGGCGGCACCATCGTGCCCGCCGCCCGGCGGCCGGTGCCCCGGGCACCCCTGCGGGTGTTGCACGTGGAACAGCCGCGGAACCGTCACACCCCCGCGGCATGGTGGAGGCGTTCCCGACGTTGTACGCAACGCACCTCCCCAGCAGGAGACACGTCATGCGCAGGCCCACTCCCTCCCGGGCGCCGGCCGTGGACGACCTCCGACGGGACGCCGTCCGGCGCCAGCAGACGCCGGCCCCGACCGCCGTGCCGCACGACCCCGCCGCACTCCCCCCGCCCGCCGGCGTCCCGGCGTCCGCCACCCCGGCGCCGCCGCCCGCGGTGCCGCACCCCTCGGCGGCCCACCCCGCCCACTGGGGCCCGCCCGACCCGCTCGGCGACATCCTGGCCACCGCCTGGCGGCCCGGAGCCGCGCCGCCGCGGGAGATCCGCGTCCGCCCCGAGGTCCACGAGCGGGTCCTGGCCCAGCTCCCGCCGTCCGACCGCGGGTCGCGCGCGGCACGGGACAGCGCCGGGCACCCGGCCGTGCCGCTCGTCGTCGACCCGGACCTGCCGCCCTTCCCCGGCTTCGAGGTCGTGCGGGTCGCGCCGGAGCGGCTGGCCGCCTGACTGTCCTGCACCCCCCGGTCGGGCCTACCGTCGACCCGCATGCGCTGGTCGGGGGAGGTCCGGCGGCCGGACCCCGCGCGACGGAGGGCTGGTCCGATGGCGACGTTCGTGCTGGTGCACCCCGCCTGGTTCGGCGGCTGGTGCTGGCGGAAGCTCACCCCGCGGCTCCGCGCGGCCGGGCACGAGGTGGTCACGCCGACGCTGACCGGCCTCGGCGACCGCGCGCACCTGCTCGACCACGGCATCGACCTGCACACCCACGTCGAGGACGTCGTCAGCGTGCTGACCTACGAGGACCTCGACCGCGTGGTGCTGGTCGGCAACAGCTCCGGCGGCATGGTGGTCACCGGGGTCGCCGACCGGGTGCCCGAGCGGGTGGCCGAGGTGGTCTACCTCGACGCCTTCGTGCCCGAGGACGGCCAGTGCCTGCTCGACCTGGTCACCCCCGAGCGCCGGGCGGGCATCGAGGCGCTGGCCGAGCAGGAGGGCGACGGCTGGCTGGTGCCCCGGATCGCGCCGCCGCCGTGGGAGGAGATCCTCCCCCGGCTCTGGGAGGTCACCGACCCGGCCGACCTGGCCTGGGCCCTGCCGCGGCTGCACGCCACGCCGCTGGGCCACTTCAGCCGACCGGTGCGGCTGGTCAACGCGGCGGTCGACGGCCTGCCCCGGGCCTACGTCCGCTCCGCCCGCTACCCGCAGCCGGCCTACGACCGGTTCGCGCAGCGGGCCCGGGAGACGCCCGGCTGGCGGTACCGCGAGCTGGACTGCTCGCACATCCCGTACGTCACCTGCCCGGACGACGTGGCCGCCGTCCTGGTGGAGCTGGCCGCGGTCCCCGCCGGGAGCGGGTGACCACGGCGGCGCTTCAGCGGGGGCCGCGCTCCTGCGCCAGCGCCACGTAGTGCTCGACCGCGGCCGGGTCGTCCACCGCGCCGACGTTGAGCGCCTTGGCCGGGTCGACGCCCTGGAACAGCCGCTTGAGCGGGACCTCCAGGCGCTTGCCGGTGCGGGTGTGCGGCACGCCGGGGACGGCGATGACCTCGTCGGGCACGTGCCGGGGGCTGGCCTGGCGGCGGATGGCGTCCTTGATCGCGGCCTCGAGCTCGGGGGTGAGCTCCTGCCCCTCGGCGAGCTTCACGAACAGCGGCATCCAGTAGCCGCCGTCGCGCTGCTCGACGCCGAGGACGACGCAGTCGGCGACCTCGGGGATGGCCTCGACGGCGGCGTAGATGTCGGCGGTCCCCATGCGGACGCCGCCGCGGTTGAGCGTGGAGTCCGAGCGGCCGGTGATGACGCAGGTGCCGCGCTCGGTGACCTCCATCCAGTCGCCGTGCCGCCAGACGCCGGGCCAGGGCTCGAAGTAGGCCTCGCGGTAGCGGCTGCCGTCGGGGTCGTTCCAGAAGTACAGGGGCATCGAGGGCATCGGCTCGGTGACCACCAGCTCGCCGAGCTCCCCGACGACCGGCTCGCCCTCCTCGTTCCACGCGGCGGCCGCGACGGCGAGCATCGGCCGCTGGAGCTCGCCGGCGGTGACCGGGAGCAGCGGTGAGCTGCCGACGAAGCCGGTGGCGACGTCGGTGCCGCCGGAGAGCGAGCCGAGGAAGACGTCGCGCCCCACCGCGTCGTACACCCAGGTGAAGGCCGAGGCCGGCAGCGGCGAGCCGGTGGAGCCGATGTACCGCAGCGCCGACAGGTCGTGGGTCTCCCCCGGCCGGGTGCCGGCCTTCTCGCAGGCGGTGAGGTAGCCGGCGCTGGTCCCCAGGTAGGTCAGCCGGGTCTGCGCGGCGAGAGCGAACTGGGCGTCGATCGACGGGTACGCCGGAGCGCCGTCGTGCACGACCACGGTCGCTCCGCAGAGCAGCGCCGAGGTGGCGATGTTCCACATGATCCAAGCGGTGGAGGCGTACCAGTAGAAGCGGTCGCCGGGGCCGACGTCGCCGTGCAGCGCGAGCTGCTTGCGCTCCTCCAGGGTGATCGCCCCGTGGCCGTGGACGATGCCCTTGGGCAGGCCGGTCGTGCCCGAGGAGTAGACGATCCACAGCGGGGAGTCGAAGGGGACCTGCTCGAACCGCGGCTCCTGCTCGTCGGCGACGGCCTCGGCCCAGCCGAGGGCGCCGTCCGGCAGCTCGTCGGGGTGCAGCCGCGGGACGGCGATCGTCGTCCGCACGCTGGGCAGGGACCCGCGGAGCTCGCGGACGACGTCGCGGCGGTCGTACTCCTTGCCGTTGAAGCGGTAGCCGTCGACGGCGACCAGCACGGTGGGCTCGATCTGGGCGAACCGGTCGAGGACCGCGCGGGTGCCGAAGTCGGGGGCGCAGGAGGACCACACCGCACCGACGGCGGCCGTGCCGAGGAAGGCGACGACCGCCTCGGGGACGTTGGGCAGGTACCCAGCGACGCGGTCGCCGCGCCCGACGCCGAGCCGGCGCAGGGTCGCGGCGAAGGCACCGACCCGGGCGCGCAGCTGCGCCCAGCTGACCTCCACCGGGTCGCGGTCCTCGGCGACGGCGACCAGCGCCGGGGAGTCGGCGGGCACGGTGCCCTCGGCGCCCGCCCGCAGCGCCTGCTCGGCGTAGTTGAGCGTGGTGCCGGGGAACCACTCGGCCCCGGGCATCTCCCGCCGGGTCAGGACCCGGTCGTCGGGCACGCCGGGCAGCACGCCGCTCCAGGTGGCGAAGTCGCCCCAGAACTGGTCGAGGTGCTCGACCGACCAGCGCCAGATCGCGTCGTAGCCGGGCGGGTCGCCGAAGTCGACGCCGCGCCGCTCGGCCACCCAGCCGGCGAACCGGCCGAGCTGGGTGGCCCGCACGGACTCCGGGGTGGGGCGCCAGAGGACGGCGGGCTCGGCAGACGTGTCAGCACTCACACCGGGCACCTTGCCACTCCGCGGACGGCCGCGAGGAGCGGTGATCGGGCGCGGGCAGCAAGATGGGCAGGGTGACCCGCTCCGCACGCCCCCCGGTGGCGGTGGCCGCATGAGCGAGCCCGGCGACGTCGAGCGCAACGTCCTGGGCGGCCCCCTGGAGCCGTGCAGCACGGACCCGATGACCGGCTTCTACCGCACCGGCACCTGCAGCAGCGGACCCGACGACATCGGCAGTCACACCGTCTGCGCCGTGGTGTCGGCGGAGTTCCTCGCGCTGCAGCGGGAACTGGGCAACGACCTGGTCACCCCGCGCCCGGAGTACGGCTTCCCCGGCCTGCACCCCGGCGACCGCTGGTGCGTGGTCGCCGCCCGGTGGCTGCAGGCCTACCAGGCGGGCGCGGCCGCCGGCGTCGTCCTCGCGGCGACCAACGTCCGCGCGCTCGACGTCGTCCCGATCGAGGCGCTGCGGCAGCACGCGGTCGACGTCCCCGACGACCTCAGCGGCCTGGACTGAACCTGCCTGACTCACCGAGGAGACCCGTGAGCGACCTGCTGGACCTGCCCGTGACCACGCTGCAGGGCGAGGAGACCACCGTCGGCGCGCTGACCGCCGGCCGTGCGGCGCTGGTGGTCAACGTCGCCAGCCGCTGCGGCCTCACGCCGCAGTACACCCAGCTCGAGGCCCTGCAACGGGAGTACGGGCCGCGCGGGTTCACCGTCCTCGGCGCCCCCTGCAACCAGTTCATGGGCCAGGAACCGGGCACTGCGGAGGAGATCGCCGGGTTCTGCTCGGCCACCTACGGCGTGACCTTTCCGATGACCGACAAGCTCGAGGTCAACGGCCCCGGCGCCCACCCGCTCTTCCAGCGCCTGACCGGGACGCCCGACGCCGCCGGCGAGGCCGGCGAGGTGCAGTGGAACTTCGAGAAGTGGCTGGTCGCGGCCGACGGCGAGGTCGTCGCCCGGTTCCGGCCCCGGACGCAGCCCGACGCCCCCGAGGTCCGGCGGGCGATCGAGCAGGTCCTGAGCCGGTGAGCGGGCCCGCCGACCTGCACTTCTGGTTCGACCCGGTCTGCCCGTTCGCCTGGATGACCAGCAAGTGGGTCCGCCAGGTGTCCGCGCAGCGCGACGTCGCCGTCGAGTGGCGGCTGATCTCCCTCCGGCTGCTCAACCGGCACGTCGACTACGCCGCCCAGTTCCCGCCCGAGTACGAGGCCGGCCACACCGCCGGCCTGCGCCTGCTGCGGGTTGCCGCCCGGACCCGCGCCGAGCACGGCCCGGCGGCCCTGGACCCGCTCTACGCCGCGCTGGGCGAGCGCGTCTTCGAGTCCGAGCAGGTCGCCGGCCGTGAGGTCCGCGGGCGGCGGGAGTTCGTCGCGCCCGCCCTGGCCTCCGCCGGCCTGCCGGCCGACCTCGCCGACGCCCTGGACGACGCGTCGTGGGACGCCGAGATCCAGGCCGAGACCGACGCCGCGCTGGCGCTGACCGGCAAGGACGTCGGGACGCCGATCCTCCAGTTCGGCCCGCCCGACGGCCCGGCCTTCTTCGGCCCGGTGATCAGCCGCCTGCCCGGCGACGCCGAGGCCGCCGAGCTCTGGGACCACGTCGTCGCCCTCGCCCGCTTCCCGGGGTTCGCCGAGCTCAAGCGCAGCCTCCGCGAGCAGCCCCAGCTGCCGTCGTTCGGCGTCCGCCCGGGCGAGGTCGGCCGCCAGGAGGACTGGCACGGCGGCAGCCGCCGCCAGCACCGCTGACCAGACCAGGCACCCGCTGGGTAAGGTGAGCCTCGCCTACCTCCACCGTCCGCCCGGGAGCCGCTCGTGTCCTCGACGACCGACGCCGCTCCCCCGGCGCCCGGCACCCTCGCCCCGCGGCGGCGGGCCGGGCTGCTGCACGGGTCGGGCGGCCGGTTCCTCGCCGTCCTCGTGCTGCTGGCCCTGGTCGTCCTGGCCGCCGCCCTGAGCATCGCCGTCGGCACCCGCTCCATCGACCTGGCCACGGTCTGGCAGGCCCTCACCCACCCCGACCTGGGCACCGAGGAGGCGGTGATCGTCCACGAGCTGCGGCTGCCCCGCACCGTGCTCGGGCTGATGGTCGGCCTCTCCCTCGGCGTCGCCGGCGCGCTCACCCAGGGCCACACGCGCAACCCCCTCGGCGACCCCGGCCTGCTCGGGGTCACCGCTGGGGCCTCGCTCGGCGTCGTCCTGGCCATCTGGCTGCTGGGCATCACCACGCCCGCCGGGTACGTGTGGTTCGGCTTCGCCGGCGCGCTGGTCGGCACGGTGCTGGTGTTCGCGCTCGGCTCCGTCGGCCGTGGCGGCGCCACCCCGGTGACCCTCGCCCTGGCCGGCGCCGCGCTGTCGGCCCTGCTGTACGCGCTGGTGCGGGCGATCCTGGTCAGCGACACCGACAGCCTCGACAGCTTCCGCTTCTGGGTGGTCGGGGCGCTGGCCGGCCGCGGCGCCGACATCGCCTGGCAGGTGGCGCCGTTCCTCGCCGTCGGCGTGGTCCTCGCGCTGCTCAACGCGCCCGCGCTCGACCTGCTCGGGCTCGGGGAGGACGTCGCCCGCGGGCTGGGCCAGCGGGTCTGGCTGGCCCGCCTGGTGGGCCTGGCCGCGGTGACCCTGCTCTGCGGCGCGGCCACCGCCGCCTGCGGGCCGATCGCCTTCGTCGGGCTGGTCGTGCCGCACGTGGTCCGGGCCTTCACCGGTCCGGTGCACCGCTGGCTCATCCCGTGCTCGGGTCTGCTGGGCGCCGCCTTCCTGCTGGCCGCCGACGTCCTCGGCCGGGTCGTGGCCCGGCCCGGCGAGGTGCAGGTCGGCATCGTCCTCGCCCTGCTGGGCGCGCCGTTCTTCATCGCGCTCATCCGCCGCCGTCGGCTGGCCGGCCCGTGACCGAGCTCGCGGGGTTCCGCACGGGCACGGCACGACCCGGCACGGGGACGACGAGCGCGAGCGAGGAGACGCCGTGACGACGACGGTGGAGCGGCCCGGGGAGGCCGTCGGGCACCCCGGGCAGGCCGTCGTCCGGCTGGGCCCGCTGTCCGGCCGGGTCCGCTGGCGGGCGCTGGCCGTCCCCGCGGTGACCGCGGGCGTCGTCGTCCTGCTGGGCGCGGTGAGCCTGGGCCGCGGCGACTTCCCGATCGGCCTCGCCGACGTGCTGCGCACGCTGGTCGGCCTGGGCGAGCCGCGGCAGGAGTTCATCGTCCTGCAGCTGCGGGCGCCGCGGATCGTCGTGGGCGCGCTCGTCGGCATCGCGTTCGGCATCGCCGGCGCGCTGTTCCAGACCTTCGCCCGCAACCCGCTGGCCTCCCCGGACATCCTCGGCATCACCCAGGGGGCCTCCGTCGGCGCGGTGGCGGCGATCGTGCTGGGCGGCAGCGCCTCCGCGACGCGGCTCCTCGGCGGGCTCGGCGTCCCGCTGGCCGCCCTGCTCGGCGCCCTCGTGACCGGGGCCCTGCTGTTCGTGCTCGCCTGGCGCCGCGGCGTGGACGGCTACCGCCTCGTGCTCGTCGGGATCGCCCTGTGGGCCGTCGCCTCCGCGCTCACCGACTGGCTGCTCACCCGCGCCGAGATCTACGACGCGGCGAGCGCCTACGTCTGGATCACCGGCTCGCTCAACGCCCGCACCTGGGGCCAGGCCGTGCCGCTCGCCCTCGCCCTCGCGGTCCTGGTGCCCGCCGCGCTGGCCACCAGCCGGGCCCTGGCCGTGCTGCAGTTCGGCGACGACACCGCGCGCGGGCTCGGGGTGCGGCTGGCGCCCACACAGGCCGGCGTGGTGCTCGTCGCGGTGGCGCTCACCGCGGCCGCCGTCTCCGCCGCGGGGCCCATCTCCTACGTCGCGCTGGTCGTGCCGCAGATCGCCGTCCGGCTCGTCGGGGGCTCGCGCCCGCCACTGCTCGCCTCCGCGCTGCTGGGGGCGGCCCTGGTCCTCGGGGCGGACCTGCTCACGCGCACCGTCCTGCCCGACGCCCTGCCCGTCGGCATCCTCACCGCCGCCGTGGGCGCGCCCTACCTGCTCTGGCTCCTCGTCCGCGGAAGGCGGCGATCGACGCTGTGACCAGCACCCTCCCCCAGACGCCGCCCACCGAGGCCGGACCGGTCCGTCTCGCCGCCGAGTCGGTCAGCCTGGCCTACGACGACCGGGTCGTCGTCCGGGGCCTGGACCTGGCGCTCACCGACGGCTCGTTCACCGCGATCGTCGGGCCCAACGGCTGCGGCAAGTCCACCCTGCTGCGGGCGCTGGGCCGGCTGCTGCGGCCGACCGAGGGTCAGGTGCTGCTCGACGGGCACGCCATCTCCAAGACGCCGACCCGCGAGGTCGCCAAGGTGCTCGGCCTGCTGCCGCAGACGCCGGTCGCGCCCGAGGGGCTCACCGTGGCCGACCTGGTCGCCCGCGGCCGGCACCCGCACCAGTCGTGGCTCAAGCAGTGGTCGCGCGGCGACGAGGCCGCCGTCGCCGAGGCGCTGGCCTGGACCGACATGTCCGACCTGGCCGACCGCCCGGTCGACGCCCTATCCGGCGGTCAGCGCCAGCGCGCCTGGATCTCCATGGCGCTCGCCCAGGGCACCGACCTGCTGCTGCTCGACGAGCCGACCACCTACCTGGACCTCTCCCACCAGATCGACGTCCTGGAACTGGTCAGCCGGCTGCACACCGAGCGCGGACGCACGGTCGCGGTCGTGCTCCACGACCTGAACCTGGCCGCGCGGTACGCCCAGCGGCTGGTCGCGATGAAGGACGGCGTCCTCGTCGCCTCGGGCACGCCGGCGGAGGTGCTCACCGAGCAGCTGCTGGCCGACGTCTTCGACCTCGAGGCGCGGATCGTGCCCGACCCGGTGGCCGGGACGCCGATGGTGGTGCCGGTCCGCCGCCTGCGATAGCTGCGGGATCTCGGCGTCATCCGCGGCCCGGTCGGCCCCCTGCAGGGGCCCGCCACGAGCTCGCGAGTGGCGGGGGCAGGGGGTCCTTCTTCAGCCGGCGACGCCCTGGCGCCAGTAGCCCATGAACGCCACCGCGCTGCGCCGGAGGCCGAGGTCGCCGACCAGGTGGCGTCGCAACTTCTTGACGACGCCGGCCTCACCGGCCAGCCAGGCGTAGCAACTGCCGGCGGCGTCCCCCTCGGGCACCTCCCACAGCAGCTCGGCGTCGAGGTCGACGTCCTCGATGTCGGCCGGCCGCCCGGAGGCCACGCCCAGCTCGCACAGCGCGGCGTGCACGGCCGGGACCAGCAGCGAGCCGCGGGACGCACCCTCGCGCGGCAGCCAGCGCACGGTGGCCCCCGGCGGTAGCGCGACGTTGAGCGCGTCGCCGGCGGTGGGCACCTCCAGCAGCGCGGTCACCGTCCGCGAGCCACCTCCGTCGTCCAGCCCCTCGAGGATCGCGCACACCGCGGGGACGGCGGTCTCGTCGCCGGCCAGCAGCAGCGTGCGCGCCGCCGCGGGGGGCGCCCACTCCGCGCCCCACATGCGGCCGCGCCCGGGCCGGTCGGGACCCAGCAGGACGACGCGGTCCCCCGGCACGGCGGAGGCGGCCCAGCGCGCGGCGGGGCCGGCGTGCCCGTCCTCGATGCCGTGCAGGACGACGTCGATGTCGACCTCACCGAGGTCGGGCCGGGCGGCGCGCACGGTGTAGGTGCGGATGTGCGGCCGCTGCTCCTCCGGCATCGCGCAGTACTCGGGGTACCAGGCCGAGCCGCACTCGACGAGCCGGCGCATGCCGGCCGGGTCGCGCACGAGGACCAGCTTGAACCGCTGGTCGTCCCCGGCGACGCCGAACCCGGTGAGCTGCGGACCGGCCAGCGTCAGGCGCAGGAAGCTCGGCCCGAGCCGCCGCACCGAGGCCACGGACGCCTCGAAGAAGGCCCACCCCGGAGCGGTCACGACCTCCTGCTGTGCGGTCACCGTCACGGCCGGGCCCTCCGATCTGCGGCGGGCCAGCCCCTTGCGGCACCCGACTAAGGCAAGGCTAACCTGAGCCCCCGCTACAGGGGAACACCCCTGGCCCGACCTGCGAGGAGAACCGGTGCACCGCACGCCGCGCCGCCTGATCGGCGCCTCCCTCACCCTGGCCGCGCTGCTCGCGACCACCGGCTGCGCCGGCGACGACCCGGCCGGCACCGGCGCCTCGGGGGAGGGCGGCTGGGAGTTCACCGACGACCTCGGCACCACCGTCGAGCTCGACGAGGCCCCGACACGCGTCGCCGGGCTCAACGACGTCATCTCCTCGCTGTGGAACTACGGCGTCGAGCCGGTGGCCTCCTGGGGACAGACCTCCGCCGAGGAGGACGTCGCCTTCGAGGGCAAGGACCTCGGCGAGCTGGCGATCGTGGGCACCAGCTACGGCCAGATCGACCTCGAGGCGCTGGCCGCCGCCGACCCCGACCTCATCGTGACCTCGGTCTACCCGACCGACTCCGCCGGCACCATCGACGAGGCCCAGCCCCTGTACGGCTTCGAGTCGCTCGAGCAGCAGGAGCAGGTCGCCGCGATCGCGCCGATCGTCGCCATCACCTGGGGCGGGTCGGCGGCCGACGTCATCGACCGCACCCTCGAGCTGGCCGAGTCCATCGGCGCCGACGACGAGCTGGTCAGCGCGGCGCGGGAGGACTACGAGGCGGCGTCCGCGGCCCTGACCGAGGCCGCGGCCAGCGGCGTGACGGTGCTGCCGGTCTACGCCACGCCCAGCGACGGATGGTGGATGTGCCGGGCCGCCGACGACCCCTCGCTGCACCTCTACCAGGACCTCGGCGTGCAGTTCGTCGACCCGGGCGGCGAGGACTACTTCTGGCACGCCGTCGGCTGGGAGGAGGTCCCGAACTACCCGAGCGACGTGATCCTCTACTCGCTGCGGCTGAGCATGGCGCCGGAGGAGTTCGCGACCCAGCCGACCGCCGCCCTGCTGCCGGCGGTGCAGAACGGGCAGCTCTACCCGTGGAAGTACCTCGGGATGGACTACGCCGCCCAGGCCGAGTACATGCAGGAGCTGGCCGGCCACCTCTCCGGGGCCCGCAAGCTCACCTGAGCACCGGAGGGGATCTGTGCGGGTGACCCGTGCGGATCCCCTCCGGTCAGGAGGGCACGACGGTCTCGGGCACCCGGGCCCGCGAGGAGGCCCCCCGCGCGGTCTGCGCCAGCCCGATCCCCACCAGGACGACGAGGCCGCCGAGCACCTGCCAGCCCGAGAGGACCTGCTCCACCCACAGCCAGGCCACCCCCGAGGCGAACACCGGCTCGACCGTGGCCACCAGCCCCGCGGTCGTCGGCGACAGGTGCCGCAGCGCCCCGAGCGACAGCCAGAACGGCACCATCGCCCCCAGGACGACGATCCAGGCGACCAGCACCCACAGCGGGACCTGCAGCGAGCCGACCGACACCGGCACCCGCTCCTCCAGCACGCCGGCGTCGAACGTCGTCCACGGGGCCGCGACCGCCCAGAACAGCGCCGCGGCCACGAAGCTCCAGCAGGTCAGGGCCACCGGGTCGCGGGTGGTCGTGCCCCGCTCGCCCATCAGGTAGTAGGTCGCCAGGCACACCGCGGCGGCCAGGGCCGCGGCCACCCCGAGCGGGTCCAGCGAGCCGCCGCCCTGCCAGACCTCGGCGACGAGGACCAGCCCCGCCAGCGTCAGCAGCAGCGCGCCCCACAGCCGGGCGTGCACCCGCTCCCGCCGGACCAGCCACACGTAGAGCGCGATGAGCACCGGTGCGGTCATCTCGAACACCAGCGCCACGCCGACCGGCAGCCGGCCGATCGCCACGTAGTACAGGTACTGGGTGAGCGCGACGCCGACCACGCCGAAGACGGCGAGGAACGGCACCTCGCGCCAGGTCAGCCGCAGCCGCTGCGGCGCGGTGACCGCGAGGACGGCGAGCAGCCCCACGGCCGCGCCGGCGCAGCGCAGCGCGGTCAGCCGGGTCGAGGGCAGGCCGGCCTGCAGGGCCAGCGTGGAGACCGTGCCGTTGACCGCGAAGAACCCCGCGGCGGCGACGGTGGCGGCGTAGCCGAGGGCGGGACGGGGCACGAGGACCGAATGTAGTCCCCGAAAGCCCCCGAGCCACCTACCGGGCCCGCGTGGCCTCGAAGCGCTGCCGCACCCGGAAGCCCGCGCCGTCCGGGTCCTCCTCCGCCCGCCAGCGGAAGGAGTCCGCAGCGACCTCGGAGAACACCCAGCGCAGCCGCGTGCCGTCCCGCTCGCCCTCGAGGGCCAGCCCGTCGGCGGTGGGGCGGGCGGTGAACGGGATCACCCAGCCGCGGTGCGGACCGTGCCAGGTCGACCGGTAGGCGCCCAGCGCCTCGTCCCAGAACCGCAGGCTCAGCCCCCACTCGCCGTCGGGGGCGCCGGCCGCACGGGCCGCCCGGGACGGGCTGATCCAGACGTCGGCCAGCGCCCGCCCGTCCAGCGCCCAGCCGAAGTGCCACTCGCCGTCCCGGACGCTCTCGCCGCCGTCGGCCGCGACGTCGGTGACCCGGAGGTCCCAGCTGCCGATGAGCGGCGCGAACACCCCGAGCCGGTCGGCCAGCTCCGGCCGGGGCGCCGCTGCGGGAAAGACCTCGGCCAGGACACCGCTCACCGGACGCCGCTCACTGCACCTGCGCCGGGTCCATCCACACGACCTCCCAGACGTGACCGTCGGGGTCGGTGAAGCTGGCGCCGTACATGAACCCGTGGTCCTGGGCCGGCAGCCACGGCTTGCCCCCGTGCGCCAGGGCGCGCTCCACGAGCTGGTCGACCTCCTCGCGGCTCCCGGCCGACAGCGCGACGAGCTGCGTGGTCCCCGCGGCGGGGTCGCCGACCTCCCCGGTGACGAAGTCGGCGAAGCGGTCCCGGGTCAGCAGCATCACCACGATGTTCTCGTCGATCACCACCGAGGCGGTCCGCTCGTCGGAGAACTGCTCGTTGAAGGGAAACCCGAGGCCGCCGTAGAAGGCCCGCGCCGCGGCCAGGTCGTTCACGGGCAGGTTCACGAAGACCATCCGCACGGTGGTCGCTCCCGTCGTCCGGGGGCCCGGCGGGCCCCGTCACCAGGTAGGACGGGGCCCGCCGGCGGAACTCATCGGCGGTCGCCGTCGGAGGCCGGCCACCCGACGTCGGCCACCTGCACGCCGCCGCGCTGCTCCCGGTGCTCCACGGTCCGCACCGGCGTGGACCCCACCGCGGTGTCCGGCACGCCGTCGGCGTCGGCGTCCGGCGCCGGCTCCACCACGAGCACGAAGTCCTCGCCGTGCTTGGTGATCCCCTCGACGACGGCCTGCTCCACCGCCTCGGCCGCGACCGTGCGGCGCAGCACCATCGGGTCCGAGCGCACGTCCTTGGCCAGCGAGACCGCCAAGCCCACCATCACCAGCGCGAACGGCAGCGCCGCGATGATCGTCAGGTTCTGCAGGCCGGTGAGCGCCTCGTCGCCGCCGACCAGCAGCATGATCGCGGCCACCGCCCCCATGACCACGCCCCAGAAGACCACGGTGCCGCGGCTCGGGGAGAGCGTCCCGCGCTCCGACAGCGACCCCATGACGATCGAGGCGGCGTCGGCGCCCGACACGAAGAAGATCGCCACCAGGACCATGACGAGCACGGTCATCACCGTGGCGAGCGGGAAGGTGTCCAGGACGCCGAACAGCTGGCCCTCGCTCGTCGCCTGGCCGGCGACGTCGGCCCCGCTGCGCTGCGCGGCGATGCCGGCCCCGCCGAAGACGGCGAACCAGACCAGGCTGACCACGCTGGGCACCAGCAGCACGCCGGTGACGAACTGCCGGATCGTCCGCCCGCGGCTGATCCGCGCGATGAACAGCCCGACGAACGGCGTCCAGCTGATCCACCAGGCCCAGTAGAAGACCGTCCAGCCGCGCAGCCACGCGGCCGTCGCGTCGCCGCCGGTGGCCTCCGTGCGAGCGGCCATCTGCCCCAGGTCGCTGAAGTAGTTGCCGATCGTGGTCGGCAGCAGGTTGAGGATGAACACCGTCGGGCCGACGGCGAAGACGAACACGGCCAGGACGACGGCCAGCACCATGTTGGTGTTGGCCAGCCACTGGATGCCCTTGGCGATGCCGGAGACCGCCGAGGCGACGAACGCCGCGGTCAGGACGGCGATGATGACGACCAGGACGCCGCTGCCGACGTCCCCCGCCCAGCCGAGGATCTCCACCCCGCTGCCGATCTGCAGGGCACCCAGCCCCAGGGACGCCGCCGAGCCGAACAGCGTCGCGAAGATGGCCAGGACGTCGATGGTCTTCCCGGCCCACCCCTCGGTCCGGCGGGTGCCGAACAGCGGGGCGAACGCGGCGCTGATCAGCTGCCGGCGCCCGCGGCGGAACGTGCCGTAGGCGATGGCCAGCCCGACCACGGCGTAGATGGCCCACGGGTGCAGCGACCAGTGGAACATCGTCGTGGCCATCGCCGTCTGCACGGCCTCGGGCGTCTCGGCGGCCACCGTCCGCGGCGGCGGGGAGACGTAGTGGGACAGCGGCTCGCTGACGCCGAAGAACATCAGGCCGATGCCCATGCCGGCGCTGAACATCATCGCGACCCACGAGACGGTGCGGAACTCCGGCGCCTCGTCGTCGCGGCCCAGCGGGATGCGGCCGTACTTCCCCGCGGCCAGCCACAGCACGTAGACGACGAAGCCGGAGGCCAGCAGGACGAACAGCCAGCCGAGGTTGCGCTCCACCCACTCCAGGGCGGTGCCGCTGGCCGCGCCGAGGCCGGCCGGGGACAGGAAGCCCCAGGCGACGAAGGCCAGCGCGACGACGGCGGAGACGCCGAAGACGACGCGGTCGAGCGAGGCGCCGCGGTCCGCGGGCAGGGGTGGGGGCGGGGCCACAGCCGGGTGCGTGCCGGTGTCGGTTGCGGGGGCGGTGGTGTCGCGTGTACTCGTCACGGTTGCGTGCGGCGCCGGAGCCCGGCGCTCCTCCCTCTCGATCGACGACGGAACGCCGCCGGACTCCCCGAGGAGGCCGACGGCGACCCCTCCACCGTCCGAGCGCGGACGGCGGGGCGCAAGGTCGCCGTGATCTGAGCGAGACCGCGGGAGGGCGGCCGGGCTCTGTGTGCCCCCTCGGTCGCCCGGGCACACCCGGCAGGTGCCACCGATCCACCCGAGGGGGACAGCCGCGTGACCGAGGCCCGGCCCGCGTGGTCGTCCCGACGCCGGAAACTGCTGGTCTGGCTGGGGGCCGGCGCGGTCCTCGGCGTCGTCGCGTCGCTCGTGCTGCCCGCACAGTTCGGCGTGACCGCGCTGTTCCTCGGCGGGCTGTGCGGCTTCCTCCTCGTGGCCGCCGTCGTGGTGTTCCTCACCATCCCCGGCCCGGACACGCTGGGGCACCTGCTGCGGATGCCCCCGCTGGCCGGCGCGGTGTTCGTCGTCGCGGTCCTCCTGGCGCTGTCCGACCCCGCCGGTGAGCTGCGCTGGCTGTGGATCACAGCCGCCGTCGTGGCCGCGGCGTGGGCGGCCTTCGCCGTCTGGGAGACCCGCCGCAGCGGGGGGTGACCAGGCTGCAGCGCGGACGGACCCGGCGGCGAGACTTCCCGCATGGACCTGCCTCCCGCGCTGTACGAGCCGGCGGACGGCGGCTACCGCGCCACCGCGCTGACCATCGGACCCTGGGACCCGGGCCTGCAGCACGCCGGCCCGCCCGCGGCGCTCCTGGCCCGCGAGGCGGAGCGGGCGAGCGGGATCGCCGACGGCCAGACCGTCCGGCTGGCCTTCGACATCCTCGGCCCCGTCCCGGTCGGCCCGGTCGCGGTGAGCGCCCGGGTGCTGCGCCCCGGTCGGCGGATCGAGCTGGTGGAGGCGGTGCTCACGGCCGGCGGCGCGGCCCGCCCGCTCATGCGGCTGACCGCGTGGCGGATGCGCGCCGGCGAGTCCGACGCCACGCCGCAGGCCGCCCCCGGCATCCCCGGCCCCGACGCGAGCCGCCCGGAGACCGCCGACTTCTTCACCACGGACGTCGCCTACCACCGCGCCCTGGACTGGCGGTTCGCCGCGGGCTCGTTCAACGCCCCCGGCCCCGCGGCGGCCTGGACCCGGCCGCTGTGCGCCCTGGTGGACGGCGAGCCGATGACACCGCTGCAGCACCTGCTGGTCATGACCGACGCGGCCAGCGGGGTCTCCGCCGTCCTGGACTGGACCCGCGCGACCTTCGCCAACGTCGACCTCACCGTCGCGCTGGTCCGCCCGCCCGCCGGCGACTGGCTGGGCCTGGACGCGGCGACCACGATCGGGCCGTCCGGCGCGGCGCAGTGCTTCGCTGACCTCTACGACTCCACCGGCCGGATCGGCCGCTCCTCGCAGTCGTTGTTCGTCGAGTCCCGGTGAGGGGGCCCACGTTGGCACGAGCGGGCGACGTCGGTGAGGCTGGTCGGTGATGGCCCCTCTCGACACACTCCTCACCTGGCTCGCCGGCCGCGGGCTGGAGATCGTCCTGATCCTGCTGGGCTCGGTGCTGCTGACCCGGTTCGTCGCCTGGGTGGGGGAGCGGATCACCACCCAGATCGACGCCCGGGCCACCGGCGGCGACGCGCTGGTCCGCTCCGAGGCCGCCAAGCACCGGCACTCGCTGACCCAGGTCATCACCTGGACGCTGATCGTGCTGATCTACGCGATCGCGATCTTCTTCGTGCTGGACCGGGCCGGCATCCCGATCACCGGGCTCGTGGCGCCCGCGACCGTCCTGGGCGTGGGGCTCGGCTTCGGCGCGCAGCGCATCGTCGGGGACGTCCTGGCCGGGTTCTTCATCATCACCGAGCGGCAGTACGGCTTCGGTGACGTCGTCGCCATCCAGGTGGTCGGCGGCGGGGACGAGGCCACGGGCACCATCGAGGACGTCACGCTGCGGGTCACCCGGCTGCGCTCGCCCAACGGCGAGGTGATCACCCTGCCGAACGGGCAGATCGTCAAGGTCACCAACCTCTCCCGCGACTGGGCCCGCGCCGTCATCGACGTCCCGGTGCCGACGTCCATGGACGTCAACCGGGTCAACGAGATCCTGCGCGAGGTCGGCGCCGAGGCGTTCCGCGACCAGCGGATGCGCCCGCTGCTGCTCGACCCGCCCAGCGTCATGGGCGTGGAGACCCTCGACCTCGAGCAGGTCAACGTGCGCATGGTCGCCCGCACGCTGCCCGGCAAGCAGTTCGAGGTGGGTCGCGACCTGCGTGCCCGCATCGTCCTGGCCTTCCACCGCCAGGGGATGAACCTGCCGGCCTCGACCGCCGGCACGCCGTCGACCGAGCTCTCCGGGGCCGGCGGGGACGGTGCCCGGTGAGCCCCCGGCACAGCGACGGCCAGGACGGCACCCGCGCGATGCCCCCGATCCGCACCGGGGAGGCCCCGGCGGTCAGCACCGCACCGCCCGCCGGCCTGCGGCGGCGCTGGTGGTCGGCGGTGCCCCACCACCTCGGCCGCGCGCGGACCTCGACCGTCGTCCTCGCCATCCTCTTCCTGGCGATCGGCACGCTGTACCTGTACGTCCGGCCCGAGTCGACGGCGTCCACCTCGGTCGACCCGGCCGGCGGCAGCAGCGTGCCGGCACCGCAGACGGCGGAGCCCTCGGCACCGGCCGAGACCACCGCGCCGACGGAGACCACGGAGCCGACGGAGACCAGCGCGCCCACCACGGAGCCGGACGCGCCCACCACGACCCCGTCGCGGAGCTCGTCGGCACCGGCTCCGACGTCGGAGGCGGCGCCGGAGGAGGACGAGGAGGAGCCCCCGGCGACCACCGAGGAGGAGCCGACGACCTCCGACGAGCCCGCGCCCACGGAGTCGCCGCTCAGCCCGGCCCCGGCGACGCCGGAGACCACCGCGCCGTGACGGCCGCCACGCGCGGTCACCCGCAAGGGGACGCAGCGCGCCACGCCTCCGCCGGGCAGGGCAGGATCAGGGCTTCGCACCTCGAACCCGCAGGTGCCCGAGGAGGGAGACACCCGTGGCCATCCGACCCCTGACCCGGCGCGGACGGGCAGCAGTCGCTGCCGCCGCCGGCCTCACCCTCGTCCTCGCCGGGTGCGGGGACGACTCCGGCGGGGACGCCGGGAGCGGAGGCGGAGGCGGAGGCGGAGGCGGCGCGGCGGCGAGCAGCGAGCCGCTGCCCAGCGTCGAGGCCGACCAGGAGCTCGCCGCCCGCGTGCCCGCGGCGATCGCCGAGGACGGCGTCATCGCCGTCGGCAGCGACACCAGCTACGCGCCGAGCGAGTTCATCGCCGAGGACGGCGAGACCATCGTCGGCTTCGACGTCGACCTGTTCACGCTCGTGGCGCAGAAGCTGGGTCTGGAGGCGCAGTTCGAGACCGCCGCCTTCGACTCGATCATCGCCGGCGTGGGCTCGGGGCGGTACGAGGTGGGCGTCTCGTCGTTCACGATCAACCCCGAGCGGCTGCAGCAGGCCAACATGATCAGCTACTACGAGGCCGGCACCCAGTGGGCCACGAAGGCCGGCAACCCCGAGGGCGTCGACCCCGACAACGCCTGCGGGCTGACCATCGCCGTGCAGAAGGCCACCGTGCAGGTCGACGACGTGACCGCCCGGTCGGAGGCCTGCGAGGCCGCCGGCCAGGACCCGATCACGATCAACCAGTACGACCTGCAGAGCGACGCCACCGCGGCGATCGTCTCCGGCGCCGCGGTCGCGGGCCTGGCCGACTCCCCGATCATGGCCTACGCGGTGCAGCAGACCGGCGGCCAGCTCGAGCTGCTCGGCGACATCTACGACGCCGCCCCGTACGGCTACGTCGTCGCGAAGGACCAGGCCGACTTCGCCCAGGCCGTCGCCGACGCCGTCCAGTCCCTCATCGACGACGGCACCTACACCGAGGTGCTCTCGCGGTGGGGCGTGGAGGACGGCGCCATCGACGACCCGACGGTGAACCCCACCGTCGGCTGACCGGGGCTCTCCGTCATGGCCGCCGAGGCCCCTGACACCACGGCCCGGCCGGCACCGCCCGAGCAGATCCGGGCGGTGCCGGTCCGGCACCCGGGCCGCTGGATCGCCACCGCCGTCATCGCGGTGCTGGTGGCGATGTTCGTCCACATGCTGGCCACCAACCCGGTGTTCCAGTGGGACTTCATGTTCGACAACGTGTTCGCGCCCCCGGTCCTCCGCGGGGCGCGGACGACGCTGATCATGACGATCCTCGCCATGGTGCTGGGCGTCCTGCTCGGGATCGTGCTGGCGGTCATGCGGCTCTCGCCCAACCCGATCGTGTCCGGGGCGGCCTGGGCCTACATCTGGTTCTTCCGGGCGATCCCCCGCATCGTGCTGCTGTTCTTCATCGCCAACCTGGGCGCGCTGTACGCGACCTACGAGCTGGGCTTCCCGTTCGACCAGCAGCTGATGGGCCTGTTCGGCTTCGAGGGCGACTGGCGCTTCCTCGGGCTGAACGGCAACCAGATCTTCGCCGGGTTCACCGCCGGGCTGCTGGGCCTGGCGTTGTCCGAGGGCGCGTACATGGCCGAGATCGTGCGGGCCGGCATCCAGTCGGTCGACCCCGGCCAGGCGGAGGCGGCCAGCGCGCTGGGCCTGTCCCGCGGCAAGACGATGCGCCGGGTCGTGCTCCCCCAGGCGATGCGGGTGATCATCCCGCCGACCGGCAACGAGACGATCGCGATGCTCAAGGACACCTCGCTGCTGATCGCCGTCCCGGTGACCAGCGAGCTGAACTTCCAGCTGCGGTCGATCGGCAGCCGGACCTTCCAGATCATCCCGATGGCCGTGGCCTCGATCCTCTGGTACCTGGCGCTGACCAGCCTGCTGATGATCGGCCAGTACTTCCTCGAGAAGCGGTTCAGCCGCGGGTTCGGCGCGCGCGAGACCCGCACCCAGCGCGCCGCCCGCCGGGCCGCCGACGTGGGGAGCTCGAAGTGACCGGCAACGGGCAGGCGATGGTCAAGGCCGAGGGCGTGCACAAGTCCTACGGTCACGTGGAGGTGCTCCGGGGCATCGACCTCGAGGTCGCCCCCGGCGAGGTGGTCTGCGTCGTCGGCCCGTCCGGCTCGGGCAAGTCGACGTTCCTGCGCTGCATCAACCACCTGGAGAAGATCGACGCCGGGCGGCTGTGGGTCGACGGGCACCTCGTGGGCTACCGCGAGCGGGGCGGCAAGCTGCACGAGCTGCGCGACAAGGAGGTCGCCGCGCAGCGCCGGGACATCGGCATGGTGTTCCAGCGGTTCAACCTCTTCCCGCACATGACGGCGCTGGAGAACGTCGTCGAGGCGCCCACCCAGGTGAAGGGCGTGCGCAAGGAGGAGGCGCGGCGGCGGGGGGTCGAGCTGCTCGAGCGGGTGGGGCTGGGCGAGCGGGTGCACAACTACCCGAACCAGCTCTCCGGCGGGCAGCAGCAGCGGGTGGCGATCGCGCGGGCGCTGGCGATGGAGCCCAAGCTGATGCTCTTCGACGAGCCGACGTCCGCGCTGGACCCGGAGCTGGTCGGCGAGGTCCTCGACGTCATGCGGGGCCTGGCCGAGTCGGGGATGACGATGGTCGTGGTGACCCACGAGATGGGCTTCGCCCGCGAGGTCGGCGACACCCTGGTCTTCATCGACGAGGGCGTGGTGCTCGAGGCCGGCCCGCCCCGGCAGGTGCTCAGCGACCCGCAGCACCCGCGCTGCCGGGCGTTCCTGTCCAAGGTCCTCTGACCCCGGGAGGGGCAGCAATGGCCATCCCTGCTCCTCGGCGAGCGTCCTCGCTCAGAACGACGTGACCACCGCGATGCCGGGGCTGCGGCCGACGTCGGCCAGCGCCGCGCCGGCGTCGTCGAGGGCCAGCTCGCGGGTCACCAGCCGACGCGGGTCGAGCCGGCCGGCCGCGATGAGGCCCAGCAGCCCGGGATAGGCGTGCGCGGCCATGCCGTGGCTGCCCAGCACCTGCAGCTCCAGGGCGATCACCCGGTCCATCGGCACCGCCGGGCGTCCCTGGGCCGGCGGCAGCAGCCCGACCTGCACGTGGCGGCCGCGCGGGCGCAGGCACCGCACGGAGTTCTCGCAGGTGACCGCGGCGCCGAGCGCGTCGACGGAGACGTGCGCCCCGCCGCCGGTCAGGTCCGCGACCGCGCCCGCGACGTCCCCGGCGCCGTCCACCAGGTGGTCGGCGCCCAGCCGGCCGGCGAGCTCCAGCGCCGGCGGGGAGACGTCGACGGCGACCACGCGGGCTCCCGCGGCGGCGGCGATCTGGACGGCGGACAGGCCCACGCCGCCGCAGCCGTGCACGGCGACCCACTCCCCCGCCCGGACCGCGGCGACCTGAACCACCGCGCGGAACGCGGTGGCGTACCGGCACCCGAGGCTCGCCGCGGTCGTGTCGTCCAGGTCCGCGGGGAGCCCGACCAGGTTGACGTCGGCGGCGTCCAGGGCGACGTACTCGGCGAGCGACCCGGGGTGGGTGAAGCCGGGCTGGGTCTGGTGCGGGCAGACCTGGTGGTCCCCCGCCGCGCACTGCGGGCAGCGGCCGCAGGCGTTGACGAACGGCACGGTCACCCGGTCCCCCACCCGCCACCGGCGGACGCCGGCGCCGACCGCGGCGACCGCGCCGGCCAGCTCGTGCCCGGGGACGTGTGGCAGGACGACGTCCGGGTCGTGGCCCTGCCACGCGTGCCAGTCGCTGCGGCAGATCCCGCTGGCGCCGACCCGGACGACGACGCCGTCGGGGGCGGGGTCGGGGACGGGCACCTCCCGCACGGTCAGCGGGCCGCCGAACTCGTCGAACACCAGGGCGCGCACCGGCCCAGCCTGCCGCACGGACGGGCGACCCCTCTGTCGCACGGAGACTTAGGCAAGGCTAACCTGCCTCGTGCTCACACGCCGGCTCCTGCCCCTCGCCCTCGTCCCCGCCCTGGCCCTGGCCGCCTGCGGCTCCGACCCGGACACCGGCCAGGAGGCGGCCACCGCGGCGGACAGCGCCTTCCCGGTCACGATCGAGAACCGGTTCGGCACCACGGAGATCCCGGCCGAGCCGCAGCGGGTCGTGACCGTGGGCTTCAACGACCAGGACTTCGTGCTGGCCCTGGGCGTGACCCCCGTCGGCGAACGCGAGCTCCTGGGCGACTACGACGCCACGACGCGCCCCTGGGCGCAGGACCAGCTGCCGGCGGAGGCCATCCCGACCGTCGGGGGCGAGGAGATCGACCTCGAGGCGGTCGCGGCCCTGGAGCCCGATCTCATCGTGGGCGTGTACTCCTTCATGGACCAGGCGGTGTACGACCAGCTGTCCGGCATCGCGCCGACGCTGGCGCAGACCGCCGACTACGCCGACGGCGCCACCCCGTGGCAGGAGCAGACCCTCCTCACCGGCCGGGCGCTCGGCCGCGAGGACGAGGCGCAGCAGCTCGTCGACGACGTCGAGGGCCGGTTCGAGCAGGCGATCGACGAGAACCCCGCCTTCGCCGGCAGCTCGCTCGCCGTGGACCTCACCGGCGTCGGCTCGGGCCACTACCTGCTCGGCACGGACGACCTGCGCACCCAGTTCTTCTCCGACCTGGGCTTCACCGTGCCCGACACCAGCACCGACGTCAGCCAGGAGCGGCTGGACCTGCTGGAGGCCGACGTGCTGGCGGTGAACGGGTACGACCAGGCGACCGCCGACGCCGATCCGCTGTTCTCGGCGCTCGACGTGGTGACCCAGGACCGCACGGTGCTGCTCGGCAGCTACTCCGGTGACGTGTCCGCCGCGCTCGGCTTCGGCAGCCCGCTCTCGCTGCCCTTCCTGCTGGACGAGGTCGTGCCGGCCCTGGCCCAGGCCGCCGACGGCGACCCGGCCACGGCCGTGCAGCACCCCGCCACCTGACGCAACCGCAGCGAGCCGGAGCGGCCCCCCTGCACGGTCCCGCCGCGAGCCTGTGAGCGGTGGGGGGGCAGGGGGGTCCTCCTTCAGTCCGCGAAGTCGTCGCCCGGCACGGCCCCGGCGGGCGGCAGCGGACGGCGGACCACCGGCCGGACCCTCCGCGCGGCCGGCAGCCGATCGGTGTAGCTGGCCGCGTTGCCGCGGATGTGGGCGAGGTCGTCGTCGTCGGTCTGCCGGATGACCTTCGCCGGGATGCCCGCGACCAGCGACCCCGGCGGCACCTCGGTGCCCTGGGTGACGACCGCGCCCGCGGCGACGATCGACCCGGCGCCGATGTGCGCGCCGTTCATGACGACGCTGCCCATCCCGACCAGGACGTCGTCGTCCACGCGGGCGCCGTGCAGCACCACCCGGTGGCCGACGGTCACCCCGCGCCCGATGACCAGCGGGAAGCCGGGATCGGAGTGCAGGATGCTGCCGTCCTGCACGTTGGACCCCTCGCCGATCTCGATGACCTCGTGGTCGGCCCGGGCGACCGAGCCGTACCAGATGCTCGACCGCGGCCCCATGGTGACCGCCCCGACCACCACCGCCGTCGGGGCGACGAACGCGTCGTCGTCGATCTTCGGGGAGCCGAACTCCAGTTGCGCGATGTAGTTCTCGGCCACGACGCCAGCACAGCACAGGAGGGGCCCGGGCGCACCGGTCGAGCGCACGGCAGACTCGGCGGCATGCCCGCGTCCCTCCCGCTGCTGCCCACCTCGATCGTCGGGAGCCTCCCGCAGCCCGACTGGCTCATCGACCGCGACCGCCTGGCCCACCAGTTCCCGCCCCGGGTGCGCGCGAAGGAGCTGTGGCGGGTGGCCCCCGAGCTCCTCGCGGAGGCGCAGGACGACGCCACCCTGCTGGCGATCCGCTCGCAGGAGGAGGCCGGGCTGGACATCCTCACCGACGGGGAGATCCGCCGGGAGTCCTACTCGAACCACTTCGCCACCGCGCTCGACGGCCTCGACCTCGACACCCCGGGGCACGTGACCAACCGCTCGGGCAAGCAGATCCCGGTGCCGCGGGTGGTCGGGGACATCACCCGCCGCGAGCCGGTCCAGGTCGCCGACGTCCGCTTCCTGCGGGAGCACACCGACCGGACCGTCAAGATCACCGTCCCGGGCCCGTTCACCATGGCCCAGCAGGCGCAGAACGACCACTACCCCGACGACCGCGCCCTCGCGCTGGCCTACGCCGACGTCGTCCGGGCCGAGATCGCCGACCTGTTCGCCGCCGGCGCCGACATCGTGCAGATCGACGAGCCGTGGCTGCAGGCGCGGCCCGACGTCGCCCGCCAGTACGGCGCGGAGGCGGTCACGCGGGCCGTGGAGGGCGCTCCGGGGCCGGTGCACCTGCACCTGTGCTTCGGCTACGCCGCGATGGTCTCCGAGCGGCCGGAGGGCTACTCGTTCCTCCCCGAGCTCGCCGACACCCCCGTCGACACGATCTCCGTGGAGACCGCCCAGTCGCACCTGGACCCCACCACGCTGCGCCCGCTGCGCGGCAAGGGCATCGCCCTCGGCGTCCTGGACCTGTCCACGCCGGAGGTGGAGACCCCGGAGGTGGTGGCCGACCGGGTCCGCCGCGCCCTGGACGACGTCGACGTCTCCCGGCTGGTCCTCACCAGCGACTGCGGGCTGAAGTACCTGCCGCGGGCCTCGGCCGCGGGCAAGATGCGCTCCCTGGCCCTGGCCGCCGAGGCGCTGCGCGCGGAGGTCTGACGGGGCGGGCCGCGGCGGCCCCCTTGCAGGGGCCCGCCGCGAGCCTGCGAGTGGCGGGGGAAGGGGGTCCTCCCTCAGACCAGGCCGTGGGCGTGCACGGCCTCGGCGACCTGGAGGAAGCCCGCGACGTTCGCGCCGAGCACCAGGTCGCCGGGGGAGCCGTACTCCTCGGCCGTGGCGTGGCAGCGGGTGTGGATGTCGCGCATGATCTCCTCCAGCCGCACCTCGGTGTGCTCGAAGGTCCAGCGGTCGCGGGAGGCGTTCTGCTGCATCTCCAGCGCCGAGGTGGCCACGCCACCGGCGTTGGCCGCTTTGCCCGGGGCGAAGGCGATGTCGGCGTCGCGGAAGACCCGCACCGCGTCGGGTGTCGAGGGCATGTTGGCCCCCTCGACGACGTAGCGGCACCCGTTGCGGGCGAGGACCTTCGCCGCGTCGCCGTCCAGCTCGTTCTGCGTCGCGCTGGGGAGGGCGATGTCGCAGGGGACGTCCCAGACGCGGCCGCCCTCGACGAACGACGCCGACGCGACCCGGTCGGCGTAGTCGCTGACCCGTCCGCGCTCGACCTCCTTCACCTGCTTGAGGACCTCGAGGTCGAGGCCGTTGTCGTCGACGACGTAGCCGGTGGAGTCCGAGCAGGCGACGGCGACGCCACCGAGCTGGTGCACCTTCTCGACGGCGTAGACGGCGACGTTGCCCGATCCCGACACGACGACCCGCTTGCCCTCGAGGGACTCGCCGCGCACGGTCAGCATCTCGTCGGCGAAGAAGACCGCGCCGTACCCGGTGGCCTCGGTCCGGACGAGCGCGCCGCCCCAGCCCAGCCCCTTGCCCGTGAGGACGCCGGACTCGTAGCGGTTGGTGATCCGCTTGTACTGGCCGAACAGGTAGCCGATCTCCCGGGCGCCGACGCCGATGTCGCCGGCGGGCACGTCGGTGTACTCGCCCAGGTGCCGGTAGAGCTCGGTCATGAACGACTGGCAGAAGCGCATGACCTCGCCGTCCGAGCGGCCCTTCGGGTCGAAGTCGGAGCCGCCCTTGCCGCCGCCGATCGGCATGCCGGTCAGCGCGTTCTTGAAGATCTGCTCGAAGCCCAGGAACTTGACGATGCCGAGGTCCACCGACGGGTGGAAGCGCAGCCCGCCCTTGTACGGACCCAGCGCGGAGCTGAACTCCACGCGGAAGCCGCGGTTGATCTGCACCTGACCGCGGTCGTCCTGCCACGGGACGCGGAAGATGATCTGCCGCTCCGGCTCGCAGATCCGCTCGACGGTCTTCATCTCGGCGTACTCGCGGTGGCGGTCGAGCACCACGGCCAGGCTCTCCAGCACCTCCCGGACCGCCTGGTGGAACTCCTTCTCACCCCGGTTGCGCCGCAGCACCTCGTCGTAGATGCCCTGCACCGTCGCAGGAACCTCGCCGCTCACCCTGGTCCTCCTCCGGTCAGGTCCGACCGGGGAACGCTACGGAACCGGTGTGGACCCACGGGACGCCGGGGGCGGCCGGACCCCGCGCGGCGGCAGCGGCGTCAGGGTTCGAGCTCGCCGAGCACCCGCGGGACCTCCGGCGGCAGCTCCCGGGCGAGGAAGCCCAGCCGGCCGACGGAGGCGGCCAGCCGCTCGCCGGCCCTCCCGTGCACGAAGGAGGCCCACACGGCCGCCTGCTCGGGTGGCGCTCCGCGGGCGAGCAGCCCGGCGGTGATCCCGGCGCGGACGTCACCGGCCCCGGACACGCCGAGCCCGGCCAGGCCGCTGTCGTCCTGCCAGAGCCCGCCGTCGGGTGCGGCGATCCAGGCGGTCGCCCCGCCCAGTCCGACGACGGCCCCCGTCCGGTCGGCGAGCTCCGTCGCCGCCGCGCCCGGGTCGTCGTCCACCCGGTCCTCCTCGACGTGCAGCGCGTAGGCGATCTCCGTCGGGTTGGGGGTGAGCACCACCCGCCCGTCGAGGTGGCGCAGGCACCCGTCGTCGGCGGTCACGCAGGCCAGCCCGAGGGCGTCGAGGGCCAGGCACCCGTGGAGGGAGAGCAGCAACCGCTCGCCGAGGCCGCGGGCCTCCTCCTGGTCGGCCATGCCGGGACCGATGAGCACCGCGTCGGCGGCCTCGGCGAGGTCGCGGACGGCGTCGGCGGCGTCGGCGCGGATGGCGCCGCCACCGGTCTCCGGGAGGGCCCGGACGAGCGCCTCGGGCAGCGCGGCCGCGGCGTGGGGCGCCATCGAGGCCACGGTGGCCACCTGCAGCTTGCCGGCCCCGGCGCGCATGGCGGCGTGCGCGGCGAGCAGCACCGCCCCCAGCGTCTCGGCGCTGCCCCCGACGACGAGGACGGAGCCGCGGGCGTTCTTGCCCCCGGTCGGCTCGGGCAGCGGCCACCCCCGGAGCACCTGGGGGGTGACGAGCGTGGGCTCAGGGTCGCGGTGCGGCATCGGGCTCCTCGGTGACCGGTTCGTCCGCGGCGGTCAGGTGGTCGACCTCGTTGAACGCCGCCAGCCGCAGGTTCCCGTCGGGGTCGGCCTCGTACCGGGTCAGCGAGGCGTTGGCGACCCGCTGGTCCCGGTCGACGGCCAGCAGCTCCTGCTCGGTGAGCTCCTCGAGCACGTAGCGGAAGACCATGATCACGGCCTGGTGGGCGACGACGAGCAACCGGTCGCAGTCGTGCCGCAGCGCCTCGGTGGCCAGCAGGCTGCGCAGCCGCAGCGCGACGTCGGCCCAGCTCTCGCCGCCGGGCGGCCGGTAGTAGAACTTGCCCAGCAGGTCGCGCCGGCCGGCCTCGTCCGGATAGTGCTCCCGGATGCCGGCACCGGTCATGCCGTCGAAGGCGCCGAAGTCCCGCTCCCGGAGTCGTTCGTCGGTCCGGACGCGGACGCCGAGGTCAGCGGTCGCCAGCCTGGCCGTGGTGAGTGCCCGGGCGAACGGGGAGCTGAGGACGGCGGTCGGTCGCTCGTCCTCGGGCAGGGCGGCGAGATGGCGGCCCAGCGCCTGCGCCTGCGCCCGGCCGGCGTCCGACAGCGGGACGTCGGGGTCGCGGATGTCGAGCTCGAGGCGCGCCGCCCCGGCCTCGTGGGCGCGCGCGTCGGCGACGTTGCCCATGCTCTCGCCGTGCCGCACCAGCCACAGCACGGCCGGGCCCGGTCCCCGATCGCCCATCCCCGCGTCTCCTCCGTGTCGTGCTGCGGGTCCCGCTCCCGCCCGGCGTCCCGCGGCCCGTAGCCGGACGGCGGAGCCGTCAAACCGCCGGTGGGCTGGACGGGCGGCCGCGTCGGGTCCGATGATCACCGCCGTGACGCCGCCGACCGACCTGCCGGTGCTCCGCTTCCCCGACCAAGCGGCGCTGGAGGAGTGGTTGGAGGCCGAGCACGCCACGGCGCCGGGCCTCTACGTGCAGCTGGCCAAGAAGGGCGCCGGGGTCCCGTCGGTGACCTACGCGGAGCTCGTGGAGAGCTGCCTGTGCTTCGGCTGGATCGACGGGAAGTCGTTGCGGCTCGACGAGGCCTCCTACCTGCAGCGGGTCACCCCGCGCCGGCCGCGCAGCATCTGGTCGCAGAAGAACGTGGCGGCGGTCGAGGCGCTCACCGCGGCCGGCCGGATGCGCCCCGCGGGCCTGGCGGCGGTGGCGGCAGCGCAGGCCGACGGGCGCTGGGAGCGCGCCTACGCCGGCGCGGCCACCATCACGGTGCCCGACGACCTCACCGCGGCGCTGGACGCCGAGCCCGCCGCCCGGGAGGCCTTCGCGGCGCTGGACGGCACCAACCGGTACGCCGTCCTGCACCGGGTCGCCACGGCCGCGACGCCGGCGACGCGGGCCCGGCGGATCGCGACCCTGGTCGCGATGCTCGCCGAAGGCCGCCGGCCCTACTGACCCAGGATGCGGCGGGCGCCGGAATAGCCGCCCATGTCCACGCTGGTGACCGCGACCGGCTGGCCGAAGGTGCGGGCGTGGACCATCTTCCCGCCGCCGACGTAGATGCCCACGTGGTAGACGGGTGAGCCGAAGAAGACCAGGTCACCGGGCTGGAGCTGGCTGCGGGAGACGGCGACGCCCATGCCGGACTGGGTGCGGCTGGAGTGCGGCAGGGAGACACCGGCGGCGGCGTAGGCGTAGCTGGTCAGCCCGGAGCAGTCGAACCCGTCGGGGCCGGTGCCGCCCCAGACGTAGGGGTCGCCCACCTGCGCCAGCGCCTTCTCGAGCACGGCGGCGACCTGGTCGCTCGGCGCCGCGGCGACCACCGACGCGGTGGACGGTGCGTCCAGCGACGGCCCGGCCAGCTGCGTGGTGACGGCGGCCTGCTCGGCGGCGGTGAGCCGGTCGAAGTCGGCCTCGTAGTCGTCCACCCGGGCCTGCACCTCGCCCTGCTGGCGCTGCAGCTCCTCGAGCGCGGCGGTGGCCTGGGCGGCCGCCGCGTCCGCGGTGGCCTGGGCCTCCTCGGCGGCGTCCTGGGCCGCGGCGACCTCGGAGATCAGCCCCTCGGTGTGCGTGGCGATGACGTCCAGCGTGGTCATCTGCTGGACGACGTCGTCGGCCGAGTCGCCGGTGAGGAAGGCCGCCATCCGGGACTGGGTGGTCCCGGCGCTCTGCGCGATCGCCCGCAGCTGGGGCTCGTAGGCGGCCAGGTCCTCCTGGGCCTGCGCGGCGCGCGCCGCGGCATCCTCCGCGGCCTGCTGCTGCTCGGCCACCGTCACCTCGGCCTGGTGCACCTGCTCGTCGAGCACGCTCAGCTGCTGACCGGCCTCGGCCACCAGCCTCGCGGCCTCGGCGGCGGTCGACGGCGCGGCGCTCGCGGGGGCCGGGGCGAGGAGCACCAGCCCCACGGCGGGCAGGGAGAGGGTGGCGCCGAGCCAGCGTCGCCTCGTCGTCCGGTCGCGCCGCATGGCCGGCCCCCTCTCGCCGCGCGCCCCGCCCGGGAAGTGGGCGGTGTTCCATGCGCGTCAGCACGCACCGTAAGGAGGCGTTCGCACGTCGTAGGGGGCGGCGCGCGGAGGTCAGGGACGCCGGCACGCCTCAGTCGTCACACCGGCCACAGCGGGCTCCGGCGTCCCGGCACCGGCCCCGTCCCGAGGCTCACCCCGAGCGGCGAGGGGTGAGGAGAACGGGGTCCTTCTGCTGTCGGAGCCGGGGGCTAGCGCCGCCGCGACGGAGCGGAGCCGGACGGTGTGCGGTCCGGCGCCAGGGGGACGAGCCGGTCGGCGACCGCGCCGGTGACCAGCGAGTAGAGGGCCTTGGCGCCGATGTCGACGACCTGGTCCCGGCGGGACCACGTCCAGGGCGGCGACCCGACGCCGGTGGCGTTCTCGAGGGTCTGGTCGGTGGCCAGCCGGACCGAGGTGTGCCAGGCCGAGGCGCGCCAGCCGCGCAGGCCGCTGGCCGCCCAGACGCCGCGCAGCGCGCCGACGAGCGCACCGGTCCCCCAGTGCATGAGGTGGTTGCGCACCGGCGGGCGGGCCGACCCGGGCAGCCGGCGTCGGGTGGTGAGCGCGGTGAGGGTGCGCGCGGGCACGTAGGAGTCCGGCCGGCGCGTGAACGACTGCTCGACCTTCTCGCCGAGCGTCATGGCCGCGGTGCCGGCCAGCCCGGCCAGGGCGCCGCGGAGGGCAGCTCGTCCCAGCATGGGAGGCCCCTACCCGGCTGTCGTCCCCGGGCAACCGTGGCGAGGCCCGCGGTGCGGGACCTCGCGACGGGTCCTCACCAGGCGAGGGGCTCCTGGGCGTCGAGGCCGGAGACCATCTCCAGGTCGCGGAGGATGGCGCCGAGCTCGTCGGCGGTCCACGGCTCGCAGCACTCGCAGCCGCCCTCGCGGTGGCTCACCAGGCCGAGCAGGCCCTGGGCGTGGTCCTCGTCGATGGTGAGGTGGCCGGCCGTCGGGTGGCGGTGGCAGGTGCACGCGGCGGCGCACAGACCCAGACCCCAGCCGGAGACGACGACCGTGCTCCCGTCGTCCCAGACCTGACCGACCTGGAACACCGACGGCTTCTGACCCCTGGTCATCGAACTCCCCCTCACCTGCCCCGCTCGTCCGCGGGCTCCGGATGCGGCCGGGCGAGGAGTTCCGCTCGAGCCACGTTTCGGTCGTACGGCGAGGGGGTATTCGTGAAAGCTCCCTCTCGCTGTACCCACGGTAAGGGGGCAGGAGCGGAGCGTCACGGGAGTCAAATGACAACGATGTGACGAACCGGTTGGCACACCGCGACCGACGGTGGTGTGTCGTCGGCGCGTCGCGGCTGCAGGGGCGCCACGGGGCCTCGGCGTCGGCCCGCAGGGTCAGCGGGCGGTGGACCGGAGCAGTGTGCGGCGGTGGCGCGTCCCGTCCGCGGGAGCCGCCACGAACGCACACCCCCGGCCGTCGGACCGGGCGGCGACGCTCCCCACGGCGCGAGCCGGCGGCGTCAGCTGGCGGTGTCCACGCGCCGCTTCCGCCCCCGGTCCGCTCCTCCCTCGCTGGCGCTCGGTCGATGCTCCCGGCGGCGTCAGCTGGCGGGCGACACGCTGCTCATGTTGAAGTCCGGCACCCGCAGCGTCGGCATCGCCGCGCGGGTGAACCAGTCGTTCCACTCGCGCGGCAGCGTGCGCTCGGTGCGGCCGACCTCGTTGACCCGCGCCAGCAGGTCGACGGGGGACTCGTTGAACCGGAAGTTGTTCACCGCGCCGGTCACCTCGCCGCCCTCGACCAGGAAGACGCCGTCGCGGGTCAGCCCGGTCAGCAGCAGCGTCTGCGGGTCGACCTCGCGGATGTACCAGAGCGTGGTGAGCAGCAGCCCGCGGTCGGTGGCGGCCACCATCTCCTCCTGGCTCGCGGTGGCCTCCGGGGCCTCCAGGACCAGGTTGTCCACCGCGGCGGTCGCCGGCGCCGTCGTCCTCAGCGCCCATGCCCGGGGACGGATCAGCTCGGTCAGGACGCCGTCCCGGATCCAGTCCACCGCGGGCGTGGCCATGCCGTTGTCGAACACCGAGGCCATGCCCGAGGAGCCGCTGACCACCTGGAACGGGCAGGCCTCCAGGCCCGGCTCGAACGGGTCGCTGCGCAGCGTCAGCGGCAGCGCGGCGAGGCGCTCGCCGATCCGGTTGCCCCCGCCGGCCCGGGCGTAGACGTTGCGGCCCTCGTCGGCGTCGCGCGCCTCCATCGTCCAGTAGGCGTAGATCATCAGGTCGCTGACCGCGGACGGCGGCAGCAGCGTCTCGTACCGCCCGGCGGGCAGCTCCACGCGGCGCCGCGACCAGCCGAGCTTGCGCTCCACCTCCGCCGCCAGCGCCTCCACCGACACGTCGGCGAAGTCGCGGGTGCCGGCGCCGGCCCAGACCGAGCGGCTCATGTCCGCGCTCTTGCCGTTGAGCTCCACCCGGCCGGTGGGCTGGTCGTGGCGCAGCCGCAGGCCGGTCGAGGTGCCCAGGTAGGTGGTCGCCATGGCGTGCTCGGCGTAGCCGTACAGCAGCTCCTCCCGCCCGCGGGCCTCGCCGAAGGCCTGCCCGAGCGCGGGGGCGAAGTCGGCGAAGACCCCGATCGAGGTCTCGGCGGCGTCGGCGTCCCAGTCCCCCGCACCGGGCGGGGTCTCCGACACCAGCGGCACCGCGTCCTCGGCGGGGCCGGCGTCGCGGGCGGCCTGCTCGCTGGCCGCGACGAGCTCCTCGACGTCCGGGTTGCCGGTGCGCGCCACGGTGCCGGCCGCCATCCCGGTGCCGCCGTCGACGAAGGAGACGACGACGACCTGGCGGGAGCGCATCGACCCGTTGGTGGTCAGGCTGTTGCCCGCCCAGCGCAGGTTGGCCTGCGAGCTCTCCACCACGAAGGTGACCTGCCCGTCGGCGGTCGAGGCGGCCAGCGCCTTCTCGACCACGTCCTGCGGACGCGTCCACGACGTCATTGCTCCGCTCCTTGCTCGCTGGCGCTCGCTGCGACGCCCACAGCACGCTCGCTGTCGCTCGCACCGGTCATCGCCCGGCCTCCTGCACGGTGTTCAGGATGTTCACGTCCTCGAACAGGGCGACGGGGCAGCCGTGGCTGACCGGCGCGACCTGGCCGGGCTGGCCCTTGCCGCAGTTGAGCGCACCGCCGAGCACGAACGTCTGCGGGCCGCCGACGACGGCCATCGAGCCCCAGAAGTCCGTCGTCGTCGCCTGGTAGGCTACGTCCCGGAGCTGCCCGGCCAGCCGCCCGTTCTCGATCCGGTAGAAGCGCTGGCCGGTGAACTGGAAGTTGTACCGCTGCATGTCGATCGACCAGCTCTTGTCGCCGACGACGTAGATGCCGCGCTCGACCCCGGCGATGACCTCCTCGGTGGAGGGGCCGTCGGGTGCCGGCTGGAGGGAGACGTTGGCCATCCGCTGGATCGGCACGTGCTGGGGCGAGTCGGCGAAGGCGCAGCCGTTGGACCGGGGCATGCTCCCGAGGCGGGCCGTGTTGCGGTCGACCTGGTAGCCGACCAGCACGCCGTCCCGCACGATGTCCCACTGCTGGCCGGCGACGCCCTCGTCGTCCCAGCCGATCGTGGACAGCCCGTGCGCGACGGTGCGGTCGCCGGTGACGTTCATCAGCGGCGAGCCGTACTGCAGGCTCCCCAGCCCGTCGACGGTGGCGAACGACGTCCCGGCGTAGGCGGCCTCGTAGCCCAGGGCGCGGTCGAGCTCGGTGGCGTGGCCGATCGACTCGTGGATGGTCAGCCACAGGTTCGACGGGTCGACGACGAGGTCGTAGCGGCCGGCCTGCACCGAGGGCGCCTTGGTCTTCTCCCGCAGCAGCTCGGGGATCTCGGCCAGCTCGCCGCGCCAGTCCCGGCCGCTGGTCAGGTGCTCCCAGCCCCGCCCGACCGGCGGCGCGAGGGTGCGCATGCTCTCGAAGGCGCCGGTGCTCCGGTCGACGGTGAGCGCGGTGAGGTCGGCCTGGATGCGGACCCGCTGCTGGCGGGTGCGGGTGCCGGCGGTGTCGGCGTAGTACTTCTGCTCCTTGACCGCCGTGCAGCCGGTCTGCACGTGCTCGACGCCGTCGGCGGCCAGCAGCTGCTCGGACAGCTCGGTGAGCAGCCCGGTCTTCTCGGCGTCCGGCACGGTGAACGGGTCGACGTCGTAGTCGGAGACGTAGACCGCGTCGGGGTACACCGGCTCGGGGGCGAGCTCGACGCGGTCGCTGGCGACGGCGGCGGACACCTTCGCCACGGCGACGGCCTCCTCCGCCAGCCGCACGGCCTCCGCGGCGGTCAGGACGACGCCCGCGGCGAACCCCCAGGTGCCCTCGTGGACCACGCGCACGGCCAGGCCGAGGTCCTCGCCGTCGGCCAGGGACTCCAGGCGGGCGTCGCGGAGGCTGATCGTCTGGGTGCGGATGCGCTCCACCCGCAGGTCGGCGTGCTCGCAGCCGAGGTCGAGGGCGCGGGTGAGCGCCGCGTCGGTCAGCGCGGAGAGCGGGAGGGCCAGGAAGGACGCGTCCACGTCGCGGGAGGCAGCCACCCGCCCTGTCTACCAGCCCCGCGGGGACCCCTCCCCTCCCTGTCGAGATCGCGCGATCTCGCACGCGGAACGGGCTCGGTCCGTGCGAGATCACGGGAACTCGACCGGCGGACGGCGTCGTCCCGGCGCGGCACGGGTAGTCGAGTCGGCATGGCCTCGACCCCGCCGTCCGGCACCGACGACGTCACGCTCACCTTCGGCGGGAACGCCACCACCCTGCTGCGGATCGGCGGGTTCACCCTGCTCACCGACCCGAACTTCCTGCACCGCGGGCAGCGGGCCTACCTCGGCAAGGGTCTGTGGACCAAGCGGCTCACCGAGCCGGCGCTGCAGCCGACGCTGCTCCCCCGGCTCGACGCGATCCTGCTGTCGCACTTCCACGCCGACCACTGGGACCGCATCGCCACCCGCACCCTGGACAAGGGCACGCCGGTGGTGACCACGCAGGCGGCGGCCAAGGCCCTGGACCGCCGCGGCTTCCGCGAGACCGTCGACCTGCAGCCCTGGCAGCGGCACGAGCACGCGCGGGACGGCGAGACCCTGCGGATCACCTCCGTCCCCGGCGTCCACGGCCCCGGCCCGGTCGGGAAGCTGCTCCCGCCGGTGATGGGCAGCGTGCTCGAGCTGGTGCGGGACGGCGAGGTGTCGTGGCGCGGCTACATCAGCGGCGACACGATCTACCGGCCGTGGCTCGGCGAGGTGCTGCAGCGCTGCGGCCCGCTCGACGTCCTCATCCCCCACCTCGGCGGCACCAAGGCGCTCGGCGTCACCGTCACCATGGACGGCCGGCAGGGCGCCGACCTCGTCGAGCTGCTCAAGCCGCCGGTGACCGTGCCGGTCCACTACGACGACTACGACCGGTTCGCCTCGCCGCTGGGGGACTTCGTCCGCGAGGTCGCCGCGCGCCGCGTGCCGGGCGAGCTCCGCCCCGTGGTGCGCGGCGAGACGATCAGCCTGCGGCCCTGAGTGGAGTGTGGGAGGGAAGGTCTCCTGCACTCCCACACTCCACTCAGCGGGCGGCGAGGCGGGCGGCGCGGGCGGCGACGTCTGCGCGCAGCTCCTCGGCGTCCACCGTGGTGCAGACGCCGTCGCGCACCACCTGCCGGCCGCCCACCCAGGTGTCGCGCACCAGCCGGGAGGCGCCGGACCACACCAGGTGGGTGAGCACGTCAGGCGGGCTGAGCACCGGCTCGAACAGCAGGTCCCGGCTGTCGACGTGCACCAGGTCGGCGCGCCGGCCGGGCGCCAGCTGCCCGAGGTCGGGCCGGCCGATCGCGTCGGCGGCGCCGCCGGTGGCCAGCCAGAACGCCTCGGCGGCGGTCAGCGCGGTCGCGGAGTGCTCCCGCAGCCGGGCCAGCTGCGCGGCCAGCCGGACGTCGCCCAGCAGGTCCAGCCCGTCGTTGGACGCCGGCCCGTCGGTGCCCAGCCCGACCCGGACGCCGCGGTCGAGCATCGCCCGCACCGGCGCGATCCCGCTGGCCAGCTTGGCGTTGGACGCCGGGCAGTGGGCGACCGCGACGTCGTACTCCCGCCACAGCTCCAGGTCGCCCTCGCCGAGGTGGACGCAGTGCGCGGCGAGCACCCGCCCGCCGAGCACGTCGTGCGCGGCCAGCAGCGCGGGGACCGACAGCCCGTGGGTGACCAGCAGGTCGGCGTCCTCGGCGATCGTCTCGGCCACGTGCAGGTGCAGCAGCAGGCCGTGCTCGCGGGCGGCCGCCGCGGCGTCCCGCAGCACCGGCAGCGGGATCGTGTACGCCGCGTGCGGGCCGATGCCGAACTCCACGGTGCCGTCCCCGGGAGCGCGGCCGGCCAGGGCGACGGCGTCCTCCAGCTGGTCGGCCAGCGGCGGCATCCCGGGCAGCGGGATCAGCGGGGTGGCGACGACGGCGCGCGCCCCGGTGCGCCCGACGGCGGCGGCGATCCGCTCGGGCTCGAAGTACATCTCGACGCTGGTGGTGACCCCGCCGCGCAGCATCTCCGCCGACGCCGCCTCCATGGCGACCTCGACGTCGTCGGGGGTCAGCCGCGCCTCCCGCGGCCAGATCACCTCGCGCAGCCAGCGCGCCAGCGGCAACCCCTCGGCCTGCCCGCGGAAGAGCACCATCGGCGCGTGCGAGTGGGCGTTGACCAGCCCCGGCAGGAGCACGCCCGGGACGGCGACGACCTCGGCGTCGGCCGCCGGCGGGGCGTCGGCGGCCGGTCCTACCCAGCCGATCCGGCCGTCCTCGACGTCGACCACGCCGTCGAGGACCACCGTGCCCGCACGGTCCCCCACGACGACGGCCCGGGCGGTGAAGCGCTGCCGCATGGACGGCGAACCTACCCCCGTCGCTGCCAGGTCCCTCCCGGAGCGCGCCGTTACCGTGGAGGCCATGTCGTTCCTCGCCGCCGCTGCATCCTCCGACCAGGGCGGCATCACCGGCTTCCTGCTCGACCTGGTCGAGAAGCTCGGCGCCGTGGGCGTCGGCTTCGCCATCCTGCTGGAGACGGTCATCCCGCCGATCCCCAGCGAGGCGGTGCTCGGCCTGGCCGGCGTGCTGATCAACGACGGCCGGATGAACGTCGTCCCGGTGGTCCTGTTCGCCACGCTGGGGTCGGTCCTCGGCGCGATCTTCTTCTACTACGTCGGCCGGGCGCTGGGCCCGCGCCGCTCGCACGCCTTCCTCGACCGGCTGCCCCTGGTGGAGACCGAGGACGTCGACAAGACCTTCGCCTGGTTCGAGCGGCACGGCCGGCCGGCGGTGTTCTTCGGCCGCATGGTGCCGATCGTGCGCAGCTTCATCTCCGTGCCCGCCGGCGTCGTGCGGATGCCGCTGGGCCAGTTCCTCCTGTTCTCCGCCGGCGGCAGCCTCATCTGGAACAGCGTGCTCATCGGCCTGGGCGTGGCGGCCGGCGACTTCGTGCAGGCCAACCTGCACTACCTCGACTACGCCGTCGTCGCCGCCGTGGTGCTCGGCATCGGCTACCTGGTGGTGAAGCGCTACCGGGACGTCCGCCGTCACCGACGGGAGGGCGCGGCCCGGGGCCCCGAGGCCGGCGGCGTGGACCGTCCCGCGGCGTGAACGCGCCCGTCCGCCCCGAGGTCGTCGCCTTCGACGTCAACGAGACGCTGCTCGACCTCGCCCCCGTGCGGGCCGCGCTCGTCGAGCTCGACCAGCCCGCCGACCTGCTGTCCACCGTCTTCGCCCGGACCCTGCTCACCGGCTTCGCGACCGCCGCGGCCGGCACCTGGATCCGCTTCCGGCAGGCCTTCGACGCCGCCCTCGCCCAGGCGACCCCGCTGTCGGCCGCCGACCGGTCCCGGGTCGCCGACGCCTTCCTCGAGCTGGCGCCGCACCCCGACGTCGAGCCGGCGCTGCGCCGGCTCACCGAGGCCGGCGTCCGCGTGGTGACGCTGACCCACGGCGCGCCGGGGGTCGCCGAGGCCGGGCTGGAGCGCGGCGGTGTCGCGCCGCTGGTGGAACGATCGCTGTCCAGCGAGGCGATCCGGGCCTGGAAGCCGGCCCGCGAGGTCTACCTGTGGGCGGCCGGGGTCTGCGACGTCGAGCCCGGGCGCCTGGCGCTCATCGCGGCCCACGGCTGGGACGTGCACGGCGCCCTGCGGGCCGGCCTGACCGGCGCCTGGTTCCCGCGCACCGAGCGCAGCTACCCCGACGTGTACGACCCGGCCGCGCTCGTCGCCGAGGACCTGGCCGGCGCCGTCGACGCGCTGCTGGCCCTGCCGCGGCCGTGACGCGCTACGCGACCCGGCTCGGCCCGGCCCGGGTCACCGCGACGGACGCGGCCGGCGAGCTCCGCGGCACGCTGGTCCTGGGACACGGCGCCGGCGGGGGGATCGAGTCGGCCGACCTGGTGGCGGTGACCGCCGCCGCGGCAGCGGCCGGGTGGCGGGTGCTGCGCGTGGAGCAGCCGTGGCGGGTCGCCGGCAAGCGGATCGCCCCGGCCCCGGCGCGGCTGGACGTCGGCTGGGCGGCGGTGCTCGACGGCCTGCGGGACGACGACCGGCTGGCGGGACCGCTCGTCCTGGGCGGGCGCAGCGCGGGCGCGCGGGTGGCCTGCCGCACCGCGGCCGAGCAGGGGGCGGCGGCGGTCCTCTGCCTGGCCTTCCCGCTGCACCCGCCGAGCCGGCCCGAGCGCAGCCGCGCCACCGAGCTCACCGCGGTCCCGGTGCCGCTGGTCGTGGTGCAGGGCGAGACCGACGCCATGGGCCGCCCGGAGGAGCTCGCCGCCGTCCTGACCGGGCAGCCCGGCGTCTCGCTCTACGGCGTCCCCGGCGACCACGCGCTCCGGGCGAACCCGGACGTCGTCGCGGCCGCGGCGATGGACGGGCTCGAGGGCGTCGCCGGCCTCCGCCGCGGAGCCGCCGGACCCGCGCCGCGCGGGCACGGGTCCGGCGGCACCGGGGTCAGCGCCGGCGGCGGCGCCGGACGACGAGGCTGACCAGCAGCAGCACCGCCGCGGCCACGCCCAGCGGCTTGGCGTAGCGGGTCAGCGCCGCGCCCCCGGCCACCTCGAGCAGGTCGATCGGCTCGGGCTCGGCCGCCGCGGCCGGCCGGGCCGACGTGCTCGCGGGGGTCGCCGCCGGACCGGCCGGGGTGGTGGTGGGGGCGGTGACCGGGGCCGCCGCGCCCGGAGCCGCGGTGGCCGGCTCGGCCGGCGTGGAGGCCGGCGTCGGGGCGGGGCCGGCCGGGGTGCTCACCGGCACGGTGTCCCCGACCGAGGCCGACGTCCCGGCCGCCCGGTCCGCCGCCGCAGCAGCGGTCTTGCGGGCCGCGGCCGCGGCCTTCTTGGCCGGCTCCGCGCTGGTCGAGGCCTCGGCCGCCGCGGCGACCTCCTCGGCCGCGCCGGCGACCGTGGCCGCCGCACCCGGGGCCGGCGGTGCGGCCGCCTCGGTGGGCGCCGGGGCCGCCCCCGCGTCGCCCGCGCCGAGCTGCGCGGCCAGCTTGTCGGCGAACTGGCCGAGCAGCTTGTTGCCGACGTCGGTCATCACGCCGCGGCCGAACTGCGCCGGACGGCCGGTGATGTTCAGGTCGGTGAGGACGTCGACCCGCGTGGTGTCGCCCTCGGCCTTCAGCTGGGCGGTGATGAGCGCGGCGGCGGTGCCGTTGCCGCGCTGGTCCTTGCCGCGACCGTCGATGACCGCCTTGTGCGCGGCCTCGTCCTTCTCCACGAACGACGCCTTGCCCTGGTAGGTGAGGTTGATCGGGCCGAGCTTGACCTTCACCCGCCCGGTGAAGTCGTCGCCCTCCACCGAGTCGAGGGCGGCGCCGGGCATGCACGGCGCGATGCGCTCGATGTCCAGCAGCACCCGCCAGGCCTCGTCGATGGGCACGGGGACGGTGAACGAGTTCTCCAACTGCACGGTGCGACCTCCTGGGCTACGGAGCTCGGCCGGTCCACCCCCGTGGGGGCGGGCCGGCCGAGGGGACTGGCGGGTTCCGGGGGTTGGTGATGGACGCTACAACCCCGCGGCGACGCTGACCGCTCGCCGGGTCAGCACCTGCGCCAGGTGCTGCCGGTAGTCGGCCTGCGCGTTGAGGTCGCTGCTCGGGCTGGTGCCCTCGGCGGCGGACCGGGCGGCGGCCGCGACGGCGTCCGCACTGGCCTCCGCCCCGGCCAGGGCGGCCTCCACCGCCCGGGCACGCAGCGGCGTCGGGCCCATGTTGGTCAGCCCGATCCGGGCCTCCGCGATGCGGCCGTCCTCCCGCCGCACCACCGCGGCGACGGCGACGATCGACCAGGCCTGGGCCACCCGGTTGAACTTCTCGTAGTGCATCCCCCACTGGCCGGAGAGCTTGGGGACGCGGATCTCGACGAGCAGCTCCCCCTCCTCCAGCGCGGTGGTGAGGTAGTCGACGAAGAAGTCCGCCGCGGGCACCGTGCGCCGCCCGTTCGGGCCGGCGATGACGAACTCGGCGTCCAGGGCCAGCGCCACCGCCGGCAGGTCCCCGGCCGGGTCGGCGTGGGCCAGCGCCCCGCCGAAGGTGCCGCGGGCCCGCACCTGCCGGTCGGCCACCGTCTCGGTCGCCTCGGCGATGAGCGGTGCGTACTGCTGCACCAGCGGGTCGGTCATGACGTCGTGGTGGGTCGTCATCGCGCCGATGACGATCGCGTCGCCGTCGTCCCGGACGCCGCGCATCTCGCCGACCCGGCCCAGGTCCACGACCGTCTCCGGAGCAGCCAGCCGCAACCGCATGACCGGGATGAGCGACTGCCCACCGGCGAGGATCTTGACGTCCTCGCCGCCCTCGGCGACGGCCTGCACGGCCTCGTCGACCGTGGTCGGCCGGGCGTATGCGAACGGAGCGGGGATCACGGCTCTACTCCTTCGTCGTATCGGCAGATCACCGGTCACCTCCGAGGGACGACTGCGGGGTGGAGACGCCGGCGGTGGTCTCGGTCTGCGCCCCGCCGTAGGCGTTGGTGCCGGCGGTGGCGCGGTCGCCGCCGTCCCCGCCCTGGTGGATGGCCCGCCACACGCGTTCGGGCGTCAGCGGCATGCGGATGTCGTCGACCCCCAGGTGCCGGACGGCGTCGAGGGCGGCGTTGACGACCGCCGGCGTGCTGGCGATGCAGCCGGCCTCGCCGACGCCCTTGGCCCCGATCGGGTTGCCCGGGGCGACGTGCACCGTGTTGCCCGTGTCGAAGTGCGGCAGGTCGGCCGCCGACGGGACCAGGTAGTCGACGAAGGTGCCGGTGGTGAGGTTGCCGTCGGCGTCGTAGACGGCCTCCTCGAACAGCGCCTGGGCGATGCCCTGCGCCAGGCCGCCGTGGACCTGCCCCTCGACGATCAGCGGGTTCACGATCGTGCCGACGTCGTCCACGCAGGCGTACTTGCGGATCTTCACCATGCCGGTCTCGGTGTCGACCTCCATGGCGCAGATGTGCGTGCCGTGCGGGAAGGAGAAGTTCTCCGGGTCGAACGTCGCGTCCGCGTCGATCGAGGGCTCCACCCCCTCGGGGAAGTTGTGCGCGGCGAACGTGGCCAGGGCGATCTCCTGGATGCCGATCTCCGACCCGGGCGTGCCGCGGACGGAGAACTTCCCGCCGGAGAACTCCAGGTCGTCCTCGCTGGCCTCGAGCAGGTGCGCGGCGACCGTGCGGGCCTTGGCGACCACCTTGTCCGCGGCCTTCACCACCGCCGCCCCGCCGACGACCAGGGACCGGGACCCGTAGGTGTCCAGCCCGCGCGGCGCGACCGAGGTGTCGCCGTGCAGCACCTCGACGTCCTCGAACGGCACCCCCAGCTGGTCGGCCACCAGCTGGCTCCACGCCGTCTCGTGGCCCTGGCCGTGCGCGGAGGACCCGGTGACCACCTCGACCTTGCCGGTGGGCAGCATCCGGATCGCGGCGTGCTCCCAGCCGCCGGCGCCGTAGGAGAGCGAGCCGAGCACCCGGGAGGGCGCCAGGCCGCACATCTCGGTGAACGTCGAGAAGCCGATGCCCAGCTGCACCGGGTCGTTCGACTCGCGGCGCCGCCGCTGCTCCTCGCGCAGCTCGTCGTAGCCGATGAGCTCGAGCGCCTGCCGGGTCGCGCTCTCGTAGTCCCCGCTGTCGTAGGTCATCCCCGCGACCGTGGTGAACGGGAACTCCTCCGCCTGGATCCAGTTCTTCCGGCGCAGCTCCAGCGGGTCCATGCCGAGCTCGACGGCGAGCTCGTCCATGATCCGCTCGACGGCGAACGTGGCCTCGGGCCGGCCGGCGCCGCGGTAGGCGTCGGTGGGCACCTTGTTGGTGAAGATCCCCTGGCACTCGAAGCGGTAGGCCGGGAACTTGTAGATGCCGTTGAACATGAAGGCGCCGAGGACCGGCACGCCGGGGCTGACCAGCCGCAGGTAGGCGCCCATGTCGGCGAGCAGCCGGACCCGGAGGCCCTTGACGTTGCCCTCGCGGTCGGCGGCGATGTCGACGTACTGGATCTGGTCGCGGCCGTGGTGGGCGGTCATCAGCGACTCGCTGCGGGTCTCGGTCCACTTGACCGGCTTGCCCAGCCGGCGCGCCACCAGCAGGCTGATGACCTCCTCCGGCGTCACCTGCAGCTTCCCGCCGAACCCGCCGCCGACGTCCGGCGCGATGACCCGCAGCTTGTGCTCGGGCACGCCGGTGACCATCGCCAGCATGATCCGCAGGATGTGCGGGACCTGGGTGGCCGACCACATCGTGTAGTTGTCGCCCTGGGGCTGGACGACGACCGACCGGGGTTCCATGAACGCCGGGATCAGCCGCTGCTGGACGAACCGGCGGCTCACGACCACCTCGGCGTCGGCGAACGCATGCTCGGTGTCGCTGCCCGTGCCGGCCTCCCCGGCGTCGAACACGAAGTGGAAGCTCTGGTTGGACTCGAGGTGGTCGTGGCAGAGCGCCGGCTGCTGCCCGATCGCCTCCTCCATGTCGAGCACCACCGGCAGGGGGTCGTAGTCGACGTCGACCAGCTCGACGGCGTCCTGCGCGGCCGCCTTGCTCCGGGCGACGATCACCGCGACGGCCTCGCCGACGTGGTTGACCTCCTCGACCGCGACCGAGGGGTGGCCGGGGTTGACCATGTCCGGCGTCACCGGCCAGGCGCAGGGGATGGAGCCCTGCTCCTCGGCGAAGTCGCGGCCGGTGAACACGGCGACCACGCCCGGCGCCTGCGCGGCCGCGGTGACGTCGACGTTGCCGATCTTGGCGTGGGCGACGGGGCTGCGAACCACCGAGATGTGCAGCATCCCGGGCAGCACCGTGTTGTCGGTCCACGTCGTCCGGCCGGTGATCAGCCGGGCGTCCTCCTTGCGGCGGCGGGCCTTCCCGACCTCCTTGGCCGGGGCCTGCGCCGCGGCGTCCTCGGTGACGGTCATGCCTGCACCACCACGTGGTCGGCGGCGGCCGTGTCCACGGCGGCCGGGCGGACGTCCTCGTCGGCGGTGCCGCGGCCGCTCATCTCCGCGGCGGCGGCGCGCACGGCCCGGACGATGTTCTGGTAGCCGGTGCAGCGGCAGAGGTTGCCCTCGATGCCCTCGCGGACCTCGGTGTCGCTGGGGTCGGGGTTCTCCTTGAGCAGGTCGACCGAGGCCATGATCATCCCCGGGGTGCAGAAGCCGCACTGCAGGCCGTGCATCTCGCGGAACGCCTTCTGCACGGGGTGCAGGTCGCCGCCCTCGGAGAGGCCCTCGATGGTGGTGACCTCGCTGCCGTCGGCCTGGACGGCGAACACGGTGCAGGACTTCACCGCCGCACCGTCGAGGTGCACGGTGCACGCGCCGCAGTTGCTGGTGTCGCAGCCGACGACGGTGCCCACCTTGCCCAGGTGTTCGCGCAGGTAGTGGACGAGCAGGGTCCGGGGTTCGACCTCGTCGGTGTAGGTCACCCCGTCGACCCGTACGTTGATCTGGGTCACGGATCCTCCGCTTCGTTGCAGGGGTCTGTGGCATCGCCACCTGGGCCGGGAGTCTGGCAACCGGGGAGTGACTTAGGCCACGCTTATCTGCGCGGCTCTTCGTCGCGGATCCGCACCCGCGGGGACGGCGCGGCCGTGTAGCCCGCAGCCGCGGAGGTCGCACCGCTCGCGTGGACCGGAACAGCGCGGGACCGCAACGTTGCAGCGGGGTTGCAGCGGCGGTTGGCGGACCTCCGTGATCGGGCCGTGACCTCGGGGTAGTTAGGTGAGCCTCACCTGCTCTCGAAGGAGTGCCCATGATCGTCCGCACCGCCCTGCGCGGCACCGTCCTGCTGGCCGCCGTCGTCCTCGTCGCCGGGTGCACCTCCGGCTCGTCGGAGGAGGCCGACCCGGGCGCCGCGACCGCGTCCGGCGCCCCCTCCGGCGAGGCGTCCGGGGCGTTCCCGGTGACCGTGGCCACCGCCTTCGGCGACGTCACCGTCGAGGAGGAGCCCACGCGCGTCGTCGCGCTCGGCTGGTCGGACGCCGAGACGGCACTGGCGCTCGGCGTGCAGCCGGTCGGCGCCAGCGACTGGCTCGGCTTCGGCGGCGAGGGGGTGGGCCCGTGGGCGGAGGGCCGCTACGACGAGGCCCCGGAGATCATCGACACCCTCGAGCCCAGCCTGGAGGCGATCGCCGCGCTGGAGCCCGACCTCATCCTCGACACGCGGTCGGACGGCACGCAGGAGCGCTACGACTCGCTCAACGCGATCGCGCCCACCGTCGGCCAGCCCGACGGGGTGGGCCCCTACCAGACGACGTGGCAGCAGCAGCTGGAGCTGGTCGGCCAGGCCCTCGGCCGCAGCGAGAAGGCCGCCACGCTGGCCGACGACGTCGAGCAGCAGTTCGCCGACGCCCGGGAGGCCAACCCGGAGTTCCAGGGCACCGAGGTCGCGGTGGGCGCGTACACCTCGGAGGGCTTCGGGGCCTACGTCCGCGGCGACTCCCGCGTCGACTTCATGGAGGCCCTCGGCTTCACCAACAAGCCGGCGATCCAGGACCTGGCGGGCGAGAACTTCTTCGTCTCCGTCAGCGACGAGCAGCTCCAGGTGCTGGACGCCCCGCTGACCGTCGTCTTCCCGATCTTCGTCGACGCCGCGGAGATCACCGGCAACCCGGTGTGGCAGACCCTGCCGTCGGTGCAGCAGGGGCACGCCGTCGTCCTCGAGGACCAGACGCTGGTCAGCGCCTTCTCCAGTGGCTCGGCGCTGGGCACCGGCTACGCGCTGGACAACGCCGTCCCGCTGTTCGCGGACGCGCTCGGGCGCTGAGGCCCCTCCCGGCGATCATGGCGTCCGGGGAGCGACACGCCGACGCCGTGGAGCGTGTCGTCTCCCGAACCCCATGATCGTCGTCCTCAGTGGACGCGCAGCGGTCCCCGGGGGGCGCGGCGCAGCCGGTGCAGGTGGGCGGCGACCGCGGGCCGGCTCGGCGACCCCGGCGGCAGCCACTCCAGGCAGCTCTGCCAGACGGCGACGTCGTCGTGCGCCTCGGGCAGCCGGCTGTACCGCAGCACCAGCTCCGGGCGGCGGCTGGCCAGCACCGCCTGGCGCAGGCGGGCGGTCAGCCGCTCCCGGGTGGCGACGACCCCGGGCGCCGTCGAGCGCGGCAGCACCGGACCGGCGTAGCGCTCCAGGGCGGCCCCGACCGCACCGCTGCCCAGCAGCCGGCGCACCTGGCCGGCATCGGTCTCCAGCGGGGCCAGCAGCCGGTAGGGGCGGGAGCCGACGAGGTCGGTGCCGACCAGCCGGCGCAACCGGGACAGCTCCGCGCGGACGGTCACCGCGGCGGCGTCCCCGGCGTGGCACTCGGCGGCCAGCTGCTCGGCGGTGCGGCCGCCCCCGGTGGCGCCGGCCTCGGCGAGGAGCAGCAGCAGCTCCGAGTGGCGCAGCGAGAGCTCGACGGGACCGCCGGGCAGCCGCAGTCGCGCCCGCTCCCGGCCCAGGACGTCCAGCCGCGGGGCCGGCGGCGCGGGCCGGCGGGCGGCGCCGGCGTCGCGGTGCAGCCAGCGCAGCTCCGCCTCCACCGCGGCGACCGTCGCGCGGACCAGCGTGAGCACCTGCGGGCTGGCCACGTGGTCGCCGCCGGTCACGTCGATCGCGCCGAGCAGGACGCCGGTGACCGGGTGGTGCACCGGCGCGGCCGAGCAGCTCCAGTTCTGCACCGGCCGCCGGTAGTGCTCGCTGCCGTAGATCTGGACGGCGTGGTCGAGGGCCAGCGCGGTGCCCGGCGCGTTGGTGCCCGCCACCTCCTCCGACCAGCGGGCACCCTCGACGAAGTTCATCCCCTCGGCGCGGGAGCGCAGCCTGCGGTCGCCCTCGACCCAGAGCATCCGCCCCGCGGCGTCGGTGACCGCGACGATCATCTGGTCGGCCTCGGCGTCCTCGACCAGCAGCCGGCGGATCACCGGGAGGACCGGGGCCAGGGGGTGCGCGGCGCGGTAGGCCACCAGGTCGTCGTCGAGGAGGTCGACGGGGGGCGCGCTGCCGTCCGGGTCGACGCCGCTGCCCAGGCAGCGCCGCCAGGAGTCCCAGACGACGCTCCGCACGGCGTCGCGCACCGGGGGGCCGCCGCGGGTGACCAGCGCCTCGTGGGCGGCGCGCAGCCGGCGGGCGAGAGCGGGGTCGGGCCGGCCCTCGGGCAGGGCGAGCCACGGGTTGACCGTGGTCACGACGTCGTCCGCGGGCTCGGGCTCATCTCGCGCCCATCGTGGCCCCTGGCCCGCGTTTCCACCAGGGAACCCCGGGGCCGGCCGGCGTCGGGTGGAGCGGCCGGGAGCAGCGCCCGCGCGTCACGGGCCCGCAGCGCGCCCCACCACAGCCCGGTGCCGTAGGCGAGGTCCTCCAGCCGGCGGGCGGCGGCGAAGCGCAGCGGGCCGACCTGCCGGCGGTGCGGCCACCAGGCGAGGACGGCGTCGGCGAGGGCGGCCCCGGCGATCCGGGAGCGGCCCCGCCGGGACGCGGCCGCGGCGAGCAGCGCCAGCGGCCAGTGGTGCCGGGTGGCGCTGCGGGCGAGGGTGCGGCCGGCCGCGGCGCTGCCGCGCAGCACGAGAACCGCGGCGAGCCCGATCGGTGGGCGCTCCCCGGGGCGGGCCAGCCGCCGCGCCAGCCGCCCGGTCGCGGCGGCCAGCACACCGGCGGCGGCGACCGCGGCGCCGCGGCGTCCGGTCAGCACCAGCCCCCAGGCCAGCGCGGACCACGGCGAGACCACCACGGGCGCGACCGCGGCGCCGTGCCGGTCGGCCAGGAGCGCGGCGCCGGTGCCGTAGAAGGCGCGTCGGCGCAGCCACTCGGCGGTCCGCGCGGGGTGCTCGTGGGCGACCGTGGCCGCCGGCTCGTACCGCACCCGCCAGCCGGCCGCGGCCAGCCGCCAGACCAGGTCGACGTCCTCGGCCACCCGCATCGACTCGTCGAAGCCGTCGCCCAGCGCGCAGCGGCGGGCCAGGAGCGCGGCGCTGGGCACGTACGACACCGCCGTCCCGGCCGCGACCGGCGCGGGGTGCGACCCCATGTCCAGCGCGCTGACCGCCGCCTCGTACGGGGCCACCCAGCCGGCGGCCGGGGAGGGCAGGGCGGTGATCCGGGGGGCGACGAGGGCCAGCCGCGGGTCGGTCGCGTGGCCGACCAGGCCCCGCGCCCAGCCCGGCAGCGGCACGCAGTCGGAGTCGAGGAAGGCGACCAGGTCGGTGGTCGCCGCCCGCAGCCCGGCGTTGCGCGCGGCGGCCGGCCCGCGCGGGGTGGGGTGCCGGAGCACCGTGGCGCCGTGCCGGGCGGCGGTGGCCGTCACCGCGGCGGGGTCGGCCGAGCCGTCGTCCACGACGAGCACCGGGACGGCGGCGGTGTCGGGGGCGGCGCGCAGCGCGGCCAGCAGCCGGTCCAGCTCCACCGGGCGGTCCTTGACCGGGACGACGACGGTGAGGTCGACCGGCACCGGCCCGGCGAGGTCCGGGTGGGCCAGGCCCGCGTCGAGCAGGCGCGCGGCCAGCGCGGCGGTGGCGGCGTCCCGGACGACGAGCCGGTCGCCGCGCAGCAGGTCACGGGCCCGCGACCGCAGCCGGAGCAGCCGCAGCGGGGAGCCGCCGAGCAGCGCCGTCCCGCCGTCCCGCCGCCGGGTGCGCGGGTCCAGCCGGACGGCGAACCCGTCGGGCAGCCGCTCCGCCGGCGCCAGGGGGACCGGCGCTCCCCCACCCACCCCGGCGGTCATCCCTCGCCCAGCACCTCGGCGGTCGTCGTCACCTCCACCAGCGGCGCGTAGCAGCCGAGGATCTCGAGGGTGTCCTCGTGCGCCTGGTCGCTGGCGCCGGCGCAGGCGTCGGCGACCACCCGCACCCGCACGCCGGCGTCGGCCGCGGGCAGCACGGTGGACAGGACGCAGCAGTCGGTGGCGACGCCGGCGACGGTCAGCGGCCCGTCCCCGACGAGGTCGGCGAGCTCGGGGACCCACTTGCCGAACGTCGGTGCCTCGATGACCCGGCGCTCGCCCGGGTCCTCGGACAGCTGGAGCAGCGGGATCGCGTGCTCCGCGCGGAAGTAGTCGTACTTCGCGTAGTAGTCGGCCCACGCCCCGGCCGGTTCCTCGGGCACGACGAAGCGGGTGAAGACCGCCCGGTCGCCGAAGGCCTCGGCCAGCGACCGGATGCGCGGGCGGATCTCGTCGAAGCGGGGCGTCGTCCACGGCGACGTGGGGTCGCGGAAGACCTCCTGGTAGTCGACGACGACGAGCCAGCCGGACGGGGACCCCATGCTCCGGACCATAACCCGGCCCCCGGACCCCGGCCGGGGCTACCCGAGCAGCCGGCCGGTGGCGTCGACGTCCCACGTCCGGACGGCGTCGGCCAGCCGGGCCGCCATCGCCGCCAGGAGCTGCGCGCCCTCCTCCGCGGAGGCACCGGCCGGGTCGCCGAGCACGCCGGTGGGACTGACCGCCCGCACGCCCTCGGCCCGCAGCCGGGGCAGCAGCTGCGCGATCGGCGTCGTCTCCCCCGCCACCGCGCGGTCGGCGCGCACCCGCGCTGGTTCCACGTGCAACACCAGCGAGGTCTCGGTGCGGCCGGCGTGCGCGTCGGCGCCGGGGACGCCGCACGGGAACCAGGCGACGTCGCGCCCCTCCGAGCGCAGCCGCGGGACCGCCGTCCGCAGGGCGCCGAGGTTGCCGCCGTGGCCGTTGACGACGACCAGCCGCCCCACCCACCGGCCGGCCGAGCGGCCGTACTCGACGAGCAGCCCGGTCAGCGCCTCGGTGCCGATGGAGATGGTGCCCGGGAAGTCCTCGTGCTCGCCGCTGGCGCCGTAGGCCAGCGCCGGGGCCAGCAGCACGCCGTCCAGGGCGTCGACCGCGGACTCCGCGACCGCGCAGGCCACGGTGGTGTCGGTGGCCAGCGGCAGGTGGTGGCCGTGCTGCTCGACCGCGCCGAGGGGGACGAGGAGGAGTGGGCGTTCCGGCAGGTCGGGCCAGGCTGCCCCGGCGAGGGAACTCACCGGGGCAGCCTAGTGAAAGGACCCCCTGCCCCCCGCCCCTCGCAAGCTCGCGGCGGGACCCTGCAGGGGCCTTTGAGGCTCGCCGCGAGCGTGCTACCGGGTGCTCCTGCAGGTCCTGCTACTCCGTGGTCTTGAAGACCCGAGCGGCCACGGCGACCAGGCCCAGGGTGATCACCGCGACGGTGAGCAGCTGCACCGCCACCGGCACGTGCCAGCCGAACCAGGTCAGCACCGGCACCAGCCGCGCCTGCTCGGTCTCCGACAGCGACAGGTGCTCGAGCACGAAGTACCGCATCGGCTGAACCACGTAGGTCAGCGGGTTGAGCCGGGTGAGCACCGCCAGCCAGTCGGGCAGGCCCGAGATCGGGAACAGCGCCCCCGACAGGAACATCATCGGCATGATCAGCAACTGGCTGACCGGCATCGCGGTCTGGATGGTCTTGATCCGGGTGGAGAGCAGCACGCCCAGCGCGGTCAGCAGCAGCGAGCCGAGGAACAGGCAGGCGATCAGCTCGAGGATCAGCGACGGCGCGTAGGGGATGCCGACGGTGCCCATCAGCGCCAGCAGGACCAGGCTCTGCACGGTGGCGACGACGGCGCCGCCGAGGCACTTGCCCCAGATGATCGAGCCGCGGGAGATCGGCGCGACCATCATCTCGCGCAGGAAGCCGAACTCCCGGTCCCACACCAGGCTGATGCCGGCGAACGCCGCGGTGAACAGCACCGACGTCGCCAGGACGCCGGGGAAGAGGAACGTGCGGAAGTCCGTGCTGCCGCCGGTGTCGACGATGCTGGCCAGCCCGGTGCCCATCACGAAGATGAACAGCAGCGGCTGCAGCAGCATGGTGAGGATGCGGGCCTTGTCCTGCTTGAGCCGCAGCAGCTCGCGGCGCATGACCACCCAGGTGGCGCGCAGCTCGTGCGCGGCGTCGCTGCGGACCTCGGTCAGGGGCGCGGGGGACAGGTCGGGGGCGGTCTCGCGGATGGTCATGCTCATCGCCTCCCGGCGAACGGGAACGCCGGGTGCCCGGGCCCCTCGGAGTCACGGATGGTGCGGCCGGTGTAGGTCAGGAAGACGTCGTCGAGGCTGGGCCGGGTGACGGTGACCGAGCGGATGCCGACGCCGAGCTCGGTGAACAGCCGCGGGACCACCTGCGCCCCCTCGGCCACGGCCAGGGTGACCTGCCCCTCGTGGACGCCGGCCTCGATGCCCAGCCGCTCCCGGACGCGGGCGATCGCCAGCTCGTCGTCGTCGGTGCGCAGCGCGATCCGGTCGGTGCCGACGCTGGACTTCAGCGCCTCGGGGGTGTCCTCCACGACGATCTCGCCGTGGTCCATGATCGCGATCCGGTCGCAGTGCTCGGCCTCGTCCATGTAGTGCGTGGTGACGAAGACGGTGATGCTGCTGTTCTCGCGGAGCCACCGCAGGTGGTCCCAGATCGCGGCGCGGGTCTGCGGGTCCAGCCCGATCGTCGGCTCGTCGAGGAAGAGCACCTGCGGGGCGTGGACCAGGCCGCGGGCGATCTCCAGCCGGCGCTTCATGCCGCCGGAGAAGCGCGCGACGGTGTCCGAGCGGCGGTCGGCCAGCGCCACCATCTCCAGCACCTCGGCGATCCGGCGGTCGGCCTCGGGGCGGGTCAGCCCGTACAGCTCGGCGTGGAAGCGCAGGTTCTGCTCCGCGGTGAGCTGCAGGTCCAGGGTCTGCTGCTGGAAGACCAGCCCGATGCGGCGGCGCACCTGGTCGCGCTCGCGGACGACGTCGAACCCGGCCACCCGCGCGGAGCCGGACGTCGGGTTGCGGATGGTGCAGAGCATCTCGATGGTCGTCGACTTCCCCGCCCCGTTGGGCCCGAGGAAGCCGTAGGTCTGCCCGGCCTCGACCCGCAGGTCGATGCCCTTGACCGCCTCGACCACCGTGTCGCCGGTCTTGTAGGTCTTCGTCAACCCGGCCACCTCGATGGCCGGCACTCTAACGGCGTTAGACACGGCGGACACCGTCCTCTAACAGCGTTAGGCTGTCAAGCGTGAATCCTGACGCGGCGACCGAGCGGGCCCCCGGGAGTGCCGAGGCGGGGACCGAGCGGGCGCCGGTGACCCGCGAGGCGGTGGTCGACGCGGCGCTGGCCCTGCTGGCCGAGGGCGGGCTGGAGGCGGTCTCCTTCCGGCGGATCGCCGCCCGGCTGGGGGTGTCCGGCCCGACGCTGTACTGGCACGTCGACAACAAGCGCCAGCTCATGGACCTCATGGCCGAGGAGCTGGTCCGGCGCAGCGGCCGGGCTTACGCGGGGCCGGCGGAGGGCCAGCCGTGGTGGGAGTGGCTGCGCGAGGACGCCCGCCGCGTGTTCGCGGCGCTCACCTCGACCCGGGACGCGCCCCGGGTGCTCGCCGGCAACCGGCCCAGCCCGGACAGCCTCCCCGGGATCGAGCGGGTGCTCGGCGCGCTGGTGGACGCCGGGATGACGCCCGGCCAGGCCCAGCAGACGCTGTTCGCCATCGGCGCGTACGTGATCGGCAGCGCCATCGAGTGGCAGGCGGAGGCCGAGCGCGGGCGCAGCCAGCCGCTGCCGGACGCGGACGACGAGGACCTCAACGCGCTGCGGGCGGACCTGCTGAGTGACCAGCCCGTGCTGCTGGCCGCCATCTCCGAGCTGCTCGACCGCCCGCACTCGGCCGCGTTCGAGTTCGGCCTGGACCTGATGCTCGACGGGCTGCGGTCCCGCTACGCCCGCTGAGCGGAGGAGATCCGTCCGCGTCACCCGCACGGATCTCCTCCGCTCAGATCGACGCGCCGACCCGGTCGCCGTCCAGGGTCGCCGCCGACGCCCGCCGCGGGGCCAGGCAGTCGCCGGCCCGGTGCACCTCCAGCCCGCTGCCGCGCAGCGCCCGCCACAGCTCGTCGTCGGCCCGGGCGTGCGTCGCGACCACCACCCAGTCGACCGCGCGCTCCCGCACCGCGCCGGTCGGGTGGTGCAGCAGCCGCACCGCCCGCCCCTCGACGGCCTGCACCAGCAGGTCGGTGCTCTGCCGGATGCCCAGCTCCGCGGCCCGCCGCTGCCACCGCGGCCGGTCGAGGGTGAGCCCGAGGTCCTGCCCGACCACCATCGCCGCGGTCACGACCTCGACCGCGCAGCCCCGGCCGGCGAGCAGTTCGGCGACCGACGGCCCCGCGGCGGCGCCCAGGTCGTCGACGACGAGGACGTGGCCGGTCGGCGACGCCGCGCCGGTCAGCACGTCGCGGACGTCGACCACCCGGGCGCTGTCCCCCGCCCACGCGGGCCGGGCCGGCCGCGCCCCGGTGGCGAGGACGACGACGTCGGGAGCGTGCGCGCGGACGCCGTCGGCGGTGGCCCGCGTCCCGGTCCGGACGTCGACCCCGGCCCGGGCGCACTCGGCGGCCAGGTCGTCGACGAGCGGTCGCAGCCCGTCGCGGCCGGGGGCGGACGCCGCGACGCGGACCGCTCCGCCGGTCGCCGGTGCCTGCTCCAGCAGGGTGACCGCGTGCCCGCGCTGCGCGGCGGTGGCGGCCGCCCGCAGCCCGGCCGGACCCCCGCCGACGACGAGCACCCGGCGCCGGCGGACCGGGACCGGCAGCGGCGCCTCCCGGCCGGCCCGGGGGTTGGTCACGCAGCCCAGGGGCCGGTTGGTGCCGACCCGACCGACGCACTCCTGGTTGCAGCCCAGGCACCGGCGGATCTCCGCCGCCCGCCCGGTGCACGCCCTGCCGGCCCACCCGGGGTCGGCGATCTGCCCGCGGGCGACCCCGACCAGGTCGCAGTCGCCGTCGGCGAGGGCCTGCTCGGCCTGCGCGGGGGTGAGGAACCGGCCGACTCCGATCATCGGGACGTCGGACACCGCCCGCACGGCCGCCCGGATCGCCGCGGAGACGTACCGCGCGTAGCCCGGCTCGGTGGTCATCGGCGGGACGACCTGCTCGAGGGTCGCCGTCGCGACGCCCACGGTGGTGCTCACGGCGTCGACCAGCCCCGCGGCGGCGACCAGGCGCGCGGTGGCCGCGGCGTCGGCGAGCGTCGTCCCGCCGTCCACGCCCTCCCCGCCGGCCAGCCGGACGCCCACGGCCCGGCCCGGCCCGACCGCCTCCCGCACGGCGGTCAGCACCTCGACGAGGAAGCGGGCGCGGTTCTCCAGGGGGCCGCCGTAGCCGTCGGTGCGCCGGTTGGTCGCCGGGGACAGGAACTGGCGGACCAGCGAGGACTGCGACGCCTGCACCTCCACGCCGTCGAAGCCGGCGGCGGCGCAGCGGGCCGCGACGTCGGCGTAGCCGCTGACCAGCCGGGCGAGGTCGGCGGCCGACGCCTCCCGCGGCACTTCCCGGAACAGCGGGTCGGGCACCGGCGAGGGCGCGAGGACCGGCGCCCGGGTGTGCGTGGCGTCCGACTGACCGCCGTTGTGGTTGAGCTGGGCGAACACCGGGACGCCGTGCGCGTGGACGGCGTCGGTGACCAGCCGCCAGCCGGGCGCGACCGCGTCGTCGTACCCCCGGACCAGCTTCTCGTAGGGCCGGTCGGCCGGGTCGACCGTGGACTCCTCGGTGATGACCAGCCCGGCACCGCCGGCGGCACGGGCCGCGTAGTAGGCCGCGTGCCGGGCGGTGGGGAGCCCGTCGACGGCGAAGTTCGTCAGGTGGGCCGGGAAGACGACCCGGTTGGGCAGGGTGACCGGGCCGACCCGCAAGGGCGAGGCCAGCCGTTCGTACCGCACCGCCCACCTCCTCCGCCGGGGCGACCCTAGAGACTGCGCCCATGGCAGCCCGACGCTGCCCCTGCGGAACGGGGCTCCCCTACGACGAGTGCTGCGGGCGGCTGCACGCCGGCGCCGCGACGGCGGCCACCGCCGAGCAGCTCATGCGCTCGCGGTACAGCGCCTTCGCCGTCGGCGACCCCGCCTACCTGCTCGCGACCTGGCACCCGACGACCCGGCCGCGGTCGCTGGAGCCCGACCCGGCGGTCCGCTGGACCGGGCTCGACGTGCTCGCCACCACCGGCGGCGGGGTGTTCGCCGACGAGGGCACCGTGGAGTTCCGGGCCTGGTACCGGCACGCCGGCGAGACCGGCAGCCAGCACGAGGTCAGCCGGTTCGTCCGGGACGGCGGCGCCTGGCGCTACCTCGACGCCCTCTGACTCATCGGACGGTGAAGCCGGCGTCGACCGGCAGCGTCACGCCGGTGACGTACCGGGCGTCGTCGCTGACCAGCCAGACGATCGCGTTGCTGACGTCGACCGGCTCGATGGCGTCGACCGGGAGCAGGTTGCTCAGCCCCGCGGCCTGCGCCGGCGTCGGCCGCTCCGAGAGCCACCGCTGCATGAACTCGTTGATGATCATGGGGGTCTTCACGCCGGTCGGGTGCACCGAGTTCACCCGGATCCCGTGCGGGCCGAGCGTGTTCGCGAAGACGCGCATCAGGCCGACGACGCCGTGCTTGGCGGCGGCATAGCCCTGCGCGCCGCCGGCGTCGCCGCCGATCCCCTTGAGGCCGGCCGTCGAGCTGGTCAGCACGATGGCGCCGCCCTGCCCCTGCTCCACGAGGACCGGGGCGGTGGCCCGGAGGGTGTTCCAGACCCCGGTGAGGTTCACGTCGATCACGTCCTGCCAGGCGCGGGCGGCCTCGTCCTCGTCGCCCATGGGCGCGATCCCGGCGTTGGCCAGCACGATGTCCAGCCGGCCGAGCTCGGCGACCCCGGCGCGGACGGCGTCCTCCATGGCCGCGAGGCTGCGGACGTCGGCCTGGCGGGCCACGATGCGGCGGTCGAGGGCCTCCACCTCGGCGACCGTCCGGTCGAGGTCCTCCGGCGTGGCCATGGGGTAGGGCACGGTGTCGATCTGCCGGCACAGGTCGACGGCGATGACGTCGGCGCCCTCCTGGGCCAGCCGGACGGCGTGCGAGCGGCCCTGCCCCCGCGCCGCTCCGGTGATGAACGCGACCTTGCCGTCGAGCTTGCCCATGCCCGCCCCCTCCGGCTCGGGATGGGGCCACAACCTAGGGGCCGCCGGGTGCCCGGGACAACGGTGGCGATGCTTTGCGGGCGACCGGGTTGGGCACTGCCCGGTCATGACCACCGACGACACCCGCAAGGTCGCGGGCCTGCTCAAGGGGGAGCGCTTCGGCTTCCTCACCACCACCGAGCCCGGCGGCAAGCTCACCAGCCGCCCGATGACCCTGCAGGAGGTGGAGTTCGACGGCGACCTGTGGTTCTTCGCCGAGCGGGGCACCGACTGGCTCGCCCACATCGCCGCCTCGCCGCAGGTGAACGTCGGCGTCGGCTCCGGCGGTACGTGGGTGTCGCTGACCGGGCACGCGTCGGTCGTCGACGACGTCGCCACGAAGAAGGAGCTGTGGAACAGCGGGGTCGAGGCGTGGCTGCCGCAGGGTCCCGAGGACCCCTCGACCGTGCTGGTGCGGGTCGACGCCGACTCGGCCGAGTACTGGGACACCCCGGGCGGCCGGCTCGCCACCGCGTTCAGCTTCGTCAAGGCCAAGGCGACCGGGCAGCGCATCGACGCCGGCGAGAGCGACAAGGTCGACCTGCAGTAGCCCGTCGGCTGCCCGCCCACAGGCGACTCCCAGGCGGCGCGGGGCCGGTCCCCAGGGCGCGGCGGGACGGTGGAGCACCGTCCCGCTGGAGGTCCCCGTGTTCGCCGTCGCCGTCCTGGTCGTGTTCCTCGCCGCGCTCACGCTGGCCGACCTGCTACCCGACCTCCTGCCGGGGGAGGGCCTCAGGCCGGCCGGCTGAGCGTCGGCCGGGCGCGGCCGCTACCGGACGGTGAAGCCCGCGTCGACGGGCAGCGTCACGCCGGTCACGTAGCGGCCCTCGTCGCTGACCAGCCAGGCGATGGCGTTGCTGACGTCCACGGCCTCGATGAGCTCGACGGGCATGAGGTTGGCCAGCATCCCGGCGGACTCCTCGTTCGCGGCGAGCCACGACTGCAGCACCTCGTTCTCCACCATCGGGGTGGCCGCCCCGGTCGGGTGCACGCTGTTGACCCGGATCCGGTGCGGCGCCAGCCAGTGGGCGAAGCTGCGCATCAGGCCGACGACGCCGTGCTTGGCGGCCGCGTACGCGGTGACCGCGCCGCTGCCGTCCCCGCCGCGCCCGGTGAGCCCCTGGGTGGAGCTGGTCAGCACGATCGAGCCGCCCTCGCCCTGCTCGATCATCCGGGGCGCGGCCACGTGCACGGTGTTCCAGACGCCGGTCAGGTTGACCCCGATGACGTCGTCCCACGTGCGGGAGGGGTCGCTCTCGGGGCTGCCCGCGGCGGAGATGCCGGCGTTGGCCAGCACGATGTCGACCCGGCCGAGCTCGGCGACGCCGTCCTCGACCACCGACCGGAGCGCCGCCACGTCCCGGACGTCGGCCTGGCGGGCGACGATGCGCCGGTCCAGGGCCTCCACCGCCCGCACCGTCTCCGCCAGGTCGTCGGGGGTGGCCATGGGGTAGGCGATCGTGTCCAGCTGCGCACACAGGTCGACGGCGATGACGTCGGCGCCCTCCTGGGCCAGCCGGACGGCGTGCGAGCGGCCCTGCCCCCGCGCCGCTCCGGTGATGAACGCGACCTTGCCGTCGAGCTTGCCCATGTCCGCTCCCTCGTGGTCCGCAGCGTGGCGACGTGGGCCACAACCTAGGCAGAGCTCAGGGCCGCCGACACCGGCCCAGCCACGCCAGCGCCGCGCGCCGGCCCTCGAGAACGGCCTCGAGCACGGTGCGCGGCGCGACGGCGTCCCCGGCGACGAGGCCCTCGTCCGCGAGGCCGCCGTGCCCGGCGTGCCCGGCGGGAACGTCGCCGGGGCCGGCCTCGACGAGGACCGCGCACGGGATGCGGCTCTCCGCGCCGGTCCACCGGTCGGCGAGCACCGCCTCCCCGTCGGGCACGCCGCGGAGCACCACCCCGGTGCGCCGGTGGACGCCGGCCCGCAGCAGCCGGGTGTTGGCCGGGGCGAGGTCCTCGGCCAGCCGCACGCCGACCACCTCGTCGGGCGTCACCACAGTGACCTCCCGCCCGGCGCCGGCGAGCAGCTCGGCCACGCCCGCGCCCACCGGACCGCCAGCGGGGTCGTGCACCACGACCGGACCGGGGGGCAGGTCGGCACCGGCGAGGACGTCCGCGGCGGTCACCGCGCCGGGGCCCGTGGCCGCCGCCCGGGCACCCGTGGCGACGACGTCGGCCGCCGCCGCCTCCACGCCCAGCTCCACGCGCACGCCCAGCCGCTCGACCTCGCCGGCGAGCCAGGCGGCGAGGTCGGCGAAGCGCTGCCGGCCGGGCAGCGCCGCCACCAGCGGCAGCGCGCCGCCGAGCCGGTGGCCGCGCTCGACCAGCCGCACCGCGGCCCCTGCCGCGGCCAGCACCCGCGCCGCCTCCAGTCCCGCCGGCCCCCCGCCGGCCACGACGGCCCGGCCTGGAGGGGAATGGCCGTTTCTGCCCTCGGGGTCGGGGTCCTCCGTCTCGTGGCCGCTGCGGGGGTCGACCACGCAGCTGACCAGCGGGTTGCGGACGTCGCGCACCCGGCAGGCCTGGTTGCACAGGGTGCAGGGGCGGACCGGGGTGCCCGCGCGGGCCTTGGCGACCAGGGCGGCATCGGCGATCTGCGCGCGGGTCATCTCGACGGCGTCGGCGGTGCCGTCGGCGAGCGCGGCCTCGGCGTCCTCGACGTCGACGACCGAGCCCTGCAGCACGACCGGCGTCCCGCCGGCGGCCGCCCGCAGCCCGCGGGTGAGCCCGGCGTTGAACCCGGGCCGCACGTGTCCGTCGGGGCGGTAGGACGACAGCGCCAATCCGCTGCCCCGGACGACGACGAGCAGGTCGACCAGCGGCGCGAGGTCGGCGACGTGCCCGGCGGCGGTCTCCGGCGTGATGCCCGCCCAGGGGGCCTCCTCGTCGCAGGACAGCCGCAGTGCGAGCACCCGGCCGGCCCCCAGCTCGCTGCGGACGGCGGCCAGCACCTCGCGCAGCAGTCGCAGCCGGTCGGTGCCGTGGGCGTCGGCGCGGGTGTTGGTCAGCCCCGAGGCGAACTGGCGCAGCAGCGACCGCGGCCCGGCGTCGACCTCCACGCCGTCGACGTCGGCTGCGACGGCGGTGCGGGCCGCCGCGGCGAAGCCGGCGACGAGGGCGGCGATCTCGTCGGACTCCATCTCCGCCGGGACCTCGCGGCCGACGACGTCGGGCACCGGCGACGGCGCCCACAGCGCCGTCCCCGAGTACGCGGAGGTGCCCTGCCCGCCGGTGTGCCCGAGCCCGGCCAGCACGAGCGCGCCCGACGGCCGGCAGGCGGCGACGACGGCGGCCCACCCGGGACCGCACCCGGCGGCCAGCGGCGCGCGCTCGTAGGGCCAGTCGCTGTCGTGCACCGACGCGGTCTCGGTGACGACGATCCCGCAGCCGCCCTCGGCTCGGCGGGCGTAGTAGGCGACGTGCCGCTCCGACAGCGCCCGTCCGCGACCGAGGTTGGTCACGTGCGGGCCGAACAGCACCCGCGAGGGCGCCGTCCGGCCCGCCAGGACCAGCGGCTCGAGGAGCCTCAGCGCAGGTCGAGCCCGGCCAGCGGCGACTCGTCGCAGATCTTCGCGGGGATCGACGGGATGCCCAGCAGCGTGGGCTGGCCGCGCACCGGGCCGGTGTGCGAGTGGTCGATGTGCGACCTCGGCATGACCGTGCCCGCGTCGCGGGACGCGAGCGCGCTCTCGCCGTAGCCCTGCACGCACTCGGGGTCGGGGCCGTCCAGCGGCAGACCGGTGAAGAACTTGGCCGCCATGCAGCCGCCCCGGCAGACGTCGAAGTGGGCGCACTTGGTGCACGCGCCGCCGGTCTGCGGGCTGCGCAGCTCGGCGAACAGGTCGCTCTGCTGCCACACGCGCTGGAAGCCGCCCTCGTCGCGGACGTTGCCGGCGAGGAAGTTCTCGTGGATGGCGAACGGGCAGGCGTAGACGTCGCCCACCGGGTCGATCAGGCAGACCACCCGGCCGGCGCCGCACAGGTTCAGCCCGGGCAGGGCCTGACCGTAGGCGCTCAGGTGGAAGAACGAGTCACCGGTCAGCACGTTGTCGCCGTTGGCCAGCAGCCACGAGTACAGCTCGCGCTGCTGCTCCTGGGTGGGGTGCAGCTGGTCCCAGACGTCGGCGCCGCGGCCCGACGGGCGCAGCCGGGTGATCCGCAGCTGGGCGCCGTAGCGGTCGGTGAGCGCCTTGAACTCGTCGAGCTGGGAGACGTTCTCCCGGGTGACGACGACGGAGACCTTGAAGTCCTTCATCCCGGCCTCGGCCAGGTTCTCCAGCGCGCGGACGGCGGTGGCGTACGAGCCGGTGCCGCGGACGCGGTCGTTGACCTCGGCGGTCGCACCGTCGAGGGAGATCTGGACGTCGACGTAGTCGGTGCGGGCGAGCTGCGCGGCCCGGGTCTTGTCCAGCTTGACGCCGTTGGTGGAGAACTTGACGCCGACGTCGTGGCCGATGGCGTAGTCGAGCAGGTGCCAGAAGTCCGGCCGCACGGTGGGCTCGCCGCCGCCGACGTTGACGTAGAACACCTGCATCCGCTGCAGCTCGTCGATGACCGCCTCGGCCTCGGCGGTGGTCAGCTCCCGAGGGTCCCGCCGTCCCGACGAGGACAGGCAGTGCGCGCACGCCAGGTTGCAGGCGTAGGTCAGCTCCCAGGTCAGGCAGATCGGCGCGTCCAGCCCGTACTCGAACTGGTCGATCAGCCGTCCGCCGGTCGGGCGTTCCGGGGCGGGCGTGCGGGGCGGCAGGACGGCGGTCATTCGGCGCTCTCCCGTACTTCGATCATCTGTGAACGTGCCAGGTCGGCCAGCGCCTTCACGTAGGCGGCGCGCTGGGCCTCGGGGACCCCGCACGCCACGAGCGTGGCCTCGGCGGTGGGGTGGTCGGCGAGCGTCTCCACGACGGTGACCAGCGTCTTCGACTTGAGGAAGGACAGCTTCCGGTTGCCGAAGTGGTAGACCAGCGCGCCGAACGGCTCGGGGCGCAGCGCCACCGAGCGGGCCCGCCGCCAGGGCAGCGACGGGTCGAAGTCAGGGGTGGACACGGGGAGACCGGGACCCGGCAGGAGTGCGGCGCCGGCGTCACCAGAGCGTGGCACCGGCGCCGCGACGGGGGCGTCGATCAGTACACCCCGCACATGCCGTCGATGGAGACCTCCTCGACGAGCGACTCCTCGACCAGCGTCTCCTCGGCGGCGGGCGCCTCGGCGACCTGGGTGTCGGTGGTCTCGGGCATGGGACCTCCCTGTGATCCGGGTTACGAAGTGGGGAGGACGTTAGTGACACCCAGTGCCACGGGCAACACCGGGGGTCGGGTGCTGCGCGCCTGACCCGGACGGGGCACGACCTGCCCCCTGTGCAGCGCCGACGGGGCCGGACGGCGGGTCGCGTGCCGCAAGATGTACCCGTGACCGCGGTGGTGGGGGACGTCCGGGCGGAGACCCGTGCCCGCATCGAGCAGGCCGCCCTCGACCTGTTCAGCCGGAAGGGCTTCGAGCAGGTCACCGCCGACGAGATCGCCGACGCGGCCGGGACCAGCCGGCGCACCTTCTTCCGCTGCTTCGCGACCAAGGCCGACGCCGTCTGGGGCGACTTCACCTCGCACGTCGAGCGGCTGGACGCGCTGCTCGCCGCCGCGGACCCGGGCCTGCCGGTGCTGTCCTCGATCTGCGCCGCCTACGTCGAGGTCAACGACTACTCCGCGGCTGACCTGCCGATGCTGCGCCAGCGGATGGCGCTGATCCTGCGCGAGCCGGCGCTGCAGGCGCACTCCCAGGTCCGCTACGCCGACGTGGACCGGGTGGTGGCCCTGCACGTGGCGCGGCGCACCGGGGACGGTCCCGACGCGCTCCTCCCGCGGTTGGTCGCGACCACCACCCGGGCAGCTGCGACGACGGCGTTCGAGGTGTGGCTCGCCGACGGCACGACGACGCTCGCCGACGACCTGCACGCCGCGTTCCACCAGCTCGCCGCCGGCTTCCCCACCCTGCGCACCACCTGAGAGGCCCCGTCCCGGGCGGGCCGTTCCACGTGGAACGGCCCCGGCCCCGGCGCACCGGAGCCGGAGCCGCCCGGCCCTGCACGGTGGCCCCCTTGCAGGGTCCCGCCCCGAGCCTGCGAAGGGCGGGGGCAAGGGGGTCCTTTCTCAGTCGTCCGGTTCGGCGTCCTTCGAAGCCTTCGCGGCGTTGATCGGGTCGACGTCGGCCGAGTCCTCGCCCACGCAGAACTGGGTCATCATGTCGTGGTCCTCGTGGGTGAGGTTGTGGCAGTGGACCATGTACCGCCCGTGGTCGGCCGGGTAGGTGAGCTCCTCCGGCCGGCTCTCGGGGTCGTGCGAGTTCGGGTCGTTCGCGGGGTGGAACCGCATGAGGACGTCGACCTTCTCGTTCTCCCCGGCGTAGACGACGTCCTTGGGGCCCCGCTCGTGCGCCGGGGGCGGCGCGCCGTTGCGGGCGACGACCTGGAAGTCCACGAGGTGGATGTGCAGCGGGTGGAACCAGCCACCGGACCTGTTCTCGATGGTCCACAGCTCGGTCGACCCGGGCTGCGGGGTGGCGAACTCGAGCGTGAAGCCGGAGTCCTCGATGTCCTTCCAGGTGACGCCGCCGACCTGCCACTCCCCGTTGCTCCGCTCGAGGCGCATCGTCCGCTTGACCGCGCCCTGCGTCTCGAGGCTCATCACGCCGCGGGCCGCGGTGGGGTCGAGCACGCTGGGGATGGCGTTGTCCGTCGTCGGCCCGGTGTCGTCGAGCACCTCGAACTGCATGACCTTGTCGGTGTTGTCGTAGTCCGTGGCGTTGGGCACGCCCAGGTTCTTCAGCTGGACCTTCGCGCCCTTCTCGTACTTCGCGAAGTCGATGACCACCTCGTACCGCTCCGCCATGCCGATGCGGAAGTCCGGCACCGTCTGCGGAGCCGGCATCAGACCGCCGTCGGTGCCGATGACGGTCAGCGGCGAGCCGTCGCTCAGCGCCAGCTTGAAGCCGCGGGAGACCGAGGCGTTGAGCAGCCGGAACCGGTACTTGCGGCGCTTGACCTGCATGTTCGGCCAGGGGACGCCGTTGACGAGGATGACGTCACCGAACGTCGACGAGTGGCTGTTGTCGTCGAAGAGCAGCGCGCCGGTGGAGGTGAACGCCTTGTCGCCGAGCACGAGCGGGACGTCGAACTCGCCCTTGGGCAGCGGGAGCGCCCGTTCGACCGGGTCGGTGCTGATGTACATCGCGGCCAGGCCCATGTAGGCGTTCTCCGCCGTGTGGTGCACGCCGTGGTCGTGGTACCAGAGCGTGCGGGCGCTCATCCGGTTCTCGTAGACGTAGTCCTTCCACTCCCCCGGCTGCGTCATGTCGCTGGCGTAGCCGTCGTACTGCGGCCGCGAAGGCGAGCCGTGCAGGTGGGTGGAGGTCCAGTCGCGGTACTTCAGCGCGGGGTGGGTCTCCGGAAGCTTGTTGGCCTGCCGGACGACGACGGTCTGGCCCTGCTGCACGCGGATCGTCGGCCCGGGCGTGCCGCCGGCGCCGCCGATGGTGTCGAAGTAGCCGAAGATCGGCGTCGTGAAGCCCGGGATGATCTCCGGGGTCAGCAGTCGCTGCTCCATCCGGTAGAACGCCGCACCCGGGTAGGCGGGGTTCGACCGCGACTGCGCGACCGGCGGGGTCCTGAACGGCAGCGAGTAGGGCTTGGGCAGCTTGCTGGCGGCCAACTGCGACACGGACTTGGCACTGAGCACGGGGATGAACGGCAGGGTCAGCGCGGTGGCGCCGAAGGCACCGACCTTCAGTGCGTCGCGGCGAGAGAGGTTGCTGGGCACGGTGTCTCCTTCCGATGTCCCCCGCGGGCGGTGAGCGGGAGGAGACTCCGCTGGTTGCATGCCGCAACGTCACCCGTGAGGTGGGGCTGGTCCACCGCCCTGTCCTGGGGGGATCCGGGAGGGGCCCCGTCGCGTCCTCACGCAGCGTGGTGGCCGGGTCCGGGGCGCACCCCGTCTCCGCAGCTCAGGTGGCGACCCACTCCCCCAGCCCGGCCAGCAGCCGGTCGACGTCGGCGTCGTCGTTGTAGGGCGCCAGCCCGACCCGCAGGCCGCCGGTGTCGCCGAGGCCGAGCCGGCGGGAGGCCTCGATCGCGTAGAAGGAGCCGGCCGGGGCGTTGACCCCGCGCGCGGCGAGGAACCGGTAGGCCTCGGCGGCGTCCCGGCCGGTGAAGGTCATCAGCAACGTCGGCGTGCGCCGGGCCGCGCGGGACCAGAGCGTGACACCGGGCAGGTCACGCACGCCGTCCTCGATGCGCTCCCGCAGCCGGTCCTCGTGCTGCTCCACCGCGGCCATCCCCGCCTCGAGCCGGGCGCGCCGGTCGCCCTCGGGGCCGCCGAGCGCCGCGAGGAAGTCGACCGCCGCGGTGGTGCCGGCCAGGAGCTCGTAGGGCAGGGTGCCCAGTTCGAACCGCTCGGGGACGGCGTCGGTGGAGGGCAGCAGCTTGTCCGGGTGCAGCGTCTCCAGCAGGTCGGGGCGGGCGACGACGCACCCGCAGTGCGGGCCGAGGAACTTGTACGGCGAGCAGGCGTAGAGGTCGGCGCCGAGCGCGGCGACGTCCACCGCGGCGTGCGCGGTCAGGTGCACCCCGTCGACGTAGGTGAGTGCCCCGGCCTCGTGGGCGAGGGTGGTGATCGCCGCGACCTCCGGCCGGGTGCCGAGGAGGTTGGACGCACCGGTGACCGCCACCAGCCGGGTGTGGGCGGAGAGGACCGCGGCCACCGCATCGGGGGTCAGCTCGCCGGTGGCCGGGTCGAAGTCGGCCCAGCGGACGGTCGCGCCGCGGGCCTGCGCCACCTGCACCCAGGGCCGGACGTTGGCGTCGTGGTCCAGCCGGGTCACGACCACCTCGTCGCCCGGCCCCCAGCCGGCCGACAGCGTGCGGGAGAGGTCGTAGGTCAGCTGCGTCGTGCTGCGGCCGAACACCACGCCGCCGGGGTCGCCGGCGACCAGGTCGGCGACCGCGCGCCGCGCGGCCAGGACGACGTCGTCGGCGGTGCGCTCGGCCTCGGTCACCCGCCCGCGGTTGGCGATCGGCGAGGTCAGTGTGGCGGCGACCGCCGCGGCCACCGAGTCGGGGACCTGCGAGCCGCCCGGGCCGTCGAAGTGGGCGGTCCCGGCGGCCAGGGCCGGGAAGCGGGCACGGACGGCGTCGACGTCGTAGCGCACCGCGACAGCATGCCCAGGTCCCGCTGCCGGCCGCCCCGCCGGCGGCCGGCACGGTCCGCCGGGTGTGCACGAAACGTGCTCAGAACCGCGCCGAGACCACGCTGCGTGCACACAGCGCGCGGAGGTCAGTGCTCCCCGCCGGGAGGAGCCAGCTCCGCGGCCCGCCGCTCCAGTCGGCGCGGGAGGACCAGCACCAGGGCGAGCATGGCCGCGAAGAACGCGGCGGCCAGCCAGAACCAGGGCGAGCTCACCACCGCCATGACCGCCTCGAGCACCAGGAACACCGAGAAGACGGTCACCGTGAAGCGCCGCCGTCGACGGAGCTCGCCGAGTTGTGTCGTGACCAGCCGGTGGGCCAGGGCCCGCTGCTCGGGATCGGCCGGCACCGGTCCACCGCGCGCCACCCGCCGGGCGCGCCGCAGGTCACCCGCCGACGACGTCCCGACGCTCTCCTGGAACCGGCGGTTCTGCCGGGCCAGCAGCGGGCCCATGACGGCGCCGAACAGCACCCCGGCCAGGACGCCGCCGACGACGGCGACCGGCCAGCTCTCCCCCTGCGTCAGCGCGCCGAACAGCGCCATGGCGACGCCGAAGAAGCCGCCGGTGACGAGGGACAGGACCCACCACGGAGCCCGCAGCAGCCAGTTGCCCACCCGGCCATGCTCGACGCTGCGTCACCATCCGGCGCGGCCGCTCACCCGGTCGGGTGCACGAGGTCAGCCGGCCGACGCGACGACCCGGTCGGGGCGGACGACGACCATCGCGGCCCCGGCCCGGCGCAGCCACCCGGTGAGGATGCCGTCGACGTCGTCCACCCGCACCTCGGCACCGCCCTGGGGCCGTACCGCCAGCCGGCCCGGGGCGAGCAGCCGCAGCCGGGCCGTCCCCGCGCCGAGCACGTCGTCCACCGGGCAGGTGCGTCCGCCGGCACGGACCGGCGCGCGGGGCAGCAGCGTCCCGGCCAGCCGCCGTCCGGCGCGTCCGCGGCGGGCCACCAGCGGGCCGCGGCGCAGCGGCGGGGTGCGGCTGTCGGTGGCGAACGCCGCGACCGCCGGCAGCCGGCCGACCAGCGCTAGCACCCCCCGGCGGACGGCGGAACCCGAGCGCCCTCCCCCGGTCATCAGCCGGCCGACGAGCAGCGCCAGCCGGACCATCGCCCGCGCGTGCGGCTCGCGCTCGGCCTGGTGGGTGTCCAGTAGCGCCTCCCCCGCGGTCCCGGTGAGCACCCCGGCCAGCTTCCAGGCCAGCTGGTGGACGTCGCGCAACCCGAGCCCGAGCCCCTGCCCGATGAACGGCGGGGTGAGGTGCGCGGCGTCGCCGGCCAGCAGCACCCGCCGGTCGCGCCACCGGTCGGCCACCTGCCCGCGGTAGACGTACTCGGCCACGCGCACCACCTCGGCGCCGGCCGCGCCGTACGGGGCCAGCAGCGCCGGGAGCTCGGCGGTGAGCGCCTCGCGGGTCTCCCCCGGCCGCAGCCGGAACTCCCAGCGGTAGCGGTCGCCGGCGACCGGCATGAAGGTGGCCGGTCGGTCCGGGTCGCAGACCTGGTGCACGCCCGGCCAGACCGGCAGCGGCGCGTCGGAGCAGACGTCGGCCACCAGCCAGCGGTCGGGTGGGCCGAGGTCGCGCATCCGGGCGCCGACCAGCCGGCGGACCGTGCTGTTGGCCCCGTCGCAGCCGAGCACCGCGGCGGCGGCCAGCGGCGTGGGCCCCCCGTGCCCGAGGACGGTCAGGACCACCCGGCCGTCGTCCTGGGCCAGCCCGGTGACCTCGGCCCCGACGCGCAGCTCCACGGCGGGGGTCCGCCGGACGGCGGCCAGGAGGACCCGCTCCAGGTCGGGCTGGTGGAACATCGAGCCCTGCGGCCAGCCGTGCGCACCGGCGGCGGCCGAGCGGCGGAACTCCGCGAGCGTGCGCCCGCGCCCGTCGAGCAGCCGCAGTCCGCTCATCGGCCGGCTCAGCGACAGGAACTCCTCGGCGACCCCGGCGTCGGCCAGCGCCCGCAGCGCCTCGTCGTCCAGGTGGACCGCCCGCGGACCCCCGTACGGCGCCGGTCGCCGCTCCAGGACGACCACGTCCAGGCCCCGGCGGGCCAGCAGCAGCGCCGCGGTCAGCCCCACCGGCCCGGCGCCGACGACGACGACCGGGTCCAGCGACACGGCGCAACTCTCCCAGCCTGCGGAAGCGGGGGTAGCGAGAACGTTGCAGCTCCCTTCCCATGGGTGTGACGCGCGCCATAACGTCCGAGCACGGTCATGCGCTCGAGCATGCAGGCGGCCCTCAGCGCTGAGGGCGACGAGGAGGTCACACGTGCCCGTGAACACCCGTGGAGCGATCATGCGCTCCGCTCCCGGCCAGTGGGAGGTCGTCGAGCTGCAGGCGGACGACCCGCGAACCGGCGAACTCCAGGTCAAGGTGGCGGCCTCCGGCCTCTGCCACTCCGACGACCACATCGCCACCGGCGACATGGCGGTCGGTCACTACCCGATGCTGGGCGGCCACGAGGGTGCGGGCGTCGTGACGGCGGTCGGCCCGAACACGCCGGGCTTCAAGGAGGGCGACCACGTCGTCTTCTCGTTCCTGCCCGGGTGCGGCCGCTGCCGCTACTGCGCGAACGGCCAGCAGTACATCTGCGACTCCGGCGCCAACCTGCTCGTCGGCTCGCGCTGGGACGACGCGGAGAGCTTCCGCTTCCAGACCTCCGACGGCACGTCGGTCGGCCAGATGTGCGGCCTGGGCACCTTCGCCGAGGTGACCACCGTCGACGTCCGCTCGACGGTGAAGATCCCCGACGACATCCCGCTGGAGGTGGCCTGCCTCGTCGGCTGCGGTGTCGGTACCGGCTGGGGCACCGCGGTGCAGGCCGGCGAGGTGCGCGCCGGCGACACGGTGATCGTCATGGGCATCGGCGGCATCGGCATCAACGCCGTCCAGGGTGCGGCGCACGCCGGGGCCAGCCACGTGATCGCCGTCGACCCGATCCCGTTCAAGCGCGAGAAGGCGCAGGAGCTCGGCGCCACCCACGCCTTCGCGAGCATCGAGGAGGCCGCCGACTTCGGCCGCAGCGTCACCAACGGGCAGGGCGCGGACAAGGCGCTGGTCACCGTCGGGGTGCTGAAGGGCGAGCACGTCGCCCAGGCGTTCGAGGCGATCGGCAAGGGCGGTCGGGTCGTCATCACCGGCCTCGGCGACCTCACCGACAAGGGCATCCCGATCAACCCCAGCATGTTCGCGCTGTTCACCAAGGAGATCCGCGGCGCGCTGTTCGGCGACCAGAACCCCAGCTCCGACATGCTGAAGATGCTGCGGCTCTACCAGGAGGGGAAGCTCAAGCTCGACGAGCTGATCACCACCCGCTACAAGCTCGACGAGATCAACCAGGGCTACGAGGACATGCACGCCGGCAAGAACATCCGCGGCGTGATCATCCACGACTGAAGAAGGACCCCGTCCTCCCCACCCTTCGCAGGCTCAGGGTGGGACCCGGGACGGGGCCGTCAGCCGGCCGGGGCGCTCCCTGCGGGGGCGCCCCGGTCGCACGTCCACGCCACGTCGCACGTCCACGCCAAGAGGAGCACTCCCGTGAGCACCGCCACCGCCGCCCGGCGGCTCGACGTGACCGGCATGGTCCGGGTCGCCCGCGAGCGGGTGGTCGCCCGCATCCGTGAGGCCGAGGTCGTCGCGGCGGCCCTGTCGGCCGGCCGCAACGTCCTGCTGGAGGGCCCGCCCGGCACCGGCAAGACGACGCTGCTGCGCTCGCTCGCCGACGGCGCCGGGGTGCCGCTGGTGCTGGTCGAGGGCAACGCCGAGCTGACCCCGACCCGGCTGGTGGGCCACCACGACGCCTCCCGGGTGCTGACCGAGGACTACCGCGCCGAGAACTTCGTGCCCGGCCCGCTCACCCGGGCCATGACCGACGGCGCGATCCTCTACGTGGAGGAGTTCAACCGGGTGCCCGAGGAGACGATGAACGTCCTCCTCGGGGTGCTCTCCGAGCGCGAGATGCACGTGCCCCGGTTCGGCCGGGTCACCGCCCGCCCCACGTTCCGGCTGGTCGCGGCGATGAACCCGTTCGACGCGGTGGGGACCGCCCGGGTCACGCCGGCGCTCTACGACCGCTCCTGCCGGGTGGCGATGGGCTACCAGGACGAGGAGGCCGAGCTCGCCGTCGTCGCCGCGGCCACCGGTGGGCCGGACGAGCTGGTGGCCCGGGCGGTGCGCACCGTGCGGATCACCCGCGACCACCCCGAGCTGCGCATCGGGTCCTCGGTCCGCGGCGCCATCGACACCGTGCTCATCGCGCTGGAGCTGGCCACCGTCCGCGGGCACGAGGGCGTCGAGGACGGCACCGGGCTGGACGCCGCACTGGCCGCCCTGACCGGCAAGGTCACCCTCGCCGACGGCACCGCGCGCCCGGTGGAGGACGTCGTCGCCGACATCTGGCGCCGGGCGGGTGAGGAGCTGGGAAAAGCCTGACGCCCGAGGAGCCGGGCGAGCAGACGGAGGAGGCGGGCGGGCCCGACGGGGAGCCCGACGCGCCGGCCGAGCCGCTCCCACCGCCACCGGGGGCCGGCGGGCTGCGCGAGCCCCCGGGACGCCGTCCCCCGCAGCCGGCGCCGGTGGAGGACGCCGAGGACGTCGAGCAGCTCCTCAAGCAGCACCAGGCCCGCCGCGCCGGCCGCGACGAGCTGGCCCGGTCCCACCCGGAGTTCCAGCAGGTCTCCCCGCAGCTGGGCGAGCTCGACGAGGAGGCGATGGCCGAGCTCACCGCGCGCGACCCCGACGCGGCCAACCGGCTGCTGACGGCCATGGGGCGGGCGTTCGACCCGGCGCTGCGCGCGGCCGCGCGGGCGCTGGCCTGCCGGCTGCCGGTGGGGACGCCGCGCGCCGGCGTCCCCGACCGCCCCGGCACCCGCCGGGTGGTCACCCGCCGCGACGAGACCGGCAGCGACATCGACCTGGACGCCACCCTCGCCGCCCGCGGCGCCGAGCCGCACTGGCGGGCCGAGCACCTGCACACGCGGGGCTGGCGCTCCACCGGCCGGGCGTGCGTGCTGCTCGTGGACGCCTCCGGCTCGGTGGCCGGCGACGAGCTGGCCGTCGCCGTCCTCACCGCCTCGGCGCTGGCCCAGCGGATGCGAGCCGGTGACGAGCTGGGCGTGGTCGCGTTCTGGTCGCAGGCGGTCGTGCTGCGGCCGCTGTCCACCGACCCGCGCACCGACACCGTCATCGACCGGCTGTTCGACCTCGACGGCGGCGGCACGACCGACCTCGACCTGGGCCTGCGCACCGCGGCCGCCCAGCTGGCCCGCTCCCGCGCCGCCGCCCGCGACGTGCTGCTGCTCTCCGACGGGATGCCGACCGACAGCCCCGACCCCCTCCCGGCCGCGGCGGCGCTGGCCCGCGCCGGGGCGCACCTGCACGTGCTCTCCCTGTCGGAGGAGCCCGAGTCGGTGGCCCACTGCGCCGCCCTGGCCGCCGCCGGTGACGGCCGGGTCGCGCCGCTGCTCAGGCCGACGCAGGCCCCGGCCGCGGTGCGGACCCTCCTGGGCTGAGCGGAGTGAGAGGGGCGCGTTCTCCGCGCCGTGGCACTCCGCTGACCGGCCGGACGGCGTCGCCCGCGCGGGCCGGGTCCAGCGGGACGGCGGAGGTCAGGACGGCGGCCCCGAGCCGCACCACGCCGTCGGACAGCGCCGCACAGCGCACCCCGCCGCGGCCCCGCAGCCCGCGGTGGGCCCCCGGCGCGAGGACGACGTCCATCCAGGCGCACGGGTTGGCCGGCCGCCCGCCCCGCAGCCGCACCGGGCCGGCGCCGGTGTCGAGGGCGAACTCCTGCCCGCGCAGCGCCTCCACCTCCGCGCCCCGCAGGACGACGGTGCGCCGGGTCAGCAGCGGGTCGAACGGCGGCACGCCGAGCTCGGCGGCCAGCGCCTCCAGCGCCTCGACGGCGATCACGGTGAGCTGGGCGTCGCGGTGCGCGGGCCGGCCGGCGTAGCGGTCGCCGACCACACCGATCCCGGCGCGCACCTCGATCGACCCGCGCCGGTCGCCGTCCTGGTCGGGGACCTCGGCACCCGGCCGCCCGCCGTAGCGGTGCACCGGCGAGGCGAGCAGGCCGACGACCTCGACGTCGTACTCGTACGGCAGGGCGCTCAGAGGATCGGCCCGGCGCCCGGCGGCGGGGTCGGCTCCGCCTCGTCGGCCAGCCCGTACGCGCGGGCCTCGGCGGCGTCGAGCAGCTTGCCGGCACGCATGTCGGCGGCGACCTCCTCGACCGGGCGCCCGCAGGCGTCGGCGACCCGCTCCTGCAGCCGGTGCAGCTGGCGGGCGTACTCGGCGGCCCACGCCTCGACGTCGGACCCGGGCAGGCCGCGCGGCGCCCGCGGCTCGGCCAGGTGGACCATCGCGTGCCGGCCGACCAGCCGGCGGTCGGCCACGGCCAGCACGGCGACCGCGGGCCCGGTCAGGGTGCCCAGGCAGGTGGCGTGCACGGGGGCGCCCACGAGGTCGAGGGCGTCGACCAGGGTCAGGGCGCCGTCCAGGTCCGCGCCGACCCCGGACAGCTGCAGCCGGACCGGTCCGTCACCGGTCGCGTCGAGCAGCGCCAGCTCGGCGACGGCCTGGTTGACCGCCTCGGCGTCCAGGTGCCCACCGAGGGCCACCACCCGCCGCTCGATCAGCCGCTCGGCCAGCCAGTCCCGCCCGCCGACGACCAGGGAGGCCGACGCCGACACCGGCCCGGGCGCGGCCGGACGGGGCTCGGGGTGCCACGGGTCGTGCCGCGGGCGCGGCGGCTCCGGCGGCTGCGGGGGCAGGGGCGGGAAGGTGTTCCTGGGCACGGTCATGGGGACTCCTCCGACGGTCGGACCTGCCAGTCGACGGTGCGGCCCAGCGCGGCCGCGTAGCGCTCCAGCGTGGACAGCCGCGCGTCGAGCTCACCGCTCTCCAGCCGGGCGACCGCGGACTGCGAGGTCCCCATGCGCGCGGCGAGCTCGGTCTGGCTCAGCTCGCTCTCCTGGCGGAGCCGGACGAGCTCCTCGATGAGGCCGCGCCGGCGGTCCGCGAGCCCCTCGAGGCCCGGGAAGCGGCTGCGGCGCTGCGGCGGCATAGCACCAACGGTATATCTCTTCCGCTATACCGGGAAGCGTCGCCCCGCCTCTCGCCCCGTTGATCATGGGCTTGTTGCCGGTCGCCGCGGCGTGGCGGCGCGTGTCGCCTGCAACAAGCCCATGATCAACGCCGGGCTGGGGTCGGGCCCGGGAACGGCCGGCCCTCAGCGCTCGGCGGTCCGGTGGATGGGGCCCTCGATGCCGGTCAGCCGCTCCCCCGAACCGCCCCAGCGCCCCGCGATGATCTCCGCCGCGATCGAGATGGCGGTCTCCTCGGGGGTGCGGGCGCCCAGGTCCAGGCCGATCGGCGAGGAGAGCCGCGCCAGCTCCTCCTTGGCCAGGCCGGCGTCGGCCAGCCGCGCGAGCCGCTCCTCGTGCGTCCGCCGCGACCCCATGGCGCCGACGTAGGCCACCGGCAGCCGCAGCGCGACCTCCAGCAGCGGGACGTCGAACTTCGGGTCGTGGGTGAGCACGCACAGCACGGTGCGCTCGTCGATGCGCCCGGCGTCCACCTCGGCCTGCAGGTACCGGTGCGGCCACTCCACGACCACCTCGTGGGCGTCCGGGAAGCGCTTGGGCGTCGCGAACACCGGGCGGGCGTCGCAGACGGTGACCCGGTAGCCGAGGAACGCGCCGACCCGGGCGACCGCCGCGGCGAAGTCGATCGCGCCGAACACCACCATGCGGGCCGGCGGGGCGAAGGAGTTGACGAACAGCGTGAGGTCGTCGCCCCGGCGCTCGCCGTCGTGCCCGAAGTGCATCTGCCCGGTGCGGCCGGCGGCGAGCATCCCGCGGGCGTCGGCGGCGACGGCGTCGTCCAGCCGCTGCAGGCCCAGCGTGCCCGAGCTGCGGTCGGGCCAGATGACCAGCCGCTTCCCCACGCGATCCTCGGGGCCGGCGACGCAGGTGACCACGGCGACCGGTTCGTGCCGGTCGACCGACTCCTTGATCTCGCCCAGCTCGGGGAAGGACTCGCGGGAGACCCGCTCGACGAACACGTCGAGGATCCCGCCGCAGGTCAGCCCGACGGCGAAGGCGTCGTCGTCGCTGACGCCGTACCGCTCGAGGGTCGGGACGCCGTTCTCGGCGACGTCCTTGGCCTCCTCGTAGACCGCGCCCTCGACGCAGCCGCCGGAGACGCTGCCCACGGCGGTGCCGTCGGGGCCGACGAGCATCGAGGCACCGGCCGGGCGCGGCGCCGACCGCCAGGTGGCGACCACCGTCCCCATCCCGACGGTCTCGCCCGCCTGCCACCAGCCGACCAGGTCGTCGAGCACGTCACGCATCGCTGCCTCTTCTCCCAGCGGAGTGTGGAAGTGCAGGAAACCCGCACCGTGGTACTCCGCTCAACACCTCAGGCACGGGAGATCACTCCCGCGAGCTCCTCGAACGCCGCCATGCTGTGCCCGGCCACGAAGGCGTCGACGAACGGCAGGGCGGCCTGCATCCCGGCGGTGAGCGGCTCGTAGCCCTCCCGGCCCTTGTGCGGGTTGACCCACACGACCGCGTGCGCCAGCCGGTGCAGCCGGGCCATCTGCTCGGCGAGCACGTCGGTGCCGCCGCGCTCCCACCCGTCGCTGCACAGGACGACGACCGCGCCGCGGGCCGTGCCGCGCTGCCCCCACCGGTCCAGGAACGCCTTGAGCACCTCGCCCAGCCGGGTGCCCCCGGACCAGTCGGGGATGGCGGTGCCGCTGGCCGCCAGCGCCTTGTCGGGGTCGCGCAGCCGCAACTCGCGGGTGACGCGGGTGAGCCGGGTGCCGATGGTGAACACCTCGGTGGCGGCGGGGTGCGCGCGCACCGCGGCGTGGGCGAACCGCAGGAGGGCGTCGGCGTAGGGGCTCATCGACCCCGACACGTCGACGAGCAGGACGACGCGGCGCGGTCGCGGCCGGGCCCGGCGGTGCAGCAGCCGGGTGACCTCACCGCCGTCGTGCAGCGCCCGGCGCACCGTGCGGGAGGCGTGCACCGCGCCGTGCGCGCTCGGCCGGCGGCGGCGGGAGGCCCGCATCGGGGAGGCAGGGACCAGCAGCGCGAACAGCCGGCGCAGGTGCTCGCGCTCGGCCACGGTCATCTCGGCGACGTCCCGGTGTCGCAGCACCTCGTCGGCGCTGGCCCGCCCGGCCAGCTCCGGCGGCTGCTCGCCCTCCTCGCCCGCGCCGGTGCCGGCCTCCAGCGGCGCGGTGGTGGCCAGCACCCGCTCCGGCTGCGCCGCCGAGCGGGTCGGCCGCGGCGCCTCGCCGCCGAAGAAGGCGGCGAAGGCGGCGTCGTAGCGGTCCAGGTCGTCGGGGCCGGCGCACAGGGTCAGCCGTCCCGCCCAGTAGACGTCGGTGGCGTCGAGGACGTCGAGCGCGCCGACCGCGGCCAGCATCGCCTCCACCCGGTCCGGACTGGCGGCCACCCCGGCGTGGCGGAGGGTGCGCGCGAAGCCCAGCACCGTGTCGACGACGTCCCGCCGGCGGGACGAGGAGGCGGCCTCGCCCAGGGGCCCGCCCCGAGCGTGCGAGAGACGAGGTCCTCTCTCAGCCACCGAAGAGCGCCCCCCGGGCCAGGGCGTGCACCCGGTCGGTGTCCTCGCGGTACTTGAGCACCGCGCCCAGCGTGCGCGCGGCGACGTCCGGGTCGAGGTCGCGGGCGCCCAGGGTGTGCAGCGCGGTCGCCCAGTCCATCGCCTCCGCGACGCCGGGCGGCTTGAGCAGGTCGAGGGTGCGCAGCTTCGCCGTCGCGCGGGCCACCTCGCGGGCCAGCTGCTCGGTCACCTGCGGCAGCCGGGTGCGCAGGATGGCGACCTCGCGGTCGAAGTCGGGGTGCTGCAGCCAGTGGTAGAGGCAGCGCCGCTTGAGCGCGTCGTGCACCTCGCGGGTGCGGTTGGACGTGAGCACCACCAGCGGCGGCGTGACCGCCCGGATGGTGCCCAGCTCCGGGATGGAGATGGTGAAGTCGGAGAGGACCTCGAGCAGGAACGCCTCGAACTCGTCGTCCGCGCGGTCGACCTCGTCGACCAGCAGCACGCTCGGGGAGTCCTCCAGCGCCTGGAGCAGCGGGCGGGCGAGCAGGAACCGGCGGTCGTAGAGGGAGGCCTCGAGGGTCTCGGTGTCGCCGGTCGCGTGCGCGGCCTCCGCGGCGCGCAGGTGCAGCAGCTGCCGGCCGAAGTCCCAGTCGTAGAGCGCCTGGCTGGCCTCCAGGCCCTCGTAGCACTGCAGCCGGTACAGCGGCCGGCCGGTCACCTGCGCCAGCGCCTGGGCCAGCGCGGTCTTCCCGACGCCGGCCTCGCCCTCGAGGAACAGCGGGCGGTGCATGGTCAGGGCCAGGTAGGCCGCGGTGGCCAGCCCCTCGTCGGGGAGGTAGCCGGTGCCCTCGAGGGCAGCGGCCAGCTCGTCCGGCCCGGCGAAGCCGCCGTCCGAGGCCGACACCGGTTCCAGCGTGGTCTCACTCACGGTCCGAGCATCCCACCTGCCGTGTCCCGGCGCGGTCCCCGGCGGGGCAGGGCCCCTGCACGCGACGGCGCCCGCACGGACGAGCCGAGCGGGCGCCGTTGCAGAGCGGTCGGGTCAGCCGATCCGGCCGTCCCGGTCGCGGTCCAGGGCGTCCTTGGCCTTCTGCTTGAGGCTGCGGTCGTCCCGGCCGGCCGCGTCGCCGCGCAGGCCGGTGCCCTGCGCGTCGTCGACGTCGATCTGCTCCTTGCGGACGTCGGCGGAGACCGTCTCGGTGTCGGTGACCGTCTCCTTGTCCAGGCGCACGCGCTCGACCGGCACGGCCTCCTTCTCCACCACCGGGCGCTCGGCGTGGAGGGTCACCTCGTGCTCCTCCTCGCTGATGGCGGGGCCGTCCAGCGCGTTGCCGACGTTGGCGTCGGTGATCGGCTCGCGCTCGACCCGGACCTCCTCGCGGGAGACCGGCACCGTCTCGGTCTGGTTCTCGGTGACGACGTACTTGCGCAGCCGGGCGCGGCCGACCTCCTCGCTGCGGGTGCCGACGTTGAGCTGCTCCTCCGAGCGGGTCATGGCGTTGTCCGTCGTCGGGCCGGAGGTGTCGTGGCCGACCGCGGCGCGGGTGTCGGTGTGCCGCCCGGTGCCGGCGTCCGCGCCGGTCAGATCGCGGTCGCGGTCGGTCAGACCACCGCGGTCACGGTCGGTCAGGTCGCGGTCGGCGATGCCCTGGCCGGCCATCCCGGTGGTCGCCATGCCGGTGGTCGACTCCGTGCCGGTCCTCGTGCCCGCCGTCCCGGCCTGGTCGGCGCGGCCGACGGTCGTGTCGGTGCGGCCCACGTTCCCCGAGCCGAAGTCCATGCCGTAGTAGCGGTAGAGCTCCTGCTCCTCCTGCGGCGACAGGTGGCCCTCGGTGTCGATCTTCGGCGCGTCCTTCACCGCGCTCTTGCTGACCGGTACCCGGAGGCCGTCGTCGGTGAGGTCGGCCTGCCGGATCGGGACGAAGGACTCCTTGGTGCCGAACAGGCCGGTGCGGACGGTGACCCACTCCGGCTGACCGGTCTCGTCGTCGAGGTAGACCTCCGAGGCCGAGCCGATCTTGTCCCCCGACTGGTCGTAGACGTCCTTGCCGATCACGCGGCTGATGGCGTCGGTTCCGATCATCGTCGTTGTCGCTCCCAACTGAGCTGGTGACACGGTCGCGAGAGGGGTGACCGGGAGTGAGGTCACGAAACGGACACGCGCTCGACGACACGCCCGGGCGGGCCGGTCCCCGGCTCCCGCCGACGACGATCTCGGGACCCGGCGGTGCGCGTTCGCGCAGGTCCACGAGGGCGCCTCCGGCGTGCAACCGGTGTTTCGGTACCAGCCGGACCGGCTGGGCACGGAGGGTCACGAATCCTCGGCCGGGCGTGTCGTCTCGCCCCGCCTCCCGGCGCGTCGCCACCGCCGACCGGCCCCCCGCTGCTCATCCTGGAGGGCGTGCCTCCCCGCTCGCCGTACGACGACCTGGTCCACCCGCGCACCGTCAAGAAGCCCGCCCCGCAGGTCGAGGCCGAGCGGGACCTCGTCGTCGAGGACCCGAGCTCGGGGTTCGTGGGCGCGGTCGTGCGCTGCGAGAAGGACGTCGTCCACCTGGAGGACCGGTTCGGCAAGGTCCGCGCCTACCCGCTGGGGCCCGGGTTCTGGGTCGACGGCCGGCCGGTCGTGCTGGTGCGGCCCAAGCCCGCGGCGCCGGTGACCCCGACCCGCAGCGCGTCGGGGTCGACCTACGTCGCCGGGGCGCGGGCCCGGGTCGCCCGCGAGGGCCGCATCTACGTCGAGGGCAAGCACGACGCCGAGCTGGTCGAGAAGGTCTGGGGCCACGACCTGCGCATCGAGGGCGTCGTCGTGGAACCGCTGCACGGCGTGGACGACCTGCCGGCGATCGTCCGGGAGTTCCGCCCGGCGTCGGGGCGACGGCTGGGCGTGCTGGTCGACCACCTGGTGAAGGGCTCCAAGGAGTCCCGGATCGCCGACCAGGTGACCGGCGAGCACGCGCTCGTCGTCGGGCACCCGTTCATCGACATCTGGCAGGCGGTCAAGCCCCAGGTGGTCGGCATCCGCGCCTGGCCGACGGTGCCCAAGGGCGAGTCGTGGAAGGAGGGGGTCTGCCGCCGGCTGGGCTGGGAGGACGACACCGGCTACGTCTGGGCGCAGCGGATCCTCGCCCGTGTCCGCACCTGGACCGACCTGGAGCCGGCCCTGATCGGCCGGGTCGAGGAGCTCATCGACTTCGTCACCACCGACTGACCCCCTTGTCCCGGCCGGGCCGGGATGTCATTGTCCCAATCACTTGATTCATTGAGTGACATGGGGGCGCCGTGAGCCTGGTCCTGCTGCTACCGGTCGTCGCCGCGATGGCGGCCCTCGTCGTTCCCGGCGTCCTGCGGAGGACCCCGCCCAGCCGGGAACGGGCCGTGGCCGCTGCCCGGCAGCACGCCGGACTGGGCTCCGCGGCCGCCCTCGTCGCCGGGGCAGCCGGGGCGCTGGGGGTGGGCACCACCCGGCTGGACGACGGCGGCCCCGGCAGCCTGGGCGTCACCGCGCTGCTCGTGCCGATCACGTTCGGCGTCCTGCACACGGTCGTCCTCGGCCTGGCCGAGCTGGCCTGGCCGCGGCCGGAGGGCACGGTGCGCCGGGCCCGGCTGCAGCGCCGGGGGCTGCTGGACGCCGCGCCGCGCTGGCTGGTGCGGACGACGGTCGTCGCCGCCGTGGCCGCCGCCGCCACGATCGCGCTGGGTGCCGCGCTGGCCGCTCCCGACGGCCGCAGCATCCTGGTCGAGGCCCCGCCGGTCCGGTCGACCGCGAGCCCCTTCCCCGGCCTCTTGTACGGCCGCCCGGCAATGCTCGGGCTGCTCCTGCTCGCGGCCCTCACCGCGGGAGCGCTGTGGATCGTCGCCACCCGGCCGGCGGTGGCGACCGAGGACGAGCGCGTGGAGGCCGCGCTGCGGCGGGCCTCGGTGCACCGGGTGCTGCGCGGGGCCGCCGCGGCGACGCTCGTGGTCACCGGTGGCCTGCTCGGTGCCGCCGGCAGCGCGCTGTGGAGCGTGTCCACCTCGACCGGGCAGCAGGTGCTCGGCGCCGTCGGGGTCGGCGTGGGGGGCTGCGGGTTCGCCGCGCTGCTGGCGGGGGTGGCCGTGGCCTGCGTCCGCGCGCCCGGGGTGCCCGCCGGCGAGCCCGCCGTCCAGGCCTGACGGCGATGGCGCTCGACATCACCGTCGACGTCGGTGCGGCGATCCCGCCGTACGAGCAGATCCGCAGCCAGATCGCCGCCTACGTGCACGCGGGCCTGCTCCCCGAGGGGGCCCGGCTGCCGGCCATGCGGGCGCTGGCCGCCGACCTCGGCGTGGCCACCGGGACCGTGGCGCGGGCCTACGCCGAGCTGGAGGCGGCCGGCCTGGTCGCCAGCCGCCGCCGCACGGGCACGGTGGTCACCGGCCGCGGTCCCGCCGCCCCGGCGGAGGAGCAGCTGCGCCGGACGGCCGGCGAGCTGGCCGTGCAGGCCCGGTCCCTGGGCGTGGACGGCGAGACGGTGCTGGCCATCGTGCGGGCGGCCCTGCTCCAGACGCGCTGAGCGGAGTGGATCCGGGCAGGTGACCCGCACAGATCCACTCCGCTCGAGACGGTCAGCCGGGGATGTAGTCGAAGGTGTCCGGGTCGGGGCCGGTGCGCTCGCCGCGGTCCAGACCGCTGATCGCCGCCATCTGCGACTGGTCGAGCTCGAAGTCGAAGATCGCGAAGTTCTCCTCGACCCGGCTGCGGGTGACCGACTTCGGGAAGACGACGTCCCCCCGCTGGACGTGCCAGCGCAGGGTCACCTGCGCCGGGGTCTTGCCCAGGCTCTCGGCGACCTCCTTGATCGCCGGGTCGTCGTTCACCTTGCCCTTGGCGATGGGCGCCCAGGCCTCGGTGACGATCTCGTGCTCGGCGCCGAAGGTGCGCGCCTCGTCGTTGGCCAGGTAAGGGTGCACCTCGATCTGGTTGACCGCCGGGCGGACCTCGCTGGCCCCGAAGAGGTTGCGCAGGTGGTGCGGCTGGAAGTTGGAGACGCCGATCGCGCGGACCCGGCCGCCGGCGTAGATCTCCTCCATCACCTTCCAGCGGGCGACGTAGTCGCTGACCGTCGGCAGCGGCCAGTGGATGAGGAAGAGGTCGAGCTGGTCGAAGCCGAGCTGGGCCAGGCTCTCGTCGAAGGACCGGAGGATGTCGTCGCGCGTCTGCCGGTTGTTGTTCAGCTTGCTGGTGACGAACACCTCCTCGCGCGGGATGCCGGAGGTGCGGACGGCATCGCCGACGCCCTTCTCGTTGCCGTACATCTGCGCGGTGTCGATGTGCCGGTAGCCGACCTCGAGCGCGGTGCGGGTCGCCTCGGCGGTCTGGTCCGGCGGGATCTGGAAGACGCCGAAGCCCAGCTGGGGGATCTCGACGCCGTTGTTCAGTCGGATGGTGGGCACGCTGGCCACAGGCACGGTTCCTCTCGGATCGGGGAGGGCGGCGCTCACGACGGGGCCGCCCGCGGGAGACGCCTACCCCTTGACGCCGTCGTCAACCCGTGCAGTGTGCGGGGGCACACCGGCCGACCGCGCCGGACGGCGCAGCAGCGGCCCGCCGGCGAGGGCGAGGAGGGCGGCGCCCGCCGCGGCCAGCGCCGGGACGGCGAAGGCGGTCTCCGCGCCCCACGCGTCGACCGCCGCGCCGGCCAGCGCCGAGCCGGCGGTCACCCCGAGGGTGAGCCCGGTCGTGGTCCAGGACAGCGCCTCGGTGAGCGCGGCGCGCGGCACCCGCGACTCGGCCAGCGACGTCCCCGACACCAGGACCGGGGCGATCGTCAGGCCGGCGAGGAACCCGACACCCACCAGGACCACGAGCGAGCCGACACCCCACATGAGCTGCGCGGCGAGGCCGAAGGCGACCGCGGTGGCCAGGAAGCGGGTGGCCAGCGTGCCGGGCAGCCGGAGGACGCCGTAGAGCAGGCCGGCCACCAGGCTGCCGCCCGCGTAGACGGCGAGCGCCAGGCCGGCCAGCGCCGGGACGCCCTCCGCGGCGGCGAAGCCCACCACGACGACGTCCACCGCGCCGAACACGCCCCCGACCGCGACGTAGGTCGCCGAGACCACCAGGACCGTGGCGTTGAGGGCGGCCCACCTGCGGGTGGGCGAGGCGGGGTCGGGCTCGTGCACGGCCGGCTCGGTGGCGCGCTGGCCGGCCAGCCAGAAGCCGCCGACCGAGCCCAGGACGATGCCGGTGAGGAAGCCGACCGGCGGGGCGACCAGCGTGGCGAGCAGGGTGACCAGCGGCGGGCCGACGACGAAGACGACCTCGTCGACCACGGCCTCCAGGGCGAAGGCGGTCTGCCGCCCGCGGGCGTCCTCGAGCGCCGCCGCCCAGCGGGCCCGCACGAGCGAGCCGATGTTGGGCCCGCTGGCGCCGCAGACCGCGGCCAGCAGGAACCACGACCAGCGGGGTGCCCCGGCGGTCACCGCGGCGACGAAGCCCACCCCGGAGAGCAGGTAGGCAGTCATCGCCCAGCGCAGCACGGCGCCCTGGCCGCGGCGGTCCATCGCGCGGGCCCACTGGGGGCTGGCGACGGAGAAGCTCAGTGCCAGGGTGCCCGAGACCGCGCCGGCCAGCCCGTAGCTGCCGGTCTTCCCAGCCACGAGGAGCACGGCACCGAGACCGAGCATGGGGATGGGCAACCGGGCGACCCAGCCGGCGAAGGAGAACGCCACCGAGCCGGGCACGGCGAACAGACGGGCGTACGGAGCGAACACGGTGCGGGGTGACACGGACTTCTCGCGCTTCCTGGCCACAGGCGAGTGCGGGGTGAGCCCGCCGGACTCTCGGGTGGCCCGCCGACCGTAGCAACGGCGACCGACGGGCCGCCGCCGGTTTCCGCGCGGACCGGTCCCGCGCCGGACGGCGGCGCGATGTCGGCTCCCGCCACTACATTCGGGGCGTGACCTCGACGACGCCGCTGCCCGACCCGGTGGTGCGCCGCCCGGACCCGGTCCCCGGTACCGGCGGGTTGGTGGACCGGCACGGCCGTGTCGCCACCGACCTGCGGGTCTCCCTCACCGACCGGTGCAACCTGCGCTGCACCTACTGCATGCCCCCCGAGGGGCTGGACTGGCTGCCCAAGGTCGAGGTGCTGACCGACGACGAGATCGTCCGCCTGGTCCGCATCGGCGTCGAGCAGCTGGGGATCCGCGAGGTCCGCTTCACCGGCGGCGAGCCGCTGCTGCGCCCGGGCCTGGTGGGCATCGTCCAGGCCACCACCCGGTTGAGCCCGCGTCCCGAGGTGAGCCTCACCACCAACGCGATCGGCCTCGCCCGCGTCGCCCCCGCGCTGGCGGAGGCCGGCCTGGACCGGATCAACGTCAGCCTCGACACCCTCGACCGCGACCGGTTCAAGCAGCTCGCGTACCGCGACCGACTCGACGACGTCCTCGCCGGCCTCGCCGCCGCGCAGGCCGCCGGGCTCACTCCCGTCAAGGTCAACGCCGTCCTGCTGCACGGCATCAACGAGGTCGACGCCGTCCCGCTGCTGGACTTCTGCCTGGAGCACGGCTACCAGCTGCGGTTCATCGAGCAGATGCCGCTCGACGCCCACCACGCCTGGACCCGCGGCCGGATGGTCACCGCGGAGGACATCCTCGAGCGGCTCTCCGCCGCGCACAGGCTCACCCCCGACACCGAGGAGCGGGGCTCGGCGCCGGCCGAGCGCTGGCTGGTCGACGGCGGACCGGCCACCGTCGGCGTCATCGCCTCGGTGACCCGCTCGTTCTGCGGCACCTGCGACCGCACCCGGCTGACCGCCGACGGGCAGGTCCGCAACTGCCTGTTCGCCCGCGAGGAGTCCGACCTGCGGACGCCGATGCGCGACGGCGCCTCGGACGAGGAGCTCGCCGACCGCTGGCGGATCGCCACCCTCGGCAAGCTGCCCGGGCACGGCATCGACGACCCCAGCTTCCTGCAGCCCTCCCGGCCCATGTCGGCCATCGGGGGCTGAGCACTCCATGGTCACGGTCCGGTACTTCGCCGGCGCCCGCGCGGCGGCCGGCGTCGACACCGAGGAACGCAGCGCCGGCACCCTGCAGGAGCTGGTCGGGCAGATCGTCGACACCCACGGCGAGAAGCTGGAGCGGGTGCTCACCGCCTGCTCGTTCCTCGTCGACGGAACGCAGACGCGGGACCGCTCGTTGGTCCTGCAGCCCGGGGCAGTCGTCGACGTGCTGCCCCCGTTCGCCGGAGGTTGATCCCCCACTCGTGCAGGCGCTGCCTCACCATCCCCCCTGCCCTGAACGCCTGCTGAGCCCGCCCGCGCGGACCCCCCGATGACCGAGTGGCTGCTCGTCGTCGTCGGCGTCCTGCTCGTCCTCGCCTGCGCCGGCTTCGTCGCCTTCGAGTTCGCCCTGGTCACCGTCGACCGGGCGACCGTGGAGCGGGCGGCCGAGGCGGGCTCCCGCCGGGCCGGCACGGCGCTGTCCGCGCTGCGGACACTCTCCACCCAGCTGTCCGGCGCCCAGCTGGGCATCACCGTCACCAACCTGGCCATCGGCTTCGTCGCCGAGCCCTCGATCGCCGCGCTGCTCGAGGGCCCGCTGGGCGACCTGGGCCTGTCCGGCGCCGCCGCGCGGTCGGTCTCGATCACCCTGGCGCTGGTCCTGGCGACCGTGCTCACCATGGTCTTCGGCGAGCTGGTGCCCAAGAACCTGGCCCTCGCCCAGCCGCTCCGGGTGGCCGAGGCCGTGTCCGGCTTCCAGCGCGGCTTCACGCGCGCCGCGTCGCCGGTCATCCGGGTGCTCAACGGCGCGGCCGACGGCATCCTGCGCCGGGTCTTCGGCGTCGAGCCGCAGGAGGAGCTGGCCTCCGCCCGGTCGCCGGAGGAGCTCACCTCGCTGGTCCGCCGCTCGCGCACCGTGGGCACGCTGCCGGCCGGGACGGCGACCCTGCTCGAGCGCGGGCTGGCCTTCGGTGAGCTGCGGGCCAGCGACGTCTCGACACCGCGCACCCGGATGACCACCGTGCCCGCGGGCGCCCCGGTCGCCGCCGTCCTCACCGCGGCACGGGAGTCCGGGCACTCGCGGTTCCCGGTCGTCTCCGGCTCCGGCGCGGACGACGTGCACGGGATGGTCCACGTGAAACACGCGCTCGCCGTGCCGCGGGACCAGCGGGCGACGGTGCCGGTCGAGCGGGTGATGGTGCCGCCGCTGTTCGTGCCCACCTCCCGCCCGCTCGACGACCTGCTGGTCGACCTGCGCCGGGGTGGGTTGCAGATGGCCGTCGTGATCGACGAGTACGGCGGCACCGACGGCGTCGTCACCGTCGAGGACCTGGTGGAGGAGCTGGTCGGCGCCGTCTCCGACGAGCACGACGCGGCGGTCACCGCCGAGGTCGTCGAGCGGGGCGACGGCGTGTGGTCGGTGTCCGGGCTGCTGCGCCCCGACGAGGTCAGCGCGCTCACCGGGCTGCCGGTCCCCACCGACCGGCACTACGAGACCATCGGCGGCCTCGTGCTGCACCGGCTCGGCCGCATCCCCGAGCAGGGCGACCGGGTCACCGCCGCGCGGCAGCTGCCGCCGGAGCTGGCGGCAGAGGCCGACGGGCACCCGGGTGGCGTCTGGGTCGAGGTCGAGCGCCTCGACGGCACCCGCGTCGACCGCGCGCTGGTCGGCGCGCTCGGCGCCGAGGAGGACCTCCGTGGGTGACTGGGTCGGGGTGCTCGTCGCCGTCGTCCTGCTGCTGGCCAACGCGTTCTTCGTCGGCGCCGAGTTCGCGCTGGTCTCCGCGCGGCGCTCGTCGATCGAGCCGCTGGCCGAGGCCGGCTCCCGCCGCGCCCGCACCACGCTGGCCGCCATGGAGCGGGTGTCGCTGATGATGGCCGGCGCGCAGCTGGGCATCACGGTGTGCTCGCTGGGCCTGGGCGCCATCGGCGAGCCGGCCGTCGCGCACCTGCTCGAGCCGGTGTTCGACGCGTTGCGCGTGCCCGAGGTGCTGGTGCACCCGATCGCCTTCGCGATCGCGCTGCTCGCCGTCGTCGCGCTGCACGTGGTGATCGGCGAGATGGTCCCCAAGAACCTCGCCCTGGCCGGCCCGGACCGCGCGGTGCTGGCCCTCGCGCCCGCCCTCGCCACGGTCGTGCGGGTGCTGGAGCCGGTGATCGGCGCGCTCAACGCGCTGGCCAACGCCGTGCTGCGGCTGCTGCGGGTCGAGCCCAAGGACGAGGTGACCAGCTCCTTCACACGCGACGAGGTGGCCGGGCTGCTCGACCAGTCGCGGGCCGGCGGGCTGCTGGACGAGCGCGAGCACGACCTGCTGACCGGCGCCCTGACCCTCGAGGACCGCGACACCCGCTCGGTCCTCATCCCCCGCGACCGGCTGACCACCGTGCGCTGGGAGGACGGCGCCCTCGCCGTCGAGCGCGCCGCCGCCCGCACCGGCTTCTCCCGGTTCCCCGTGGTGCGCGGCGGCGGGCTCGTCGGCTACGTCCACGTCAAGGACGTGCTGGTGGCCGACGGCGACGCCGACGTCCGGGTCGCCGCCATCACCCGCCCCCTGCCCCGCGTGCCGGCCACCGGGGACCTGCGCACCACGCTGCAGGCCATGCAGGCCGGCGGCGCGCACCTGGCCGCGGTCACCGAGGACGGCGTGGTGCTCGGCGTGGTCGCGCTGGAGGACATCCTCGAGGAGCTGGTCGGCGAGATCCGGGACGCCGTGCACCGCTGACCCGCCGGGAGCGCGCCGACGGTCGAGAATGGGTGCATGAGCATCTGGGACAGGGCCAGGGCGAAGGCCGAGGAGCTCCTCGGCCGGGCCGAGGAGGTCTACGGCGAGTCGCACGGGGACGCCGCCGCGCAGGTCGCCGGTGAGGCCCGGCGCCTGGAGGGCGAGGCCGAGGAGGAGGCGGCCGAGCGCGAGGAGGCCGCGCACCGGCGGCCCGGTCCCGGGACCGACCAGGACCACTGAGGGACGTCGCCGGGCGCGGCCCGGTGACCGGAAGGGGCCCGGGGGGATGGCGGAGCACGTGGTTGCCGGACCGGGGATCGCCGACATGGCGCCCTGGCGCGACTTCGGCGGCGTCGCCTGCGGCGCGCTGAGGTTCCTGCACGAGCAGCTCGGGTGGGACGTCTGCGTCGTCACGCGCGTCGTCGACGGGCGGCAGGTGGTGCTGCACGCCTTCCCGACGGACGTGCTGCCGCGGGGCGCGTCCCTGCCGTGGGAGGAGAGCTTCTGCCGGCTGATGGTCTCCGGCGAGGCGCCGCGGGTGGCCACCGTGACCGCCGCCGTCCCGGAGTACGCCTCGCGCTCGCTCGGACCGGTCCAGCGGGTGGCCGCCTACCTCGGTGTCCCGCTGGTCACGGCGGACGGCGAGCTGTTCGGCACCGTGTGCGCCATCGGCTTCCGGGCCAAACCGCGCAGCGCGGCCCGCGACCTGCCCCTGGTGGAGCTGGTCGCCCGGATGCTCAGCACGCTCATGGCCACCGGGATGGTCCCGGACCCGCCACCGCCGCCGGCACCCCCGGGCTCGGTGCTCCGCTGACCGCGGAACACCCGGCGGGCACCCGGTCAGCTCCCTCGTCGACGCCGTCCCCGACCGCCCGGAGGTCCCTTCCCCGGGCGGTCGGGCGGTGCCATCGTGGGGCGGCCGGGACCCACGTCTCGGTCCCGGCCGCCCCTCGCGGCTGCGACCAGGAGGCCCCGATGCCCAGGTCCGCGCTCCCCCGATCCCCGATGGTCACGCTGGGTGCCGTCCTCGCCCTCGTGGTCGGCACCGGCGGCCCGGCGGTCGCCGCCCCGGCGGAGGACGTCATCGTGCTGCCCGGGGCCAGTTCCGCCGAGGGGATCGCCCGCTGGGGCGCCACGTTCTACGCCGGCGACCTCTTCCGCGGCGACGTCTTCCGCGGCGACCTGGAGGAGGGGACCGCCGAGCTGTTCATCGACGTCCCGGACGAGGAGCAGCGGATGGCCGTCGGCATGACCGTCGACCGCCGGCACGGGCTGTTGTTCGTCGCCGGGGGCTTCACCGGCCAGGCGTACGTGTACGACGCCGGGAGCGGGGACACGGTCGCGACCCACCAGCTCACTCCCCCGTCCCCCGCGGACGCCGCCCCGCCCACCACCGCGATCAACGACGTGACCGTCACCGACGAGGGCGCCTGGTTCACCGACAGCCGCCGCGCCGCGCTGTTCTTCGTGCCGGTCGACCGCGACGGCGAACCGGGGGGGCCGAGCACGCTGGAGCTCAGCGGCCCGGCGGCCGACACCAGCGGGCAGTTCAACCTCAACGGCATCGTCGCCACCCGGGACGGCGACACCCTGGTCGTCGCGCACTCCGGCCGGGGACAGCTGCTCACCGTGGACCCGGAGACCGGCGGCAGCGCGGTGATCGAGGGGGTCGGCGTGCCGGGCGTGGACGGCATCGTGTCGAGGGGCCGGGACCTCTGGGCGGTGCAGAACAGCAACCAGGTGACCCAGGTCCGGCTCAGCCGCGACCTGACCTCCGGCACGGTCGAGGAGGTGATCACCGACGACGCCTTCCAGACCCCGTCCACGGCCGTCTGGTTCGACCACCGGCTCGCGGTCGTGAACGCCAAGTTCGACACCGGGATCCCGCCCACCGCGGACCGGTACGAGGTCGTGCTGGTCGACTCCTGAAGGCCCCGGGCACGCCCTAGGGGCAGGCGACCCACTCCTCCTCGCCGTCGGTGAAGACCTGCCGCTTCCAGATCGGCAGCCGCTTCTTCACCTCGTCGACGAGCTCGGCACACGCGGCGAACGCCTGGCCGCGGTGCGAGGCGCTGACCGCGCAGGCCAGCGCGACGTCGCCGATGCCGAGCATCCCGACGCGGTGCGACACCGCCACGGCGTGCACCTCGGGCCGGGCGGCGAACTCCTCGGCCAGCTCGACGATGACCTCCTGCGCCGTGGGGTGGCCGACGTACTCCAGCTCGGTCACCGAGCGGCCGCCGTCGTGGTCGCGCACCACACCGGCGAAGGACACGACCGCGCCGGCGGCCTTGTCGGCCACGGCGTCCTCGTGCTCGGCGACCGACAGCGGCGTGTCCACGACCCGGGCGATCACGGCGCCGACGGTACCCCGGAGGGGTCGCTCCCCGGCGGGACGTCGAGGTCGGTGGGGTCGGCCAGGCCGGTGCAGTCCACCTCGGTGACCTCGTGGGCGGCCAGGTAGCGGCGGGCGCCCTCGTCGCCGGTCGCCGTCTCCCCGACGCCGGCCCAGTGTTCCCGTCCGAGCAGCACCGGGTGCCCGCGGACGCCGTCGTAGGTGGCGACGGCGAGCGCGTCGGGCGCGGCGTGCTGCGCCATCCGGGACAGCGCGGCCGGGGTCATGCCCGGCATGTCGACCAGCAGCACGAGGGCCGCGTCGACGCGTCCCGGCCAGCCGCGCAGCCCCTCCAGGCCGGTGCGGAGGGACGAGGCCATGCCGGTCTCCCAGTCTCGGTTGGCCAGCACCGTCGCGCCGTCGAGGTCGGCGGTCCGCCAGACGTCGACCGCGCGGGCGCCGAGGACGACGAGCACCGGGTCGCACACCTCCCGTGCCGTCCGGACCGCCCGCTCCACCAGCAGGCTGCCCTCGTACTCGGCCAGCGCCTTGGGCATCCCGTAGCGGCGGCCGCCGCCGGCGGCGAGGACGAGACCCGCGACTGCGCTCATGGGGCCAGCCTCTCAGCGGGCGTAGACGGCGACCTCGGAGGCCTTCACCGCCGCCCACACCTGCGACCCCGGCGCCAGGCCCAGCTCCGCGAAGGCGGTCGCGGTGACGTCGGCGACCAGCGGCACCTCGCCGTCGAGCTCGCAGCGCACCGTGGCCCCGTGCGGGGTCGCCGACACCAGCCGCAGGCACCAGACGTTGCGCGGGCTGCCGTGCGGGGCGCTGAGGTACAGCGCGACCGACTCGGGCCGGACGGCGACGAACACCGGCCCCGCCGCCTCCTCGGCCACCGCCACCGTGCCGCCGCCGTCCAGCCGCACCGACGTGCCCGCGCCGGTGCCCGGCAGCAGCGCCAGCCCGACCAGCCGGGCCACGTAGTCGGTGCGCGGGTGCCGGCTGACGTCGGCCGGCGTCCCGGCCTGGACCACCCGCCCCTCCTCGACGACGACCACCCGGTCGGCCAGTGCCATGGCGTCGACCGGGTCGTGGGTGACCAGGACGGTGCTGCCGCCGAAGCCGGCCAGGTGCCGGCGCAGCTCGGCGCGGACGGTGAGCCGGGTGCGGGCGTCCAGCGCCGACAGCGGCTCGTCGAGCAGCAGGACGGCGGGGTCGCCGACCAGCGCCCGGGCGAGCGCGGCCCGCTGCGCCTGACCGCCCGACAGCTGCCCGGGACGGCGGTCGCCGAGGCCCTCGAGGCCCACCCGCGCCAGCCACTCCCCCGCCGCCGCACGCGCCGCGGCCTTGCGGACGCCCCGGGTGCGCAGGCCGAAGGCGACGTTGTCGGTGACCGTCAGGTGCGGGAAGAGCAGGTGGTCCTGGAACACCATGCCGAGGCGGCGCTCGTGCGCGGGCACGTGCACGCCGGCGGGGACGTCGTCCCACACGTCGCGGCCGTCGACGGCCACCCGGCCCCCGTCGGGACGGAGCAGGCCGGCGAGCACCCGCAGCAGCGTGGACTTGCCCGCCCCGTTCGGCCCGAGGACGGCGAGCACCTCCCCGTCGGCGACCTCCAGGTCGACGCCGACGGTGAGCGCGCCGCGGGCCACGGTGATCGAGGCCGCCAGGCTCACGCGGCGGCCCCGGCGCGGGACAGCCAGCGGTCACGCAGGAGCAGCAGCGTGGCCAGCGAGACCACCAGCAGCACGAGCGAGAGGACGATCGCCGCCTCCGGGTCCCGCTGCAGCGCCAGGTACACGGCCAGCGGCATGGTCTGCGTCGTCCCCGGGAAGTTGCCGGCGAAGGTGATCGTGGCGCCGAACTCGCCCAGGGCGCGGGCCCAGCACAGCACCGCGCCGGCCGCGATGCCCGGCGCCACCAGCGGGAGGGTGACCCGGCGGAACGTCGTCCAGCGGTCGGCGCCGAGGGTGGCCGCGGCGTCCTCGAAGCGCGCGTCGGCCGCGCGCAGCGCCCCCTCGACGCTGATGACGAGGAACGGCATCGCCACGAACGTCTCCGCGATGACCACCGCGGTCGTCGTGAACGGGATGGTGACGTCGAAGGCCGAGTCCAGCCACCGGCCGACGATCCCCTGCCGGCCCAGGACGAGGAACAGCGCGACGCCGCCGACCACCGGCGGCAGCACCAGCGGCACGGTGACCAGGGCGCGCAGCACCGACCGCCCCCGGGCGCGGGAGCGGGCCAGCACCCAGGCCAGCGGCACCCCGAGCACCAGCGAGACCGCGGTGGCCAGCGTCGCCGAGACCAGCGAGAGCCGCAGCGCCTCGCCGACGGCCGGCGAGGTCAGCTGCGGCCACAGCTCGCCCCACGGCGCCCGGACGACCAGGCCGACCAGGGGCAGGACGAGGAAGACGACCGCCATCAGCGCCGGGACCAGCAGCGGCAGCGGGACCCCGGCCTCCCGGCGGCTCACGGGGTCCGGAAGCCGGCGTCGGCGAGCGCCTGCTGCCCCTCCCCGGACTGCACCAGGTCGACGAAGGCGGCCGCGGCCGCGGGGTTGGGGGCGTCGGCCAGCGTCACGATCGGGTAGTCGTTGACCGCGTCCTCGGCCTCCGGGAAGTCCAGCCCCTCGACGGCGTCGCCGGCCGCGGTGACGTCGGTGGTGTAGACCAGCGCGGCGTCGACCTCGCCCAGCTCCACCTTGGTCAGCGCCGCCCGCACGTCCTCCTCCAGGGTGTCGGGCACGGCGGTGACCCCCGCGGCGGCGAGGACGTCCTCGGCGGCGGCCCCGCACGGCACCTCCGGTGCGCAGATCGCGAGGGTGAGGTCCTCCCGCCCGAAGTCGGCCAGCCCGGTCACGCCGGCGGGGTTGCCCGCGGGGACGGCGATCTGCAGGACGTTCGACGTGAACACCGTCGGGTCGGCGGCCTGCAGCCCGGCATCGGTCACCACCTGCATCTGGGTCTCGTCGGCCGAGGCGAAGACGTCGGCCGGGGCTCCCTGGGTGAGCTGCGTGGCGAGCGCGGAGCTGCCCGCGAAGTTGAACTGGACGTCGAGGTCCGGGGCGTCCTGCTCGAGCCGGTCGCCCAGCTCGGTGAAGACGTCGGTGAGCGAGGCGGCCGCGAAGACGGTGAGCGTCCCGCTGAGCCCGTCGTCCGTGGCCGGAACGGGCGCCGCCACGCCGTCGTCCGACCCGCCGCACGCCGAGAGCACCAGCGTGGCCGCGAGCGTCAGCACCACTGGGACGCGCGTGTTCATCGGACCTCCACGTTCCCGGACAGGCGTGTCCGCGTCTGCGGGACCGTAGCGCACTGCGATCCGCAGACGCGCGCGATCTGGCCGGGACTCGTCCGCGACTGCCGGATCAGGGGACGTCGACGCTGACCTGGGTGGCCTTGACCGTCGCCACCGCCCGGACGCCGACGTCGAGGCCCAGCTCGTCGGCCGCCTCGCGGGACATCAGCGAGACCACCCGGAACGGCCCCGCCTGGATCTCCACCTGGGCCATGACCGTGTCCCGCAGGACGCGCGTGACGATGCCGGTGAGCCGGTTGCGGGCCGAGGAGTGCCGCGTGGTGCCGGGTTCGGGCGCCTCGTGCAGCCGGGTGGCGACCCGGGCCAGCTCGGCGCCGTCGACCTGGGCCGGGCCACCGCCGTCGCGGCGGGCGGGCAGGCGGCCGCTGTCGATCCAGCGGCGCACGGTGTCGTCGCTCACGCCGAGCAGCGCGGCTGCCTCGGCGATGCGGTAGGAGGCGGCCACGGGCCGAGCCTAGCCGCGGCTGCGGTCCTCTCCCGTCAACAGAGGCGCAGGCGCGGATCTGTGGACCGCCCGGCGTCGTCCACAGGCGCGACCGGCCTCCGGGGCGGCGGCGGGGGAGCATGCCCGGCATGGGGACGACGACTGCGGACGAGACCTGGCTGCGCGACCTGCTCCTCGCCGGCCACTGGCTCGACGACCCGCGCGACGCCGACGAGACGGCCGCCGTGCTGGCCGCGCGAGACCCCGCCGTCGACGCCGCCGGCCGGGCGACCCGGGCGTTGCTCTCCGCCCTCGCCGAGGCCTGGGAGCGGGGGTGGCAGCCGGCCGACGTGGTGCACGCGGTGCGCCGCCAGGCGGCCGGCCGAGCGGCGCGGCTGACCGTCGCGTTGCTCGCCGAGGACGCCCGGCGGACCGACGCCGCCGCGCGGGCGCCCGAGCCGTGGGTGTCCCAGCTGCGCGAGCTGGGCGCCCTCGACCCGGGCGACGGGGACGTCGTCGCCGCCTGGCACCGGGCCGAGAGCCGCCCCGCCGCCGAGGCCTGGCGCGGTGTGCTGCACGTGGCCGGCGTCCTGCGCACGCTCCCCCGGATCGACCGGCTGGTGCCGCCGCCCTCCCGATGGGGCACGGAGACCCGCCGCGCGGAGCCCGCCCCGGCCGCCGCCGACGCACGGCTGCTGCGGCGCATCCGAAGCCTGCTGGCCAAGGCGGAGTCGACGGAGTTCCCGGAGGAGGCCGAGGCGCTCACCGCCAAGGCGCAGGAGCTGATGGCCCGGCACGCGGTCGACGCCGCGCTCCTGGACTCGGGCCGCCCCGGCCCGGCCCGGGCGGTGGTCGGCACCCGGCGGGTGCACGTCGACGACCCGTACGTGCGGGCCAAGGTGCAGCTGCTCGGGGCGGTCGCGGACGCCAACGACGTGCGGCTGGTCTGGTACCGGAGCCTGGCCATCGCCAACCTGGTCGGCATCCCCTCCGACCTCGACGCGGTCGAGCTGCTGTTCACCTCCCTGCTGCTGCAGGCGGGCCCGGCCCTCGCGGCGGCCGAGCGGTCCGCGGCGCGGGGATCGGCGTCCCGCTCCTTCCGGCGGGCGTTCCTGCTGGGTTACGCGGGCCGCATCGGCGAACGGCTGCGGACCAGCCGCGAGCGGGCCACGTCCAGCGCGGCGGCGGAGCACGGCGTGGACCTGCTGCCGGTCCTGCGCTCGCGGCAGGAGGCGGTGGACGAGGCCTTCACCGAGCTGTTCCCCCGGGTGCGCACCAGCCGCAGCCGGGCGTCGATGGACCCTGCGGGCTGGTACGCCGGCCGGGCCGCCGCGGACTCCGCCGACGTCGGGTCCCGCCGCTCGTGGTTGCGGTGACCGCACCGGCTGCCCCGCAGGGACGCGGTGCGCGACACAGCACACCGGCGTTCCGTTTGCCGACCTCGGCCCCCGGGCAGCGGGAGCCGGTGCCCCGCAGCAACGAGGACCACCCCGCCGGGGCGTCCCCCTCCGTCCGCACCCGCCGCATCCGCGCGGTGGCTCGCGACCTCCTCGGCATCGAGGAGTTCCGGCCCGGCCAGGAGGAGGCGATGAAGGCGGTGGTCGAGGGGCGCGACACCCTCGCGGTGCTGCCCTCGGGCGCCGGCAAGTCCGCGGTCTACCAGGTCGCCGGCCAGCTCGCGGACGGCCCGGTGCTGGTCGTCTCCCCGCTCATCGCCCTGCAGCGCGACCAGGTCGGCCGGCTCGAGGAGCTCGACGGCCTCGACGGGCAGGCCGCGCAGCTGAACTCGGCCCTGTCGGCCGGTGACCAGCGGGCCGCCCTGGAGGGCCTGGCGGACGGAACGGTCCGCTACCTGTTCCTCGCCCCCGAGCAGTTGGCCAAGCCCGAGGTGGTGGAGGCGATCGCCGAGGCGCACCCGGCGCTGTTCGTGGTGGACGAGGCGCACTGCGTCTCCGCCTGGGGGCACGACTTCCGCCCCGACTACCTGCGGCTGGGCGCGGTCGTCGAGCAGCTCGGGCACCCCACCGTGCTGGCGCTCACCGCGACCGCGGCGCCGCCGGTGCGCGCGGAGATCCTCGAGCGGCTGGCGATGCGCGACCCGCGGACCGTCGTCGCCGGCTTCGACCGTCCGGAGATCCGGCTGGAGGTCGAGCAGCACGCCGACGCCCACGGCAAGCAGCAGGCGGTCCTCGACCGCGTGCTCGCCGAGGTCGGCGACGGGCGGACGCCGGGCATCGTCTACAGCGCCACCCGCAAGGGCACCGAGGAGATCGCCACCGAGCTCACCGAGCGCGGGCTGCGGGCGGCGCCCTACCACGCGGGGTTGCGCAAGGCCGACCGCGAGGAGACCCAGCGGGCGTTCATGGACGACGAGCTCGACGTCGTCGTCGCCACGACCGCCTTCGGCATGGGCATCGACAAGCCCGACACCCGCTTCGTCGTCCACGCCGAGCCGGCCGACTCCGTCGACAGCTACTACCAGGAGATCGGCCGCGCCGGCCGCGACGGGCAGCCGGCGCTGGCGGTGCTGGTGTACCGGCAGGAGGACCTCGGCGTCCGCAAGTTCTTCGCCGCCGGCATCCCGGCCGAGGAGGAGCTGCAGCAGGTGGCCGGCCTGGTCGCCGCCGCCGAGGTCGCCGGCATCGAGGACGGCGTCGACGTCAAGCAGCTGCGCGAGGAGACCGGCCGGGGCGCCACCCCGCTGGCCCGCGACCTGAACCTGCTCGAGCAGGTGTCGGCGGTGGTGCTCGACGACGAGGGCGCCGCCCACCCGGCCGAGGGCGCGCCGAGCCCCGGGGAGGCCGCCTCGGCCGCGCACGAGCTGGCCGAGCACCACGAGCGGGTCGACCAGAGCCGGGTCGAGATGATGCGCGGCTACGCCGAGACCACCGAGTGCCGGCGGCAGTTCCTGCTCGGCTACTTCGGCGAGCAGCTGGAGAAGCCGTGCGGCAACTGCGACAACTGCTCTGCCGGGCTGTCCCAGGAGCAGCCGTCCGCCGACGACGACACCCCGTTCCCGGCGCAGACGCCCGTCGAGCACGCCGAGTGGGGTCCGGGCGTGGTCATGCGGGTGGAGGACGACCGGGTCGTCGTCCTCTTCGAGGAGGTCGGCTACAAGACCCTCGCCCTGGCCGCGGTCACCGAGCACGACCTGCTGCGCCGCCGCGACTGAAGGAGACCCTCCCCCGCCTCGCGAGCCCAGGGCGGGCCCGGGACGGGGCCGGAGGCGCACGGTCGGGTGACCTGGGCCGTTCGCCATGCGGACCAAGGTCACCGGCTCGATGATCAACACAACGACGGATCGGGCGGTCGCCGCCCGGCGGGAGGAGTACACGGGTGAAGGTCCTCGGCATCAACGCGATCTACCACGACCCCGCAGCGGCGCTCGTCGTCGACGGCCGCATCGTGGCCGCCGCGGAGGAGGAGCGCTTCAGCCGTCGCAAGCACGGCAAGCGTCCCCTGCCGTGGAGCGCCTGGGAGCTGCCGGAGCTGTCGGCGGCGTGGTGCCTCGCCGAGGCCGGCATCCACCCCGAGGAGCTCGACGCGGTCGCCTACTCCTTCGACCCCGCCCTGATGGGGACGCCGGAGGAGTCCGGGCTGAACGACCCCGGCGACGTCATGCGGAAGATGTACGCGGAGAAGGCACCGGAGTTCCTCGCCCACGCGCTGCCCGGCCTCGACCCGGCCAAGGTCCGCTTCGTCAAGCACCACGTGGCGCACGCGGCCTCCGCCGGGCTGGCCGCCCCCACGCCGTCCAACGCGGTGCTCGTGCTCGACGGCCGCGGTGAGGCGCACAGCCACCTGGCCGGCCGCTACGTCGACGGGCAGCTGGAGGTCCTGGCCGGCCAGGCGCTGCCGCACTCCCTCGGCCTGATGTACGAGGAGCTCACCGACCACCTGGGCTTCCTGCGCAGCAGCGACGAGTTCAAGGTCATGGCGATGGCCTCGTACGGCAAGCCGCGGTTCCTCGGCGAGCTCACCGAGCTCATCCGGGCCACCGACGACGGCGGCTTCCGCACCGAGCGGATCGACTTCTCCGAGTTCGCGCCCCGGCTGGGCAAGGGCGACGACTGGACCCCGGACCACGCCGACCTCGCCGCCTCCGTCCAGCAGCGGCTGGAGGAGGTCATGCTCGACCTGGCCCGGTGGCTGTACGAGCAGACCGGCGAGCGCACGCTGACCCTCGCCGGCGGCACGGCGCTGAACTGCGTCGCCAACACCCGCATCTACGCCGAGACCCCGTTCGAGGACGTGTGGGTGCAGCCGGCCGCCGGTGACGCCGGCACCGCCCTGGGCAGCGCCCTGCACGTGGCCCGCGTGCTCGGCGAGCAGACCGAGCCGATGCCCGGCGCCGACCTGGGCCGCGGCTGGTCCGACGACGAGATCGAGCAGTGGCTGCGGACGGCCGCGATCGACTACGAGCGGCCGCACGACGTCGCCGACGCCGTCGCCGCCGTCTTGGCCGACAACGGGATCGTCGCCTGGTTCCAGGGCCGCAGCGAGTACGGCCCGCGCGCGCTGGGCCACCGGTCACTGCTGGCCCACCCCGGGTACGAGGCCAACCTCGAGCGGATGAACAACGTCAAGGGCCGCGAGCAGTTCCGCCCGGTCGCGCCCATGGTCCTGGCCGAGCGGGCGCCGCAGATCTTCAGCCGGGGCCCGATCCCGTCGCGCTACATGCTCTTCGTGCACGACGTCGCCCCCGAGTGGCGGGACCGCATCCCCACGGTCACCCACGTCGACGGGACGGCGCGCATCCAGACCGTGGACCGGGCCGAGGAGCCGCTGGTCGCCCGCATGCTCGAGTGCTTCGAGCGGCGCACCGGGCTGCCGGTCGTGGTCAACACGAGCTTGAACACCGCCGGCCGGCCGATGGTCGACGACCCGCGCGACGCCCTGGAGTGCTTCGGCTCGGCCCCGGTCGACCTGCTGGCGATCGGCCCGTTCGTCGTCCGGCGCCCCAAGCCGACGCCGCGCTGAACCGGTCGGCGGGGCGGAGCCGAACACCCGGGTGACGGGACCGGACCGGCAGGTCACGGTCGGGTGACGATCGTCCCCTCGACGGGGATGACCGTTAGCGATCGCGACCTGCGGGTATTTCCGGCTCCGGGCCGTCCAGAACAGGGCGGGCCGCGCACACCTGGGAGGACCACCATGTCCGCAACCGGCGACGCCGGCACCGGCCGGGGGGCCATGACCTGGCCCCAGGCCCTGGCGCTGGCCTTCGGGGCGATCTACCTGATCGTCGGCATCATCGGCTTCTTCGTCACCGGCTTCGAGGGCTTCTTCGCCCACGACACCGGCAAGACCCTGCTCGGCTTCGAGATCAACGGCATGCACAACGTCGTGCACATCGTGATCGGCATCGCCGGGCTGCTCCTGGCGCGCACCCTCGCCGGGGCCCGCACCTACGGCTGGCTGCTCGCCGTCGGCTACGGCGCGGCGTTCGTCTACGGCCTGATCGCCATCGGGGAGGCCTGGGACTTCCTGAGCATCAACGCCGCCGACAACGTGCTGCACCTCCTGACCGCGCTGGTCGGTCTGGTCATCGCGCTGGGCCCGGTCCGCAGCGCCGTGGGCGGCCGGTCCACCCGCGTCTGAGGACGGGACACCGCGCCACGCACCCGGAGGCCGGGTCCCGAGCAGGGGCCCGGCCTCCGGCCTGTCCGGGGCACCACCCAAGGTCCCTGCGGGCACGGTGACCAGGGGCACTCGACAGTGCGGTCACGCGGTCGCCTACTGGCGTGCGCACCGCCGCAGGCTCCGGCTCCCGGAGGCACCGCCGTGGACGACGACCCCGTGCTGCGGGCCCTGGGCGAGGACCTCGCCCGCGAGGACCCCGACCTGGCCGCCCTGCTGTCCGCCGGTCCCCAGCCGGCCGCCCCGCAGCGCGACCGCCGGCGGGTGCTGGTCTGGCTGGCGCTCACCGGCGTCCTGACCGCCGCGCTCTCGCCGGTGCTCCTGGGGCCGATGGCGTTCGGCCTCCTGGGCATCGCCGTCCTGGCCACGCCGCTGCTGGTGTGCCACTGGCTGCTGGCGCCGTCCCCACCGGAGGACGACCCGCCACCCCCGTGACCCGCGTCGGGGGCTCTACGTTGCGGTCATGGACTTCTCCCTGTCCGCCCGAGCCGAGGACGTCTGCGGCCGGATGTGGGACTTCATGCGCGAGCAGGTCTTCCCCGCCGAGCCCGTCTACGCGGCGTGGCGGGCCGCCCGCGGGCACGACGACCACGCGCACCCGCCGGTGCTCGACGAGCTGAAGGTCGAGGCGCGCAAGCGGGGGCTGTGGAACCTGTTCTCCCCCGAGCTCGGCGGGCTGACCAACCTGGAGTACGCCTCCGTCGCCGAGATCACCGGCTGGAGCCCGACGATCGCCCCCGAGGTGACCAACTGCGGGGCGCCGGACACCGGCAACATGGAGACGCTGATGCTGTTCGGCACGCCCGAGCAGAAGGAGCGCTGGCTGCAGCCCCTGCTCGACGGCGAGATCCGCTCCGGCTTCGCGATGACCGAGCCGGACGTCGCGTCGTCCGACGCCCGCAACATCACGACCTCGATCGTCCGGGACGGCGACGAGTACGTCGTCAACGGCCGGAAGTGGTGGACCACCGGTGCCGCCGACGAGCGGTGCCAGGTCTTCATCGTGATGGGGAAGACCGATCCGCAGGGCCCGGCGCACCGCCAGCAGTCGATGGTCCTGGTCCCGCGGGAGACCCCGGGGCTGGAGATCGTGCGGCACCTGCCGGTCTTCGGGTACCAGGACCAGCACGGCCACTCCGAGCTGGTCCTCACCGACGTCCGCGTCCCGGTGGGCAACCTGCTCGCCGGCGAGGGTGACGGGTTCGCGATCGCCCAGGCACGGCTCGGCCCCGGGCGCATCCACCACTGCATGCGCGCCCTCGGCATGGCCGAGCGGGCCCTGGCGCTGATGGTCGACCGGGCGCAGGGCCGGGTGGCCTTCGGGCGGGCGCTGGCCGAGCAGGGCACCGTCCGCGAGCTCGTCGCGCTCTCCCGGCTGGAGATCGACCAGGCCCGGTTGCTGGTGCTCAAGACCGCCGACCTCATCGACCGGTACGGGGCCAAGGGTGCCCGCACCGAGATCGCCGGCATCAAGGTCGTGGCCCCGCGGGTGGCCTGCGAGGTCATCGACCGGGCCATCCAGGTGCACGGCGGTGCCGGCGTCAGCGACGACACGGTGCTCGCCCGTTTCTACGCCGCCGCCCGCACGCTGCGCATCGCCGACGGGCCGGACGCCGTCCACCTGCGCTCGGTCGCCCGCGAGGAGCTGGCCCGCGACCGCCCGTTCGTGGGCTGACGGGACATCCCGGGCTCAGCGGGGTGCGGGGAGCGAGGAGTCCTCGCTGCCCGCACTCCGCTGACCGGGGGTTGTCGGTGCCCCGTGCCACGGTGCGGGGATGACCGGTCCCGTCCTCGTCCTCGGCGCCACCGGGACCACCGGGCGCCGCGTGGTCCAGGCCCTCCGCGCGGCCGGGCACGCCGTGCGACCGGCGTCCCGCAGCAGCGCCACGCGCTTCGACTGGTCGTCGCCGGAGACCTGGCAACCGGCGCTGGACGGCGTCGCGGCGGTGTACCTGATGGCGCCCGACGGCGTCCCCGTCGACCCGCGGTTCGTGACGCTGGCCGCGGAGAGCGGCGTGCGCCGGATCGTGCTGCTGTCCAGCGGCGCGGTCGAGGAGATGGGCGACGGCCGGCTGCTGGACGCCGAGCGGGCGGTGCGCGCCTCGGGGGCGGAGTGGACGGTGCTGCGGCCGAACTGGTTCGACCAGGACTTCGACGAGGGCTTCTTCCGCGACGCGGTGCTCGCCGGCGAGCTGGCGCTGCCCCTCGGCGACCTGCGCCAGGCGTTCGTCGACGCCGGGGACGTCGCCGCGGTCGCGGCGGTCGCGCTGACCACCGACGGTCACGGCGGCCGGACCTACGAGCTGCACGGCCCGCGGGCGCTCTCCTTCGCCGAGGCGCTGGCGGTCATCGAAGGAGCGGGTGGTCCCCCGGCGCGCTTCGCCGGCGACCCCGCCGCGTACCGCCGCGCCCAGCTGGACCTCGGCCGTGACCCCGCCGAGGTCGAGGCGGAGTTGGCCGCCTTCGCAGGCCTGCGCGCCCGCGGGGACGACGCGCCGGACGACGCCGTCCGCCGGGTCACCGGCCGCCCGCCCACGCCGTTCGAGGAGTACGCGCGGTCGGCGGCCGCCGGCGGCGCCTGGCGCGGTCGGTGACGCGCGGGCGGGCGGCCGCTGCCCTCAGGGCGCCAGCGTCGAGCCGAACCCGCCGCCGGCGAGCTTCGCCATGAGCTGCGTGCGGTCCAGCCCCACGGCGGCGAGCGCCTCGCCGTCCCGGTCGGTGTCGATCTCGTCGGGCAGCTGCGCCTCGACCTCGTCCGCCGTCTCGTTGTCGCCCTCGGTGCGCAGCACCCGGAGCAGCTCCTGCTTGTCCAGCTTCACGCCTGACCTCCGCTCGGTCGCCGACAGACGCGGTCCAGCGTGGTCCCGGTCACGTCGGCGTGCAACGGCGTCAGCGACGCTGCGCCCGGCGGTACAGGAACGCGGCCACGCCCGCGAGGACGACGCCGAGGAACAGCTGCGCGACGCCGACGCCGGCCTGGTCGCTGGCGAACCAGGTCGGTGAGGACACCAGCAGGACGGCGGCCACGCCCGCCACCAGCAGGGCCACCTGTCGCTCGCGGCGGGCCGCCGGTCGGGGAGAGCTCATGGAGCCGACCCTAGGCCCTTGTCATGCAAGCAGATGCTTGCGTATTGTTCCGCCGTGGGCGACGTGTTCAAGGCCCTCGCGGACCCGACCCGGCGCACGATCCTCGACGAGCTCCAGGAGCGGGACGGTCAGACGCTGTTCGAGCTGTGCGCCCGGCTGGTCACCAAGCACGGGCTCACCTCGTCCCGCCAGGCCGTCTCCCAGCACCTGGACGTCCTCGAGGACGCCGGCCTGGTGCGGACCCGCCGCGAGGGCCGGTACAAGTTCCACTCCCTGGACACCGGGCCCCTCCGGACCATCACCGAACGGTGGCGGATCGACCCCTGAGGAGAACTCGTGCGCATCAACCTCGCCAGCGTCCTCGTCGACGACCAGGAGAAGGCCCTGCGCTTCTACACGGAGGTGCTGGGCTTCGTGAAGAAGACGGAGGTGCCCCTGGGCGAGCACCGCTGGCTGACCGTCGTCTCCCCGGAGGCCCCGGACGGCGTCGAGCTCGTGCTCGAGCCCGACGGGCACCCGGCCGTCGGGCCGTTCAAGGCCGCGCTGGTCGCCGACGGCATCCCGTTCACCTCGTTCGCGGTGGACGACGTCCCGGCGGAGTACGAGCGGCTGAAGGGGCTGGGCGTCACCTTCACCCAGGAGCCGCTGACCATGGGGCCGGTGACCACCGCCGTCCTCGACGACACCTGCGGCAACCTGATCCAGCTCGCGAGCACCTGAAGGACCCCGTCCTCCCCACCCTTCGCGAGCTCAGGACGGGACCGGGACGGGGCCACGGCGAGCCCCTGGACGGGGTCCTGCTTCAGCCGGCCCGGTTGGGCGGCTCCCCCGCGTCCCGGGCGGCCTGCGCCTGCGCGGGGTCGTAGGCGCAGGCGTCCCTGACGTCGGTCACGGCCTGGGCGTCGCCCTCCGGGGTGCCGGCCGGCGGCGGCGTCTGCTCGGCCGGGGTCGGCGCGGCGGTGCCGTCGGCGCCGTCCGTGGAGTCGTCCGGAGCCGGGGCCGGCGCGAGGGCGTCCTGCACGATCTGCCGGATGAGGTCGTAGTCGGGGTAGGCCGGGGTGATCACGCTGTCGTCGAAGACGACGCTGCGCACCTCGGCGTCCTTGACCAGGAAGCCGAGGTCGACGAAGTCGTCCAGCGCCGACCGCGGGATGTCGGTGCTCACGATGTCCTGGGTCGTCGCCGCCAGCTCCTGGTAGCGCTGCAGCAGGGTGACCGGGTCGGCGGCGTCGATGATCGCGTCGATGGTGCAGCGCTGGCGGGCCATCCGGTCGTAGTCGGTGAGCCCGTAGCGACCGCGGGCGAACTGGAGGGCCGTCCAGCCGTCCATGTGCTGGTTCGGCCCCGGCTCGATGTAGTCGTCCGGCAGCTCCTCGCCGGTGATCCCGTTGATCGGCACGTAGTAGTTGACGTTGACGGTGATCCCGCCGAGCGCGTCGACCAGCCGGCTGAACCCGTCGAGGTTGACCAGCACGAAGTAGTCGATGTGCAGGCCGAGCGCCTCGCCGACGCCGAGCTTGAGGAAGTCCGCGCCCGGGTCGTCGGTGGGGCCGAGGATGTCGGGGTGCGTGGCCGGCCCGGTGCGGTAGACGGCGTTGAGCAGGCTGTCGGCCTCGTTGGCGCCCTCGAAGCCGTCGGGGTAGACCTCGGCCAGCGGGCTGTCCTCGGGGAAGGGCAGGTCCTCGAGGTTGCGCGGGAGGCTGAACAGCGTCGTGTCACCGGTGTCGGTGTCGATGCTGGCCACGATCACGGTGTCGGTGCGCACGCCCTCGCGGCCGACGCCGCCGTCCCCGCCGAGCAGCAGCACGTTGACCCGCTCCTGGTCGCCGAACGGGTCGGGGGTGTCGTCGACCGTCGCCGACCGCCGGTCGTCGGCGAAGACGTCGTCGAGCAGCCCGCGCTGGGCGGTGGCCACCTCGGCGGCCCGGAACGACGGGTACCCGATCCCGGCCAGCAGCGCCAGGACGACCACCGCCCCGAGCGTCTTCCGGACGCCGGACGTGCGCTCCGGCAGCAGCGCCCGGTAGCCGGCGACGACGACGACCATCCACAGCAGCGCCACGGCGACGACCCCGGCCAGCAGCCAGCCCAGCGACGCGGAGTCCAGCGCGATCTGCACCGCGGTGCGCCGTCCGGCGGTGGCCAGCCAGACCGCGCCGCCGACCAGGAGGGCGAAGAGCACCAGCGTGACGACGCCGAGCTTGCGGCGTCCGGCGGCGAGGAACGCCGTCCCCGGCAGGATCGCGCCGAGGACGGTCAGGCCCAGCGCCGACCAGAAGGAGCGCCCACGGGTCTCGCGGGTGTAGACCGGTCCGTGCGGCGGTGGGAGCGGCCGTGCCGGCCCGATGGGCTGGGTCGCGTCCTCGTGCTCGCTCACGGGCACGCCTGTGCAGGACGGATCCGGGTCATTCGACCATGGTCCCACTCAGAACCACTCCGTACCGGCTGTTCTGCGCGTCCCACCTGCGGTGCACCCGATCGGAGAGGCCCGATGCGTGACGCCGGTCCCGCCAGGGAACCCGGCAGGGAGCCGACCGACGCTCACGGACCGACCGGAGGTCTCCCATGACCCGCACGTCCCCCCACGCGGCGGTGCTCCACGAGCTCGAGCCGGTGGTCGCCCAGAACCTCGACCGCCACCTGACCGTCGCCAAGGAGTGGCACCCGCACGACTACGTCCCGTGGTCGCGGGGGCGGGACTTCGCCTTCCTCGGCGGCGAGGACTGGTCGCCGGAGCAGTCCCGGCTCGACGAGCCCGCGAAGGCCGCGATGTTCGTCAACCTGCTCACCGAGGACAACCTGCCCAGCTACCACCGCGAGATCGCCACCCGCTTCGGCCGGGACGGCGCCTGGGGTCAGTGGGTCGGCCGGTGGACGGCGGAGGAGAACCGGCACGGGGTCGCGCTCCGCGACTACCTCGTCGTCACCCGCGGCGTGGACCCGGTCGCCCTGGAGCGGGCCCGGATGGAGTACATGACGCTCGGGTACGACTCCGGGGACAAGACGCCGCTGGAGGCGGTCGCCTACGTCTCCTTCCAGGAACTGGCCACCCGCGTCTCGCACCGCAACACCGGGCGGGCCACCGGCGACCCGGTCGCCGACCGGCTGCTCGCCCGCATCGCGACCGACGAGAACCTGCACATGGTCTTCTACCGGAACCTCATGGCCGCGGCGTTCGACATCGACCCCGACCTCGCCATGCAGGCGGTGACCAAGGAGGTCGTCGGCTTCGAGATGCCCGGGGCCACGATGGCCGGCTTCCGCAGGAACTCGACGCTCATCGCCAAGGCGGGGATCTACGACCTGCGGCTGCACCACGACGAGGTGGTCAGCCCGGTGCTGCGCGCCTGGCGGGTCTTCGACCGCACCGACCTCGGCCCGGCCGGCGAGAAGGCCCGGGAGGAGCTCGCGGGGTTCCTGGCCGGCCTCGACGCGCAGGCCACCCGCTTCGTCGAGAGCCGCGAACGCGCCCGCGCCCGCGAGGCCGCCCGCCAGGACTGAGCGGAGTGCCAGGGCGCGGCAACGCGTCCGCGAGCGACGAGCGGGGCCCGGAGGGTCCCCGAGGAGCGAAGGACCGCCGGGGCTCAGCGCCGCTGCAGGGGGTACCTGGCCGCGGTGTCGCCCGAGCGACGAGCGGGGCCCGGAGGGTCCCCGAGGAGCGAAGGACCGCCGGGGCTCAGCGCCGCTGCAGGGGGTACCTGGCCGCGGTGTCGCCCGAGCGACGAGCGGGGCCCGGAGGGTCCCCGAGGA